>VGZJ01000018.1 GCA_016872595.1 Planctomycetota bacterium
TCACGGCCGACAGGCCGACCACGTCGGCGACCGCGGCCGGGGTGCGGGGGTGGTCGATCCGGGCGAGGAGCCAGAGGGCGTGCCACCGGGGCTTCTCGACCGGGTGGCGGCAGGATGTGTACCGGTACCGCAGCTTGCCGACCGGCAGGTGGCGGACGAATGGCAGGCGACGCATGGAATTCCCTCCCGCACCAACGGCTTCCGGGAACATCGTAGGGAATCAGCACCATTCCGTATGACCGTGGCGGGTGGGATGATGTGACTATAGCCGAAGGGGTGCCAAGCACGAAGCCCGCGGGCTTGCACCCGCGGGCTTCGGAGGGGAACCGACCGGGGGAGGTCGGAGGGGATCAGGGATTTAGGCGACCAGCGCGCGGTCGGCCTTGCGGCCGGGGGCGACCGGGGCCGCGCGATCGGCCGACATCTCTTCCTTCACGCGGCGCGTCAGCTTGAGGACGTAGGCCACGTCACGGAGGAGTTGCTCGGCGGCGGTCTCGGTGGTCTTGGCGACTTCGGCGGTCTTGGTGATCGCGGTCATGGTTGGCTCCTTGCGGTTGAGTTTCCTTCGATGAGGGAAGGAAAAGCAGGGGCCATGCCGCGGCGCGGATTATTTTGCGAAATCGCGCGGAGTGCTTGTTTTCAAGCGTTTTTCGCGATGGCCGCGCGCCGGCACACTTTGCCGGACCGTTGTAACCGTTGCGACTTCACAGAAAGAGTACATTCCGCGCGGGACGGAGTTACAACAGGGGCTTTGTAGGGCGGGACGCGGCGTTGCGCCGTCCCGCCACAGCCCGCAGAACGGCGGGACCGCGCAGAGTCTTTTCCCGTCCGACACGCCGCAATCTCACGGCTCGTCCGTCACCACGACGGGCGCGGTCTTCGGCGCTTCGAGGTCGCTGGTGTCCAGCCGCCCCTCGCTCTGGAGTTGCTTGAAGATGGCGACCGTTTCGCGGATGCCGTCGGCCAGTGCGGTCTTCGGCATCGGGCCGAGGTCGCGCTGGAGGCCGTCGTCGGACAGGTCGTAGGCGATGGCGATTTGCGTGGTGCCGAAGGTAACGAGCTTGGCCGCGTCCGGCAGCACGGTCGCCAGCGCCGCGTGGAAGTCCTGCATCGGCACCACCGCGCCGCGCAGGTTGTAGCTCTTCGCCCCGGAGTACGGGCGCTCGAGGCTGTTCACGAAGGTCTTGGCGACGTCGTCCACATATTGGAAGTCGGTCCAGCCGCCGAAGTTGATGTGGTACGGGCGGCCGAGCAGCACGGCCTTGATCGCCTTCGTCGGCTCGCTGGTCATGCCGAGGTCGCGGCCCACGCCGTACACGGTCCACGGCCGCAGCCCGACCGACGAGAGGCCGAAGTCTTGGAAGTAGATGCGGGCGTTGCCCTCGTTGCAGCACTTGAAGACGCCGTAGTGCGTGCTGGGGACGAGCGGGGCGTCGTCGCCCTGCGCGCCGGCGGGGTACTTGTCGGGGCCGCCGAACACGGCCGCGGAGCTGGCGTACACGAGCCGCTTCACCTGCGCGCCGGCGGCCCTCACCGCCTCGAACACGGCGAGCGTTCCGAGCACGTTCACCTTCGCTCCCAGAAGCGGGTCGGCCCGGCACGTCGGCACCTGCAGGCCGGCGAGGTGGATGACGTGCGAAATCTGGTACTGCGCGAGGGCGGCCGAGAGCGCCTTGAGGTCGCACACGTCGCCCTGCACGAACGTGACCTTGGCGACCTCGCTTTCGGGCAAGATCAGACGCAGCCGGCGGGCGTCCTCGCGCAGGTCGAGTACCCACACCCGCGCGCCGCGCGCCAGCAGGTTGCGGATGATCCACGCCCCGATGAACCCGTACCCGCCGGTAATCAGCACGCGCATTCTCGACCCCTAATTCGGTTGGTTCTCAGTGGGTGGATTTTCGATTGCAGATTTGTGATTGACGATTGAAGAAGCGTGGCGGTGCGGCCGGTCTTCAATCGTCAATCACAAATCTGCAATCGAAAATGTCTTCTACTCGCCCACGGTGTCGCGGGCGACCTTCGCCACGGTGACGAGCTTGTCCTCGCCGTTGAGGTTCATCACCTTCACGCCCTGCGTGTTGCGGCCGACGATGCGGATGTCGTCCACCTTGCTCCGCGTCACCATCCCGTCCTTCGTGATGAGCATGATCTCGTCGCCGTCGCGGACGCTGGTGATGGCGATCACGGGGCCGTTCTTGGCCGTCACCTTCACGTCCTTGACGCCCTTGCCGCTCCGCCGCTGGAGCCGGTAGCGCATGCTCGACGGGTCGCTCTCGGACTCTTCGCCTTCGGCGATCTCGATGTCGGGATCGCTCGCTTCCGGCGCGGCCGAATCGTCGTCGCCCTCGACCTCGCCTTCGGGCACGGCGGTGTTCACGCCGAAGGGGGTGCGCTTCCCGTAGCCGTTTTCGCACACGGTGAGCAGCAGGCCTTCCGGGTCCGCGACCACCATTCCGACCAGTGCGTCGTCCTTGCCGAGCTTGATGCCCTTGACCCCGCGGGCCGTGCGGCCCATCGCGCGGGCGTTCGACTCGCGGAACCGGATCGCCATGCCCTTGCGGGTGCTCAGCACGATCTCGTCGCCCGGCTTCGTCAGCGCCACGTCGATCAGTTCGTCGCCGTCGTCGAGCGTCAGCCCGATGACGCCGCCGGCGCGGACGTTGCTGTAGGCCATCAGCTCGGTCTTCTTCACGATGCCTTGGCGCGTCGCCATCATCAGGAACTGGTTCTCGACGAACTCGCGCACGGGCACGATGCTGGTGATCTTCTCGTCGTCTTTGAGGTTCGGGAGGTAGTGCTTGAGGCTCCGGCCGGGCGAGGTGCGCCCCGCCTCTGCGATCCGGTACACCTTGAGCCAGTGGCACTGGCCCTTGTTGGTGAAGCACAGCAGGTACGCCTTCGTGCTGGCGACGAAGAAGTGTTCGACGAAGTCGTTGTCGCGCAAGCCCCCCTGCACGCCCTTCCCGCCGCGGCCCTGTACCCGGTACTCGGTCAGCGGCATCCGCTTGGCGAACCCCTCGTGCGTGATCGTCACGACGTTCGGCTCGTCCTCGATCAGGTCTTCCATGTCCACGTCGGCGCTGTCGCCGGTGATCTCGGTACGGCGGTCGTCGCCGTACTTGTCGGCCGTCTTCTCGAGGTCGTCGCGGATCACCGCCCGCACGTTGGCGTCGTCGGAGAGCAGCGTTTCGTACCCGCGGATCTGCTCGCGCAGCGACGTGTACTCCTTCAAAATCTCGTCGCTCTCGAGCGCCGCGAGCTGGCCCAGTTGGAGCCGCACGACGGCTTCCGCTTGCTGCTCCGTCATCTTGTACTCGGTCACGACGCCGAGTTCGCGCTGCAGCGCCGCGAACGCCGCCGCCCCGAGCGCGCGCTCCATGAGCGCCGCGGGCACGGCCAGCCCTTGCAGCCGCACCTTCGCCTCGGTGCGGTTCGGCGACGTGCGGCAGATGCGGATCACGTTCTCGATGTCCGCGATGGCGATGAGCTGCCCTTCGAGGACGTGCCCGCGCCGCTTGGCCTCGCGCAGCAGGAACTCGGTGCGCCGCTTGATGACCGTGACGCGGTGTTCGAGGAACTTCTGCAGCACCTCCTTGAGGGTCAGCTCGCGCGGGCGGCCGTCCACGATCGCCAACATGATGACGCTGACGGTCTTCTGGAGCGTGGAGAACTGGTACAGTTGGTTCAGCACGAGGTGCGGGTCGGTCTTCGCGGTCAGCTCGATGACGATGCGCACCGGCTCGCCGGAGCGCGCGCTGGACTCGTCGCGAATCGCCCTGATCCCGCTGACGCGGTCGGCCTTCACCAGTTCGGCCAGTTCCTTCACCAGCGGGTCGCGCGAGACTTGGAACGGCACTTCCGTAATGAGGATGCTCGGCGCTTTGCCCTTACCCTCTTCCATCACCCGCGCGCGGGCGCGCAGGGTGAGCTTGCCGGCGCACTTGGCGTAGGCGTCCAGAATCCCCTGCCGGCCCATGATGACGCCGCCGGTCGGGAAGTCCGGGCCGGGGATGATCTCGATCAGCTCGTGCAGCGACGTGTGCGGGTTGTCGATGAGCGCGACCAGCCCCTTGCACACCTCGCGCAGGTTGTGCGGCGGGATGTGCGTCGCCATGCCGACCGCGATGCCGTCGGAGCCGTTGACCAGCAGGTTCGGGAACTTGCTGGGCAGCACGAGCGGTTCGCGGAACTTGCCGTCGTAGTTGTCGATGAAATCGACGGTGTCGCGCTCGAGGTCTTCGAGCAGGTCGGCGGCGGGCGGCGCGAGTCGGGCCTCGGTGTAGCGGTGAGCCGCGGGGGGCAGCCCGGCAATGGAGCCAAAGTTCCCCTGCCCGTGGATCAGCTTGTACCGCAGGTTCCAGTCTTGGGCCATGCGCACGAGCGAGTCGTAGATGGACTGGTCGCCGTGCGGGTGATACCGTTTCATCGTCTCGCCGATGATGCCGGCGCACTTGCTCGTTGCGGACGACGGCCCGAGGCCGAGGTCGTTCATGGCGACGAGGATGCGGCGCTGCGACGGCTTGAGGCCGTCGCGCACGTCCGGGAGGGCGCGGCTGACGATGACCGATTGCGCGTAGGTCAGGTAACTATCCCGCAGTTCGTCGATGATGTCGAGCGGGTTCACCGGGGCGGCCGGGGGCGGCGCGTCCGGGCCGGGGGGCGGTGTGATGGGGTCGGCCAAGAGGCCTCCTTCGCAGGCGCGATCCGTGCGAGTGTTGTTCCGTGAAGAACTGTGTTATTTTACGAGAAACCGGCGTTCCGAACCAGCGCCGTAGCCCGCCGTGCGGAACCTTTTTGCCGCGCCGGAAGTTGAATATGGGCAAGCTGTTCGGGCCGGGCCGAGCGGCACGCCATCGCAACCCTCCGCGAACGAGACACGTTATGCGTTCGACCGTACTTTTCACCGCCGGTGCGCTCCTCGTGTGGGCCACGTTCGCCGCCGCGCAACCCACCCCCAAAGAGGGCAAGAAGGACGACAAGGCCGCGCCCGCCGACGCGACCAAGCCCACCGCCGCCGCGGAGGTCACGCGCGCCAAGGCGCTCAAGGCCAAGATGTCCGTGGACTTCAAAGACGCGCGCCTCGGCGACGTATTGAAGGAGTTCGCTGCGCAGGTGGACATGAGGGCCGATGTGACGATCCTCTGGGCTTACGGCCCGGATTTCCCCTACGCCAAGAAGGTGTCGTACGCCTGCAAAGACAAGCCGCTGGAAGCCGCGCTCGACGAACTTCTCAAAACCGACGGCCTCGGGTACGTGGTGGTATCGAAGGGCGGCGACAAGTACGACGGCTGGGTGCGCCTGACGACGACCGGCGAGCGCGGGTACGAGAAGGGCGCGGAGCCGGTGCCGCCCGCGACCGCCGCCGAGGAAGCCGACGCGGTCGAGAAACTCGGCCTCGCGAAGAAGTTGATCGAGGCCAAGAAGGACGAGCAGGCCAAGACCGTGCTGACGTTCATTCTGAAGCGCTACCCCGGCGCGAAGGCCGCTGTCGAGGCGAAGGAACTGCTGGCGAAACTAACCAAGTGACAGCGAGCGGCGCGGCGTAAGCCCGCCGGTGATTCGCGAGGGTTGGACGGGCGTGGGGGAGGTCGGCGGTTCCAATCCGCCCCGGGCTAATACCGCAAGGGGTCCGGCAGCTCCGGGAGAGTGCCCCGCGTCCGTCTTACCCTTGCGACCTATTGGATAGCTATGGCGAACGCAGTTGGGTACGAGGAACATGTCGTGAGTGGGATTTGGGGCGCGCGCGACGTACCGTGGATCCCGCCCGAAATGGCGGAGCCGGACGGGTTCGTCGGCGTCGGCGGCGACCTCGCGCCGTCGACGCTGCTCCGGGCCTACGCCGACGGCGTGTTCCCGTGGTTCAACGCCGACGATCCGATCTTGTGGTGGTCCCCGGACCCGCGCGGCATCATCGACCTCGCGCCCGGTGCGCCGGGCGAGTACGGCGGGCTACACGTCTCGCGCCGGCTCGCGCGCACGATCCGTTCCGGCAAGTTCCGCGTGACCGTGAACACCTGCTTCGCGGCGGTGATGCGCGCGTGCGGCGAGCGCCGGCCCGAAGGCACGTGGGTGACGCCCGACATGCTCCGCGCGTACACCGAACTGCACCGCTTGGGGCACGCGCACAGCGTCGAAACGTGGGTCGGCGACGAGCTGGCCGGCGGCACCTACGGGCTGGCCGTGGGCGGGCTGTTCGCGGCCGAGTCGATGTTCTTCCGCGTCACCGACGGCTCGAAGGTGGCGCTGGCCGCGCTCGTGCAGCGGCTCCGCGCCCGCGGGTTCACGCTCCTCGACGTGCAGATGACGACCGAGCACACGGCCACAATGGGCGCGGTCGAAATCTCCCGCCGCGACTACCTCAAGCGGCTCCGCAAGGCCGTCGCCACGATGGGCGTGAGCTTCGTGTAGCGCGCCGCTTGCGGCTTCGCGAGTGCGTTCAATCCGCCAGAATCATACACTTCGGCAGTGCCTTCCGCAGCTCGGCGATCCCTTCGGCCGTGACGCGCGAGCCGCGCGTGTCGATGAACCCCAACTTCTTGCAGTTGTAAATGTGGACGAGGCCCGCGTCCGAAACCGGCGTGTTGTAGATGCTGAACCGCGTCAGGTTCGTGTGCCCGGCGAGGTGGGCCATGCCCTTGTTCGTGACCAGCGAGTGCGCGAGATCGAGGAACGACAGTTTCTTCAAGTCCTTCAGGTGTTCCATCCCCACGTCGGTGAGCAGAATGTGGCCCAGCGCGAGTGATTCGAGCGACGTGCAGTTCTTCAGGTACGCGATGCCGGTGTCGCTGATGTCGGTGTCGTTCAGGCTCAGGTGCTGAAGCCCCTTGCAGTCGGCCAGATGCGCCAACCCGCCGTCGTTGATGCGGGCGTTCTTGTCGAGCGTGACGCGCGTCAGCGTGAACGGCGTCTTCGGCAGTTCCTCGGCCTTGAACACTTCGGGACGGCGGTTGCTGATGTTGATGACCGCGCCGATGGACAGCAGGTATTCCGCGGCCTTGCGGTCGGCCTCGCCGTCGGGCTTCGGCGGCGGCGCGGGCGCGTCCGGCCTCGGGCGCGGCGGCGGCGCGACCTCGACCGGCTTGTCCTTCTTCGATTCGGGCGGCGCGGCCGGCTCGTCGGGCTTGCGGGGCTTGCTCAGGATCGCCGCGCCCGCGGCCAGCGCGACCATGAACGCGACGACCCCGCCCGCGATCAGCACCACCTTCCGCCCCGACGCCCGCGGCGGCGGTGTCGCGCGCGCGGGCCGCGCGCCGCCTTCCTCGATGAGGTAAGGGGCGTCGCTCTCGTCGTCCGGCGGCTCGGGCATGGGTTGGATTCTCGGTTCGTGGGTCAGTCGTCGTCGGATTCGATGGGTGTCATACGAAACTCCGCGCGGTTCCGATAGAGGACGACGCACGACCCGACGGCACACACGATCTCGAACACCCCCAGCGCGATCACATACGGGTTGTCGCTCGCCACGACCGCGGGCAGGTACGCCTGCGCCATGAGGCACATCCAGCAGAACGCGGCGATCCGCGCCCAGCGCTTGCGCCGCCACAGTCCTACGCCGGTCACGGTCAGACCGAGGCCCATCGCCGCCAGCACCACCGTGAACACCATGAACACGGGCAGGCAGAAATTGGCAATCGCGACCGAACAGCCGTGCGGCGGGTACTCGCGCACGGTGCCGTCCTTCTGGACGACGCGCGTCGGCTCGCGCGCCTTCTGCCGCGCATATTCGATGGAGACCGTCAGCCCGACGCCGACCGCGGCGTGAAGCGCGCCCATTGTGATGACGAACACCGCGACCACCGACACGGCGACCGTGCGCGTCGGGGCCGGGCGCGGCGGGGGCGGTAGGAACGAGTCGCCGTCCGCGGGGTCGGGTTCGGGCGCGTCGGGCGCGTCGGGCGCGTCGGGCGCGTCGGGCGCGTCCGCGAACCGATTCTTGCACGCGGGGCAGCGCGCGCGGCGCTCCTCGTCCTTCGTGAGCGGAACCGAACAGTGCGGGCAAAACGTCACGGCCACGGCGGTCGCCCCAGCGTTAGGTGTGCGCCGCGCCAGCGTAACCCGCCGCCCGGCGGGGGGCTACTCCCGAAAGGGGAAAAACAAAATCGGTTGCACAACGCCCCGGACCGAAGTGCCACATCGCGAAAACGGTTGCACAACGCCCCCGAAGCGGCGCAAATCGGAATCGGTTGCACAACGGGTGCGCCGCGACCGACAGCGCGCGTCGCTGATGTGGCACAAATCGAAATCGGTTGCACAACACCCGCGCGCCGGTCGTGCGAGCGCGGCGGCGAACCCGGCGGGTAAGCGCCGGGGTGGTTGCACAACGCCCGCGCCGCCGAAGTTGCAAAAGGAACAGTTGTAGTACAACTCGCGCATATCAGAATGTCCCGTTCGGAGGGGGCGCGCGGCGCGCGGCCCCACACGAACCGCCCGGTCGCGGTGACGGCTCGCGGCACTTCCTATCGAATACTATACGCGCGTTCGATGCGGATCAAGGTTGGATGTGGAAAATTGAACAGTAGTGACGTCGTCACGCGGGGTCGCGCTGGGCCACGACCCACCAGCCGCCGGCCGCGGCCGGGGTCAGGTACAGGGCCGCCTTCGGCGCGACCGCCCGGACGCGGTGCATGGGGCACGCCGCCGCGTCGTGCGGGCACCGAAAGTCCGTACCCAGACGGCCCGTTGCCAACACCTCTTGCGCGGCGTCCGCGAGCTGGTAAATGTGGAACGTGCGGAACACCGCGAACCGCGACATGACGACGACCTCTTCGTGTTCCACGAGGTACTCGTAGCGGTCGTCGAACCAGTCGTGCTTCTCCTCTTGGCGCGCGTCGTCGCGCGGAACGAACCGCCCGCCGCGCGCGGCCGGCACCTGTTCCCACGTGTCCGCGTCCCCAACTTCGTCGGGTTGCGGGGCGAAGAGGTGCGATTCCCGCCGCTCGTCCCACTGCTCCGCCGCGCCCCGGCGTTCGGTGTCGGTGAGCGCGCGCCACCACCGTTCGACCGCGGGCAGGGCGTCGGCGGGAACCGCCGCGCGGACATCGGCCGGAAGCTCGTCCATACGCGCGCTCCGTTCCGTTCGGTCTCACAACCCCTTAACGCTGTGTGCGCGGTGTGCGGTTGTAAGACTCCTCACCCGCCGCTCGCAAAGCCTCGTGGCGACTGAGGGGTCTTGGGGCAACCTAAGGCACGAGCGCAGAGCAATTCTACCAGAACACTCACCCTTGCTGGCAGTGCGGGTTGGTCGATCAATAATCCGCCGTTGCCGAAGTAGCCGAGCAGCGCCCCGTCTTCTTCCCAATGGATGTAGTTGATGGATTGCAATCAGCGCACCCCCTTCAAGCAGCTGAGGAATTGGAGATTCGCTGCTATTCATTTGGGTAGCTTCTTGGTTTCTGGTCCGATTGAGAAAGAGCAGTTCGCGGCCTTCAGCAGCTGTAGTGTGCGACCTAGCTGTGAGTTTGAAGGCGTTGTGTTCAGGTTCGGCAGTAGCTCCGTCAGCATGTCTGCGAGCGCGAGCAATCGCACCGGGTTGCCTTGTAACGCCGACTGGAACCGAGGATACGATTCCCAATGAGTTCGGTCGCCTTTGATCGCGGTTACAGCCGTGATGTATGTAAACTCAGTGCAACTAGTGGCAGACCTAACGGCCGCCAGAAACGCCTCGCTCCATTTGGGTATCATCAGTTCGCGGAACGCTCTCCAAGCTTCACGGCCAGAGACGATCTTGTTTTGCTCCAATTCCGTGATCTTCGTCGAGACTTGGAATCCCGTTTGCCAGCTTTTGCAACTCACGACGACAACTCGGTCGTAGCCCTTCAACGCGGGATGGAATCCGAGCACATCGATGTCGCTGTGATTCGAGTCTTGCTTGCTGTCATAGTCAGGATGAGTTTCACGCGGAAGGAACTTGAGGTTGTGGCGCGTGAAGTAGCCCTTCGCTTGAAGGTAATCATCCACGAGTTGTTCAAGGATGTCTTCTTTCATCGCAACCGTTCCGTGTTATGGGTTTCTCACTCCCCCAAGCCCTTGTCCCAGTCTTCGATTTGGCGCTCCAGTTCTTCGTAGGTGAGGCCGGGCGGGGCCGTCGGCGGCGGTTCCGCCGTCCGATCTCTTGTCGCCCTCAGCGATTCTTCCATCCGGCGCACCCACGCGGGCACGTCGAGGCCGACGCCGATTACGGTCGCTTCGAGCGGTTCGATGGCGGTGCGCAGGCGCGCGAGCATCGGGTTCGCGTCGGACTGGCCGGCGCGGGCGGCCTCGGCCGCCGGTGCGACCTGCGCCGCGGCGCGATCGATCTCCAGCGGGCGCAGGAAGCGCTCTTCGAGGCGGTCGCGCACGGTGCGCAGCTTCACCCCGTAGCGCGACTCGCGCTCGTTCAACTCCGCGAGCAGTTCGTCCGACATCTCCGTCGTCTTGTCGGCGATGAACGTGCGCCAGCGCGCGGCGAGCGCGTCGTACCCGCGCTGGCAGAGGGCTTCGTGGGCCAGTGCGAGGGGCCGCATGCGCCACGCCAGCCGGTCGTACCGCACCTTCAGGCGCAGCATGTCCAGCAGGATGTGAATGTTCTCGCCGTAGTCCGATTGCGTCGTCGTCGTGTTGTAGTCGCGGTACTCGTCGTAGTGCTCGATGAGCGCCTGTAGCACGATCTCCGCGCTGCGGGCGGTGCGGGTGCGGTCCACGGTGCCGGCGTCCCAGTCGGTCACGAGCTTCGGGCGCTTGGTGTTGGCGTCGCCGGTTTCGGCCTCGTGGTCGAGCCACGCGGCCACGCCGCGCGCCAGAATGCCGCGCATGTTCGACAGGCCGAGGAACGGCACCGTGAACAGGTCGCTCCCGTACTTGGACACGAACCCCTTGATCGGCTCCCAGTCGTCGTCGTCGGTCACGGTTTCCAGCACCGACAGGCGCAGCGATTGGCTGTGCTGCACCCACAGGTTTTGGAACTCGGTGGCGATCTTGAACAGGGCGTCGGCGAGCGGGCCGTCCTCGTCGGCGGCGTCCGGTCCCCACGCGGGCGCGGCGGCGAGCAGCGCCTCGACCACGCCCGTGAGCGCGGTGCGGAACAGTTGGTCGAAGCTGCTGACGCGCCGGCCCTCCGGCGGGCTGTTCCACTCCATCTGGCGCGCCAGTTTCGTCAGTTGGAACACCTCGCGCAACAGGCCGAGGCGCGGCAGGCGCGTGACGAGGTCGTCGAGTACGGCCAGCGCGGTCTGGGCCTTGAGCACGTCGCGCGGCTTGCCGCCGTCGGACGGCGGGCAGTACAGCAGCGGCTCGCGGCGGAACAGGAGCGAGAACCCCGGCAGGAACTGGCGCACGCCGCCCGCGTCGCCGCGCCCGATCGCGCGGACGATGTTCACCAACAGCGGCTCCCACATCTCCGGCGACGGTGGCGCGCCCCACCCCGTTGCCGGCGCTCCGGGTTCGCCGTCGTCGGCATCAGGGGGCGTGCGCTCGCCGCTCGCCAGTTCGGGCGCGCGCACGGCGGCCAGCGCGACCGCGGCCCGGCGCACCTCGACCGCGGCGCTCACGCCGAGGTCGAGCAGGTGCCCCTTGATCGCGCGGCGGCGGTCGAACTCGATCATCCCCTCGTGCCCGCCGGACGGGTCGGGCACCTCGACGGCGGTGAGGCGCGCGAGGAACGAATCGAGCGAGTCGTTGGCGCGCCGGGCCGCGCCGAGCCACGCGGCGAGCGCGTCGTGGTCGCGCCCCGCCCACACGTCGGGCCGGGCCGCGAGCCGCCACAACTTCGCCACCGCGTGCAGGAACCCGATGCGGTCCTCGATGTCGTCGGCCTGCTCTTCGAGCGTGAACGAGCCGGTGAAGTTGATCGTCGGCTCGCCCGCGAGCGAGCCGTCGCCGCCGTCGTCGGTCGAGTCCTTGTAGGTCACGCCCTCGTAGGCCGAACCGAACGTGTCGCGGTCCTCGCCTTCGTCCTCGTCGTCCTCTTCGTCGCCGTCGCGTTTCGTGCGGGCCGGCTTCGCGCCGAGCCAGTCGTGCGGATCGAGCCAGTCCTCGCTGGCGTTCGCTTCCAGCAGTTCGAAGAACCGGGCCAGCAGCGGGGCGCGCTCCGCGCCGAGGTCGGACGCGACCGCGCCGCGGAGCCAGCGCTCGGTGAGCCGCTCGAACGACGCGCCGGGTTCGTCCAGCGGCACTGTGTCGCTCTCGGAGAGCCACGTCATGAGCAGGTTCATGGCGGCCCGCCACTCGCCGCGCTCGATCAGCGGCTCGATGACCTGCGCGAACGCGGCCGGGCTGGTGAACCCGTCGCGGTGCGCGCGCCAGAACGCGATCTCGTTCGAGTTCGGCTTGCGCAGGGCCCACGCCGCGAGCGCGTCGGCCACGTGGTCGGCGGCGTCGGCGCGCTCGTGGCCCACGATCCGCGGCATGTCGGTCACGGTGCCGGTGGCGAACTTGTCCCACCACTCGGCGAACCCGCGCATGTTCGCGCCGAGGCGCGCGCGGGTGTCGGCGTCGTTGGCGACGGCCGCGGCCGCGCTCGCGCGGGCGTACAGGTCGAGTTGCCGCCCGGCGATGTGGATCAGCTCTTCGGCCCGCGGGTCGCGCACGGTGTCCTCGCGCCCGGGGAAGATGGGGAACAGCCCCTGATAGCCGAGCACGTTCCACGGGTCGATGAGCGCGCCGCAGTCGATCCCGCGGCGCAGCAGGTCCTCGACCTCCGTCAGGAGCGGGAGCGCGGCGGGGGCGCGCTCGCGGTCGGCCGCGAACCCGGCTTCCGTCTGGCGGATGCGGATCTCCGTTCCGAAGCGCACCGCGGGCGCGTCGATCTTCGCGGCCTGCGCGCGCGCGACCGCGGGGTAGCCCATCGCGGCGTAGAACTGCGCCAGCCGGCGGTCCTGCAAATGACCGGCGCGCTGCGTGGCGATGGCTTGGTTCAGGAACTGCCGCACCCCGGCGAACGGCTGCTTGCGCTTCTCGGCCTCGGCCCGCAGGCGCTCGCCGTGCGCGCCGGGCAGCGCCTTCAGCAGCCGCTGGTAGAAGGCGTCGCGGTAGCGCGCGATCCGCGGCACGAGCCTCGAGAGGGTGACGGTGGAGTCGTGGTGGTTCGGCCCCGCGCCGCTCACGCCCGCGCCCATCAGCACGGTGCCGGCGAGGACCGCCGCGGCCTCGAACAGGCGCTCGCCGGGGTCGCCCACCGCGTGCGCGCCGGGGGCCACCCACGTGAGCAGCGTGTCGAGCGTCATCTGCCGCAGCACGAACCGGCGGAAGAACCCGGCGTTGTCGATGGTGTGCGGGTCCCACTCGCCGAACAGCACGTTCGGGCGCTTGTTGATCGGGTGGAAGTGGTCGTGCGCGCGCGGGTCGAAGGCCAGCTCGTCGAGCTTCGCGGGGTCGAAGCTCGCTTCTTCCAACAGCGTCGGTTCGGTATCGGTGAGGAGCTTGAGCGCGGGCCGCACGATGTCGGCGTAGGCGCTGGGGCACACGCCCGCGCCGCCGAGCGCCACCGGCACCGGGCGCACCTTCTCGCGCGCGTAGAACTCGGTGTTGGGGCGCGTTTCGAGAACCGCGATGGGCCGGTAGCCGACGTAGTCGTTGAGGGCCGCGAGCGCGCCGCCCACGAGCCGCTCGGCGTCGTCCCACGGCTGGCCCTGTTTCAGCACGGCCTCGCACGCGCGGGCGAGGAAGAACGCGCTGAACAGCGCCGCGTCCGGCTGGTGCGCGAGCAGGTCGGAATGGTGCGCGCGGTACGCGGCCGGCACGCGCACCAGCGCGGCACCGAGGACCGCGCGGGCCTGCGCGGGGTCGCGGAACGCCGCCGAGCCGCCGGCGACGAGCGCGTCGAGTTCGTGGTTCAGCCACAGCGGGAGCGCGCGCCACGGGGCCGCGTCCCCGGCCTCGATCAGGTACGCGCAGGCGTCGGCCAACCCCTTCTGGAACCGCGGGTCCGGTCGCCCGTCGGAGAAGTTGAGGTAGCCGAGCAGCTTGGCCGGGTCGGTCCTGCGGGACAGTTCGTTGATGATGCCGTCCATCCGCCGCCGTTCCTTGATTCCGCGCCGCGGAGGTTCCGCGTCCGATACCGTACAGCATAAAACAACCACGCCGGTCGAGAAAGGCCGGCACGCCCCAAACGGACGGTTCTCGTGACCCCACCCGCGCTCCGCGCCGTCGCCCTCGTCAGCGGCGGCGGCACCACGCTCCAGAACTTGCTCGACCGCGCCGCGACCGGCGCGCTACCGGCCCGCGTCGTCGGGGTCGTGGCGAGCCGGGCCGACGCCTTCGGGGTCACGCGCGCGCACCGCGCCGGCGTGCCGGTGAGCGTGGTGGAAAAGGCGCGCCGCGCGACCTTCGCCGACGACGTGTGGGCCGCGGTGCGGGCGTTCGCGCCGGACGTGGTGTGCCTCGCGGGGTGGCTGCACCTGCTCCCGATCCCGGCCGACTTCCGTCACAAGGTGCTGAACATTCACCCGTCGCTCTTACCCGCCTTCGGGGGCAAGGGCATGTACGGGCACCACGTTCACGAAGCGGTGCTGGCCTACGGCGCGAAGGTCAGCGGCTGCACGGTCCACTTCGCCGACGACACCTACGACACCGGCCCGATCTTGGTGCAGAAGTGCGTGCCGGTGCAAGAGGGCGACACGCCCGACGCGCTGGCCGCGCGCGTGTTCGCCGCCGAGTGCGAGGCGTACCCCGAAGCGCTCGCGCTGCTCGCCGAAGGCAAGGTGACGGTGCAGGGCCGACGGGTCATCGTGTCGGGGTAGCTCGTGCGACGCCGCGAGCGGCTTCGCACGAGTCAGCCAGTGGGGGGCTTGCGGAACCGGGCCGGGAGCTTCGGCGGTTCCGCCGGCGGCACCACCGGCTTCGGCTTCAGCGCCTTGTCCGCGATGTCCGTGCGGTAGTGCATCCCGGTGAAGGTGATGAGCTTCACCGCTTCGTAGGCGCGGGCCTTCGCTTCGGCCAGCGTGTCGCCGAGCGCGGTCACGCCCAGCACGCGCCCGCCGTCGGTGACGACGCGGTTCTGGTCGTCGAACTTCGTGCCCGCGTGGAACACCTTCACCCCCGGCAGCGCGTCGGCCTCCGCGATCCCGGTAATCACCTTGCCGTTCGTGTACTTGCCGGGGTAGCCGCCCGAACACAGCACCACGCACACCGACGGGCGCGCGTCCCACTCGATGTTTTCGTACTCCTGAAGGCGCTCGTCCGCGACCGCTTCCAACAGGTCGAGCAAGTCGGTTTTCAGGCGCATCATCAGCACCTGCGTTTCGGGGTCACCGAACCGACAGTTGAACTCCAGCACGCGCGGCCCTTGGTTCGTCAGGAACAGGCCGGCGAACAGGGTCCCCTGAAACGGGAACCGCTGGCGCTTCATCGCGTGGATGATGGGGAAGAACACGCTGCTTTCGAGGTCGCGCATCAGTTCCGGCGTGGCGACGGGCGCGGGGCAGTACGCGCCCATGCCGCCGGTGTTCGGCCCTTGATCGCCGTCGTGTACGGCCTTGTGGTCTTGGCACGCCGGCAGCGGCAGGAACGTGTGCCCGCTGACCAGCGCCAGCACCGACACCTCTTCGCCCTCGAGTCGCTTTTCCACGACGATGCGCCGGCCGGCTTGCGCGCCGAACTCTTCGCGCGTCATGATCCGCTCGACGGCCTTTACTGCTTCCTCGCCGGTCTTGCACACCACGACGCCCTTGCCCGCGGCCAACCCGTCGGCCTTCACCACGACGGGGTACTCGCGGGTGGTGATCCAGTCGCGCGCCGACTGCGGGTGATCGAACACGCTGAACTCGGCCGTGGGCACGTCGGCGTGCCGCATCAGCTCCTTCGCGAAGACCTTGCTCCCCTCGATGCGGGCCGCGTCCTTCGACGGCCCGAACACCTTGATCCCCTTGGCGCGGAGCGCGTCGGCGAGGCCGTTGCACAGCGGGTCTTCCGGCCCGATCACGACGAGGCCGACGGCCTCCTTCGCGCAGACCTTGATGAGCTTGTCGGCGTCGTTGGGGTCGATGGGGACGTTGGTGACGCCGTCGCGCGCGGTGCCGGCGTTGCCGGGCGCGCAGAACACGTTGCCCGCGCGCGGCGACTGCTTGAGCCGCCACGCCAGCGCGTGCTCGCGCCCGCCCTTGCCGATCACGAGAACGTTGATGCGGTCTGCCATGCGAACAGTTTATCCGCCCCACGCGCGGAAGCGAGTGTGCGACCGGCGTGAGTGCGACTTCGCGGGCGCGCGCATGGGGGGTGGCGCAGGAGTCGGTTATCCGGTTGGACGCGCTATGCGGACGCGCGACCGCGCCGCGCGTCTGAGTTGATTGTCGGCCTCGTCCGTTTCCTCTCGACTTAGGACACTGTTTCGCCTAGACTAACTGTACCATTAGGCGGAACTACTCTGGCGGAGGCATTGTGGTGCGCACCTTACGGAACGCTTTCGGGACAGCGGTTTTGGTCGCGTGCGCGGCGCTGTTGGGTTGCGGCAGCAACAAACCGCCGGAGTTCAAGGGTGGCGAGAACGGCGAGAAGGTGCGCGTCGTCGCCACCACGACGATGATCGCGGACATGGCGAAGCGCGTCGGCGGTGACCGCGTCACCGTCGAAACGCTCATGGGGCCGGGCATCGACCCGCACCGCTACCAACCGACCAACGAGGACCGCAAGAAGATCGAAGGCGCGCACCTCGTCTTTTACAACGGCCTGCACCTCGAAGGGAAGATGACGGACATCTTCGAGAAGAGCAAGGGCCGCATCCGCGCGGTCGCCGTCGCGGAGGTGATCGACAAGAAGGACCTGCTCGAAGCCGACATCGACGGCGGTTCGCACGACCCGCACGTGTGGTTCAACGTGACCCTGTGGGCCAAGTGCGTGGCCCCGGTGCGTGACGCGCTCGTCGCGCTCGACCCCGCGGGCAAGGACACCTACGAGAAGAACGCCGCCGCGTACCTCGCGGAACTGGACGCGCTCGAGAAGCACGTCCGCGCCGAACTCGCAAAGGTGCCCGCGGGGAAACGCAAGCTCGTCACCTCGCACGACGCCTTCGGCTACTTCGGCAAGGCCTACGGGTTCGAGGTCAAGGGCTTGCAGGGCGTCAGCACGGCGAGCGAGACGAGCACAAAGGACCGCAAGGAACTGGCGAAGTTCCTCGGCGAGCACCAGATTCCCGCGGTGTTCACGGAAACCTCTGTACCCGACGAGGGGCTGAAGGCCGTCCTCGACACCTGCCAGAGCGACTACAAGCACAAGGTGGCGCTGATCGGGGGCGACGAGGCGCTCTTCTCGGACGCGCTCGACGCGCCCGACAAGCCCGCCGGCACCTACGCCGGCATGATCCGCCACAACGTGAAGGTGATCGTGGACGCGCTCTCGAAGTGAGGGCCGCGAGCGGCGCGGCGTAAGCCCGCCGGTGCTACGCGACTGAAACCACGCCCGCGCGAATGGAGTTGTTCAGCTACCGGCGGGCTTACGCCGCTCGCCGATGATCCGAATCTCGTAGCAGGTTGTGGAGCGCGAAGCATGTCGGGCACAGCGACCATCGACGTAGCGCGAACGGCGGGCGTGTCGGCTCCCCCCGCCCCAGTGTCTTCCCCGGCCATCGAGGTTCACGACCTCACGGTCGCCTACCGCGACAAGCCGGTGCTTTGGGACATCGACCTGACGGTGCCGGCCGGTGTGCTCATGGCCGTGGTGGGGCCGAACGGCGCGGGCAAGACCACGCTCATCAAAGCGATCCTCGGCCTGTTGAAGCCGGTGTCCGGCGCGGTGCTCGTTCACGGGACGCCGTACGCGCCGCGCGCGCGGGCGGTCGCCTACGTCCCGCAGCGCGGCACCGTTGATTGGGACTTCCCCACGACGGTGTTCGACGTGGCCATGATGGGCACCTACGGGCGGCTCGGCTGGTTCCGCCGGCCGGGGGCCGCGGAGCGCGCCGCCGCCGCCGACGCGCTCGCGCGCGTCGGCATGAGCGCGTTCGCCGACCGCCAAATCAGCCAGCTCTCCGGCGGGCAGCAGCAGCGCGTGTTCCTCGCGCGGGCGCTCGTCCAAGACGCGCCCGTGTACCTCATGGACGAGCCGTTTCAGGGCGTGGACGCGGTGACGGAAAAGGCCATCGTGGACATCCTGCGCGAGCTGCGCGCCCGCGGCCGAACGGTCGTCGTGGTTCACCACGACCTCGCGACCGTGCCGGACTACTTCGACTGGGTGACGCTGCTCAACGTGCGCAAGATCGCCAGCGGTCCCACCACAACCACCTTCACCGAAGCCAACCTCAAGCGCACCTACGGCGAGCGTTACAGCCGCTGAGATGGGCCTGCGGATGGCGCAGACTTCGGCGTTCATCTGCGGGCCATTCTTCCTACTCGGTGGGCGGCAGTACGGGGTGCGTGCCGGACGGGGCTTGCGCGTCGGCGAACGGCGACTTCATCGGCAGCCGCACGGTGAACTTGCTCCCCTTGTCGATCACGCTCTGCACGAGGATGTCGCCGCCGTGCTCGCGGACCACCTTGCGGCTCACCGGCAGGCCCAGCCCGGTGCCGCGGCTCCCCTTCGTGCTCACGAACGGTTTGAAGATGGCCTCCAACTTGTCGGCCGCGATGCCGGGGCCGTTGTCGAGCACGATCACCTTCGCCCACGCCCCGTCCGGTTCTAGTAGAGCTTGAACCGCGAGCTTCGGGTTCGGGCGGTCCTCCAGCGCGTCGAGGGCGTTGGTCACGAGGTTCAGCACGGCGCGGTGGATGCCGTCCGGGTCGCACGGGACCGCGCCCACGCCGGTGCCGGGGTGCCATTCGAGCGCGATGCCGCGGTCCTGCGCCCGGCCGCGCACCATTTCCACCACGTCCTCGCACAGCTTGTTCAGGTCGGTCGGCTCGATGGCCGGCGCGCGCTCCTTCGAGTAGCTGAGCATGTCGAGCATGAGGTCGTCGATGCGCGCTTGGTTCCGCTCGACCAGCTTCCAGCCCTTGCCGAGCAGGTCGCGGTCGTCGTCCTTGAGCGCGCCGCGCACCATGTCGGCCCCGAATCGCACGCCCTGCATGATGTTCTTGATGTGGTGCGAGAGGGCCGCGATGGTCTGGCCCACGGCCGCGAGGCGCTCGGCGTTCACCAGCGCCTCGTGGTACCGGCTCTCCTCGACCGCGATGGCCGCTTGGTGCGCGATCGCGCTGGCGAGGTGCAGGTGGTCCTCGGTGAACTTGCCCGACTCCAGCCCGCGGCTCACGGCCTGTTTCAGCGTCGATTGGGTGTCGAGGAACAGCACGCCCACGGTCTCGCGCCGGCCCTTCATCGGCACGCAGATGGCCTCGCGGATGTTGTGCCGGTGCAGGCTCTCGGCCGCGCGGAAGCGGTCGTCGGTGTGGACGTCCGAGACGAGAATGCCCTGCCGCTCCTTCAGGACGTAGTCGACGACGGTGCGGCTGACGCCCAGTTCCTCCTGCCGGTTGGTGCCCTCGCGGTACCGCACGGCCTTGGGCACGAGCCGCCCGGCCTCGTCGCGCAGCATGAAGCACCCGTGGTCCGCGTCCACCGACTTGAACACCAGCTCCATGACCGTGGTGAGGAGCTGGTCCACGTCGAGGATGTGGCTGACGGCCTCGGCGGTTTCGTACAGGGCCGCGAGGCCGGCGAGCCGGGTGCGGAGCCAGTCGGTGGCCGCGGCCGGGCGCGACAGGATCTGGCTCCCGGCGTCGGCGGCGACGGTGCGCACGATGGCCGACGCGAGGTCTTGGTCCGGGCGCGCCTGTAGGCGCACGCGCTCGGTCAGGTCGTTGGCCCCGGCCGCGGCCTCGTTGCGGCTCACCGTGAACATGAGCAGCGTTTGGCCGAGCGAGATCGTGTCGCCGCTGCGCAGCGGGGCCACCTGCACCGGCTGGCCGTTCAGCAGGGTGCCGTTGCCGCTGCCGAGGTCGAGCAGTTCGTACCCGGCCGGGCCGGCCCGCACCTCGAGGTGCCGGCGCGACACCTGCGTGTCGTGCAGGGCGACGGCGTTGGCCGAGTGCCGGCCGATGGTCACGCCGCCGGTCCCGCCGGGTAGCTCGAACTGCTTCCCCTCGTCCACGCCGCGAATGACGATCAGCCGGGGCACGTCGCGCTCCTTCTCGTGGGCGCACATACCGTACCGCACCGGCGGGCGCGGGGCAATCGGGGAGGCGCGCGAACCGCGCCGCGCGCGCGGGCGTAGGTCACATTACCGGCGCGCGGCCCGCGCCGTAGAATCGTGCCCGTGACACTCGGCGAGTTGCAACAGCGGATCCGCGACCTGTTCGGCCAGAAGGACGGCCGGCGGGGGGTGGAAGGCACGTTCATGTGGTTTATGGAAGAGGTGGGCGAACTGGCCGCGGCGCTCCGCGACCCGACCGCCGACCCCGGGAACCTCGCGCTGGAGTTCGCGGACGTGCTCGCGTGGCTCGCGACCCTCGCGAACATCGCCGGCGTAGACCTCGACGCCGCGGTTCAGCAGAAGTACGGGGCCGGGTGCCCCAAGTGCCGTGCGACCCCGTGCGCGTGCGGCGCGGCGAAACCGTGAACCTCCGAAAAGCCCGAACCCGTCGAGCCGAATTCATGCCAACCGCGGCCGTCCGATACTCCCTCGCGGTCGCGGTCGCGCTCGCGTGCCTCGCGCCCGCGCCCGCCGCGGACAAGGACAAGGTCAAGATCACCGGCGCGACGGTCGGGTTCCGCGCCGCGGCGCGCGACGCCGACCCGGTTGCCAAGTTCGGCGCGGCGGCCCCTGTTGCCGTGACTCTCCAAGTTCAGAGTGCCGTCGACGAGTCGGCGGAACTGGTGTTCGAAGCTCCGGACGCCGACGAGGTGAACGCCGTGCTCGCGGTGCCGCTGGCCCTCGCGGGCGTCGCGCCCGGCACGTCGGTCAGTGTGACGGGCTACGTGCGCCCGGCCGCGGCGTCGGGCGAAGTCACGATCACCGTGCGCGCCAAGTCCGGCGCGCCGCTCTCGGAACCGTATCGCGTGCGCGTGAAGCCGCGCGAGCCGCTGCAATACGTTGTGCTGGCAATTGGCGGCGTGCCGGCCGGCTTCGAACTGCCGAAGGGCGCGACCGCGGCCGGCGGCGCGGACCCCGGCCCGCTGCGCAACGGGCGCGTCGAACTCGCGCACGCCGCCACGGTCGCGGACCTGCCGAACCACTGGTTCGGCTACGAGGCCGCGGACCTCGTGATCCTCCACACGTCCGCCCCGGAACTGCTGGAGCAACTGTTCGCGCCTGCCACTTCGCCCACGCGCGACGCGCTCTTCGAGTGGGTGCGCCGCGGCGGACGGCTCGTCATTTCGGTCGGCGCGAACGCTTCGCGCGCGAGCGAACTGCCGCACTTCCAAGCGCTGCTCCCGTACGCCATTGACACGAAAGCCCCGGCGCGGAAGCCGAAGGAGGGGGCCGCGGTACTGTACTGGTCGGCCGCGGGCACCGCGAACACCACGCTCACCGGGGTCATCGGGGGCAAGGGGGAACCGCTCGTGCTGGCGACCTTCGTTCCCGGCACCAAGCCGGCGCGCGTGCTGATCCCGCCGCCGGCGCGCCGGGCCGACGCCCCGGACCCGGTCGCGGTGCAGCAGGCGCTCGGCCTCGGTCGCCTCACGGTGATCGGGTTCGACCTCGGCACGGCGCAGTTCACCGACGCGCAGGTGCGCGCCGACTTCTGGGACTGGGTGCTGCGCGACGGCGGCGCGTACCGGGCCAGCGCCGGGGGCGACGGCAAGGCGCGCCCCGCGGGCGCGCTGACCGAAGACGAGGACGAGGTCGCGGTCGCGCTCCGCGCCCACAACGACACCTTCGACGGCGTCGCGGTCGTCTCGTTCGGCTGGATCGCGGTACTGATCGTCCTCTACATCCTGCTGATCGGCCCGGTCGAGTACTACTTCCTCAAGCGCGTCCTCGGCCGGCTCGAACTCACGTGGGTCACGTTCCCCGTCATCGTGCTGACCGTGAGCGCCGCCGCGTACCTCTCCGCGGACGCGATCAAGGGCCGCGAGTTGAAGGTGAACAAGATCGACATCGTGGACGTGGACGCGCACGCGAACCGCGTGTACGGCACGACGCAGTTCACCGTGTTCAGCCCGAAGATCGACAACTACACGGTCGGGGTGACGCCCGCCGCGGGGTGGCCCCGCGCGGACCAGTTCCACGCGACGGTGAGTACGCTCGGCGCGCCGCGCGGCGGCAAGCCCGGCATCGTGCGCCGCAAGTACGCGGTCGGCGGCCTCGACCGCGACCTCGGTTCGGAACTGGGCGGCGTCCCTATTCAGGTGTGGTCAACCAAGGCGTTCGGCGCGAACTGGGCGCACGACTTCGAAGCCGGCGCGCGCGCGAAGTTCGAGTCGAATGTCTTTCACCCGGTCGGCGACCCGGCGCGCGTGCTCGGTTCGTTCACGCACCACTTCCCGCTGCCGCCGCTGACCGACTGCGTCGCGTTCTACGCGGGGCAGGCGTACCCGCTGCCGGGCGGCGTGATCGTCCGCGGCGAGCCGGTGCGCCTGATGCTCGATCAGGGGACGCAGGCGACCCAATGGCTCCAACAGAACGGGCAGTTGGACGCGCTGTTGAACAACGCGCAAGCGTACCGCGACCGGCCGGGCCAGAAGGCCGGGCAGAAGGCCCAGCCGAACCAGCAGGTGCTGGGGCCGTCCGGCCCGCTGCCGCTGTGGGGGCTGCTGTTCCACGAGGCCGCTTTGAAGAACGAGGACGGCGCGTTCGCGCGGAACGCCTCGCTGCGGCGGCTCGATCAGTCGTGGCGGCTGCACGCCGACAACCGCGACGAGGTCGTCATCGTCGGCCGCGCGGTCACGCCGGTCGGCCCCGCGGAAGCGGTGCTGACGGGCGCGCCGGCGCTGCTGTCGCTGAAGGGCCAACCCGGTTCCGCCGACCGCTGGAAGATTCCGGGCACCGCGCGGCAAGAAACGTGGGTCCGGTTCTACCTCCCGGTGAAGTAGCGCGCCTGTTCTGTAGCCGGCCTCAGTGAGGCCGGCGCTCCCGCGCCGCTCAGTGCCGGCCTCACTTCTCCGTTTCTTCCCACAGCGCGAACCGGGTCGCGCTTGTCGGCGGCTCGCGCCGCAGGGTAGAATCGGGTACGCCTGCCGTCCCGCCCGCCCGGAGCCAATCGTGACGCGTGCCCTTTTTGCAGTAGGCTTGGTCGCCTTCGCCGTTGCCGCCGCTACGCCCGCGGCCGAACCCGCACCGGCCCCGGCCCCCACCAGCCCGCGCGACGCCTTCTTCCGCAAGCCCGCCGTTCACGCCATCAGCATCACGGTCCCGAAGAAGGAACTCGACCAGTTGAACCGCGACCCGCGGAAGTACGTCAAGTGCTCCCTAAAGGCGGGCGAGACCGAGTTCACCGACGTCGGCATTCACCTGAAGGGCGCGGCCGGGAGCTGGCGCGGGTTCGACGACAAGCCCGGCCTCACCCTGAACATGGACAAGTTCTTCGAGGGCCAACTGTACAACGGCCTCGACAAGTGGCACCTCGCGAACTCGGTGCAAGACCCCAGCTACCTGTCGGAGTACGTGTGCGGCGAGCTGATGCGCGCCGCGGGCGTGCCGGCCGCGCGCGTCACCTTCGCCACCCTCACCCTGAACGGACGCAAGCGCGGCCTGTACTACCTGAAAGAGGGCTACGACAAGCAGTTCCTCAAGCACCACTTCGGCAACAGCAGCGGCAACTTCTACGACGGCGGGTTCCTCCGCGAGATCGACCAGCCGCTACAGCTCATCTCCGGCGAGGGCGACGTGGCCGACCGCGCCGACCTCAAGGCGCTGCTGGCCGCGGTGCGCGAGCGCGACGAGGCCAAGCGGTTCGAGAAGCTCGAAAAGCTCCTCGACCTCGACAAGTTCCTGAGCTACGTCGTCGTGGAAATGATCACCTCGGACTGGGACGGGTACCCCTCGAAGTGCAACAACTACCGCATCTACCACAACCCGAAGACGAACAAGATCACGTTCATCCCGTCCGGCATGGACCAGATGTTCGGCGACACCAACTGGCCGATCCTGCCGGACTGGGGCGGGGCCGTGGCCCGCGAACTGATGCGCACCAAGGAGGGGAAGAAGCGGTACATCGCCCGGCTCCGCGAGATCATGGAGAAGGTGTACCTGCCCGAGCGCTACATGAAGCTGTTGGACGAACTGGAAGCCGTGGTGCAGCCCGCGCTGGCGTCGGTGGATGCCGGCGCGGGCCGCGACTACAAGAACCAAGTGAACCGCCTGCGCCACGCGATCAAGGAGCGCGCCCGCAACATCAACGAACAAATCAAGCGCCTGCCCCCTGAGAAATGAGCAGTGGGCAGAGAGCAGAAAGGCATTTTTGACAGGATGAACAGGATGAAGAGTGGGGTTCGCCCTGTCGCTCCGTCTCTGTTCATCTTGTTCATCCTGTCAAAACTCTTCTGCTCTCTGCCCGCTGCCGACCGCTCGCGTTGACACGCCGGCGGCAGTCGGGTACGTCCGGCACATGGTCGTATCGCGTTTCTGCGCCGCGGTCGGGCTTGTCGCGCTGGCGGCGCTGGTCGGGTGTCAGCCGGCGCGCCCGCTGGCGGAGCGGTGCCACCGGCACCGGGCGCTGGCGTCCGCGGACGCGCCCCCGGTCGTGCCGCCGGGCGTCGTGCTGGCCTCGCCCGCGGACCTCGTGGACGGCCTGCGCGCGCCGCGCCACGTCCTCGCGCTCTCCAGCGGCGGGTTGTACGGCGCGTACACCGCGGGCGTGCTCGACGGGTGGACCCGCACCGGCACGCGCCCGGAGTTCGACGTCGTGACGGGGTCGAGCACCGGCGCGCTCATCGCCCCGTTCGCGTTCCTCGGCAGCGCGTACGACGCGCAGGCGATGAAGCTGTACACGAACGTGCAGGCCGAAGACATCTTCCGCATCCGGGCGTGGGTGACGATCCCGTTCCGCGACTCGCTCGCCACCACCGCGCCGCTCCGCAAGCTCATTCAGGACCAAGTGACCGAAGAACTGATGACGCGGATCGCGGCCGAGCACCGCAAGGGGCGGCGGCTGTACGTGGGCACCACGAACCTCGAGTCCAAGCGCGCGGTGATCTGGGACATGGGGGCGATCGCGTGCCGCCCGTGCCCGGACGGGTGTACGCTGTTCCGCGACGTGCTGCTCGCGTCGGCGTCGGTGCCCGGTGTGTTCCCGCCGGTCGAGTTCCGGATCGACGTGGACGGGCGGCGCGAGAGCGAGTTGCACATCGATGGCGCGGTCACCGCGCCGCTGTTCGTCCCTGCGGGCGTGTTCGCCACGGCCGCGACCCTGAACGGGAACCCGGACCCGACCAAACCCCCGCCCCCGGGCGCGCCGAACGTCTACGCCGTCGTAGCCGGCAAGGTGTACCCGGAGGCCGGGCCGGTGCGCCGCCGCATCCTGCCGGTGCTGGGCGCGACCACCGGCGCGCTGCTGTTCGCGCAGTGCCGGGCGGAACTGGCGAACCTGTACTGGCAGTCGCGACTGGCCGGGATGCGGTACCACATGGTCGCGCTGCGCCAAGACGCGGACATCGGCGCGGACACCGCGGTGAGCTTCGACCAGAAGGTGATGCAGGCCTTGTACCGCGAGGGGCTGGCGGACGGGCAGGCGGGCCCCGCGTGGCGGTACGCGCCGCCGGCGCTGGGCCCGTGCGACGGGGACTACGCCCGCGGCGGCCGGCACCTGCGCACGATGCCGGCCCCGGCCCCGTGACCCCTACGTAACGCGGCCGATCAGGTGGAACGCGCCCCAGCGGACCGGGTGATCGAACCGGGCGACGCGGTGCAGTTCGGCCACGTGAGCGCCGGTGCGCGGGGACCGCAGCAGGGCCGCGATGCGCTCGGCCTCGTCGGACATGCCCTGATCCTTCAGCAGCCGCTCGGCCGTGGCGAAGTGCGTCTTGGCCTTCGGCTCGTTCTCGGCCCAGTGCGCCGCGATCCCGGCTTGGAAGTGCGACTTCGCCGCCTCCAGCGGGTACGCGGCCTCCGGGAACGTCGCGACCACACGGTCGGACGTGCGCACCACTTCGTCGGTCGCCATGCCGCGCACGCGCCGGCGGGCCTCGCGGATTGCCACGATGGGTTTGGCCCCGGCGCGCAGGTGGGTCAGGTAGTCGAGGGTGAACACCGCGGCGCTGGCGTCGTTCACGCACCACTGGGTGGCGAGCACGGTGCCGGCCCCGCGGAGCAGGAACGCGGTCATCAGGCCGAGGCTCTCGTCGGCCGCGCGCCAGTCCCGCACGCCGGTCTCGCACCCGTTCAGGATCACGTGCGCGCCCTCTTTGAGGCGCGCGCGGCGGTGCATCACGTCGAGGGCCAAGAGCGGGTCGCCGCGGAGCATCAGCCGCGCGAGCGGGGCGAACGACTCGTCCCCGGTGCCGTGACAACTGAAGTGCAACAGCCCGCAGTCGGACCAGTCGTCGGTCGCGCCCGGGGTGGCGTCCGCGCCGAGGAAGTAGCGCCCGCCCGCGCCGAACTGCTCGCGCAGTTGGCGGCCCTCCCAGTCGGCGAACGGGAGCGTGCCCTTCTCGTGCCGGTTCGGGTTCGCGAGGCTGAGGACGCCCCCGGTCCAGTCCGTGGGCGGGAGCGTGAGGAGCAGGTTCGCGGCCGGCAGGTAGGCCACGTCGAACGCCTCGCACAGGTACACCGGGCGGCCGTGTTCGTACCACCGGGCCGCGTGCAGCGGCAGCGCGTTCAGGTACCCGTGCGGCACCAAATACAGCCCGCGAACGCCCTCACGCCGCAGCGCCGCGAGCAGCGGAACGACGAGGTATTGGCCGAGTTCGTCCAACCCATCATCGTCGGGCGCGGTCTCCGTGTGGCGGATCGAGCGCAGCAACCGGTCGAGCCTCTGGCTGAACTCCTTGTCCTCGGCGGGGAACGCGAGCCGGTGGCACGTCAACCCGCGGCGGGTGACGACGAACGCCAGCACGACCTCGTGTTCGAGCCGCCAGAAGTCGACAACGGCCCAGTCCGGCGGGAGCGCGTCGCAGTCTTGCAGGTCGCGCACGGTCGCGGGCTCCGCGTCCACGGGCGCACTCGGCGGGGCGAGCTGGCGGGACGCGCGAATCAGCTTTTCAGCGGCGTCGCGGGTACGGGCGCGGACGCCCCGTGCTTCTTCGCGCGTCGCCGCGCGCTGATCGAGCAGGGCGACCAGATCGCCGCGCATGGCGGTCAGCCGCGGGTCGGCGGGCGCGGCGTGCGTGAGCTGGCGCATCAGGTCGCCCACGACCGCGGCCTTGCCGTCCTGCGCCGCCTCGAACGCCTCGACTGGGAGGTCAAGGGCGGTCGCGTACTGAACCGCGAGCTGCACGGAACGGTTGGCTTCAGTCAGGTACTCCAGATGGTTCTCGTCGATACCCGCGGTGCGCCGCGCGCCGCGGTAGATCGTGCGCGATTCCGTCGCCCGCGCGAAGGCGTCCACGCGCCGATCTGCGGTCCACAGCGCTTTGGCGAGGTTGCCAGTCACCTTTCCGCGCACGCCGGGGTTCCGGAAAGCGGTAAGCACTCGCTCGTACTCAACAACGGCTTCGTCATTTCGATTGAGTTTGCGGAGTGTGCCCGCCCGGTTGTTCCGGCACCGCGCGGCTTGGATCTCGAGCCCGTGCTTTTCGTACACGGCCAGCGCCGACTCGTACCCGCGCAGTGCCTCCTCGTACCAACCCAGCATCAGGAGTGTGGCCGCCCGGTTCTCACGGCACTGCGCGGCTTGGATCTCGAGCCCGTGCATTTCGTACACGGCCAGCGCCGACTCGTACCCGCGCAGTGCCTCCTCGTACCAACCCAGCATCAGGAGTGTGGCCGCCCGGTTCTCACGGCACTGCGCGGCTTCGATCTCGAGCCCGTGCGCCTCGTACACGGCCAGCGCCGACTCGTACCCGCGCAGCGCCTCCTCGTATCGACCCAGCAACTGGAGTGTGTTCGCCCGGATCAGCGCGATGACCGCTCCGCTCCGCGGGTCACCGTGATCCGAATAAATGGTGCGGATGACGTCTTGCAGCGCGAGCGCGAGCGCGTAACGACCGAACTCGCATAACGCGATGGTGTGACTTCTGATGATCTGTGCGGGGAAGAGCGCGTCGCGCCCGTGTCGCTCACGAATCTCGTGGAGCCACGCGGCCAACTGTTGCGTGCTCTCGTTGGTCGCGAGCTGTGCGAGTTCGAGCGACCCGGCGATCTCGGCGACTTTCTCAATGGGCATCATTTCCAGACCTACGCTCATCATCAGGAACAGCAGAACATCGAACGGGTTCCGCCCATCGGCCGGAATCTGAGCCAGCATTGCGGCGATTGCCGGGTTGGGGTTCAAGGACACAGCACGCTCCTTGTTGAAAATCGTGAGGGCGACGGTGTCGAACGCGCGCGGCGTCAGCCGCGCACGGGAACGGCGGCCGAAAAGGTCAGGGTGCGCACCAGTCGCGCGCGGTCGTCCGGCGCGACCGGCGCGTCGCCGCGCACCGTCAGGCGCAGGGGTAGGGCGTCGTCCCACGTGCCCTCGGCGAACTCGAACGCGGCGCGCGGCAGCGGGTCGGTCGCGACGGAACTGGCCCGCGGTCGCCCGCCGGGGCACACGGGGATTGTGAACGTGTGCTCGGGCGCGCCCGGCAGGCGCTCGAACCGCAGCGTCACTTCCAGCGGGGCCAACACCGGGGCCGGCGACGCGGCGAGGTACAGACACACCTGATCGGGGTTTCCCGGCACCGACTCCGCGTGCAGGGCGAACGTGAACGACTCGGTCCGGTCCGCCGGCGGGCCGTAGAACCGCGCGCGCACCGCGGCTCTCAGGGCGTCCCCTTCGGGGTCCGATCTCAGCCCGATCAGCTTGATCGCTTGCCCCGGTACGGGGGGGCCGACCACCGCGGGCACCTTGTGTGCGAGCAGGTTGTGGGCGACTTCGCCGGCTCCGGCGCTCAGGGCCGCGCCGTAGCCCGACGGCTCGGCCCGCGCGTCGAGCGCGACCACGCGCTTGATCACCTCGATCCAGAACGGCGACGGGCCGGTATGATCCGGGTCGTCGTCGTTGTACGCGGCCTCGTGAACCTGAATGAGCTGGTTCGCGTTCAGCAGCACCGCGGCGAGCGCGCCCGGGTCGGTGATCGCGCCGGGGCCGCGGGCGCGCACGGCCTCGTACACCTCGAACGGGAGCGGGTCGCCGAACGCCCCGCCGGGTAGCCACGTCTTCAGCAGCGCGACGTGTTCCGTCAGGGCGTCGTGATCCACACCGAGGTAGCACAGCCACTCACACACCGCGGCGCGCTCGTGGTCCTTCACGGCGGCGGCCCCGCGCGCCCGGTCGGTGATGAGCGTGTTCACCAGCCCGCGCGGGCACGCGGGCGGCACCGTCGTCAACCATTTGGGCGGCATCTCAAGTGACATTTCAAAGACCTCTGGGCAAAGAAAATGGTGTGGGACTTTTCGCGTGAGGCGGGGCCGACGTCGTGTCGGCCCTCACCCGGTCCGTTCGGTCAGGTCCGCGGCCGTGACCTCGCGGCGCTCCAGAGCGGCGCGGAGCGCGGCCCGGGCCCTCTGAAGCAGCGGGTACACTTGTGCCCGCGTGCGGCCCAACCGGGCCGCGATCTCGTCTACGGTGCGGTGGGCGAACCACTGATCCAATACGTCGCGGTGCTCGGCGTTCAGGGTCGCAACGGCGGCGCGCACCTCCTCCAGAAGCTCGGCCCGGTCGGGGGCCGCGGCCGGGCGCGCGTAGTTCGCTTCGTGCCGTCGGCGCGCGCCCGCGCGCCGGCCCTGATCGCGCACCCAGTTCCGGGCCACGGCGATCATCCACGCGCGGCAGGCGCACTCGGTGTCGAACGAATCGGTCCCGCGCACCGCGGCCTGCTTCTGCGCGTGCGAGTAGGCGTCCGCGTCGCGGTGCCCGTCGTCCGGTAGCCCGATCCGCCGCCCCTGCTCGCGCGCCGCGCGCGTCACATGGGGTTCGGCGCTGACGATCCACACCGCGGACATCGTTCACCTCCGTGCCGGCCACACGTTAGCGACTCCGACAGTGAACGCCGCCCGCCCGCGCAATTCGGGAAAAAAAGCAAAAATCGCCGCGCGCCCGTACCCGCGTTACTCCTCGGTCAGTTTCCCGGTCGCCGACCAGTCCGCGGGGAGGAAGTCGCGGACGAACTCCAACAGGCCCAGCGCGGCCAACTCGTCGGTCACGCGGTCCGGGGTGGGGTCGGCCAAGCCCGCGCGCACCTCGTCCACCACGAACCCGGCGAACCGGACGCGGGCGCGGCGCAGCATCTGCCGCGCGGCGTCGGCGCGCACCGGCGCGCCCGCCCGCGCCGCCAGTCGCTCCGCGAGTTGTTCCGAGGTGTCGTCCGGGTGCGCGGTGCGGAGCCGCAGCACGGTCTCGGCCCGGGTGCCGGGGTTCGCGCGCTCGTACTCGCGCAGCGCCGCCCACGCGTGGTCCAGCACGTTCTGCTGCCACGCCCCGTCCCACGCGGCGTCGGCCCGGTCGTCCGCGCCGGCGAGCAGGTCCGGGTCGAGGTCCGCGCTCTTGCGCCGGTTCCCCTTCGCCCAGTGCTTGCGCACCATGTTCCGAACGGCGGTGCGGATCAGGTCGCGGAACCGGCCGCGGTTCGGGTCCGCGCCCGCGAAGTCGCCGCTGAGGAGCCGCACGACGGCCTCTTGCGCCAGTTCGTCGGCGTCGCCGTCGTCGCGCGCGATCCCGCCCACGTAGCGGCGGATCGCGCGGGCGTACCGCAGCACCAGCGCGTGGCGCGCGGCGGCGGCGCTCTCCGGCGTGCCGGCGGCGTGCGCGGCCCGCACGAGGCTCCACTGCGTGGCGATGGCGTCGAGGCGCGACGGGTCGGCGGTCATGGCTTCGGGTCCGGCGGTTTCTTGGGGCGCACCTTGTTCAACAGGTCCGAGACGCGGGCGAGCAGGTCGCGGTACCCGGCGTCGTCCGGGTGCTGCTTGACGAGGTCCGCGAGCAACTGCTGCGCCTTCTCGAGGTAGGCGATCGCGGTCTTCACCTCGCCGGTCGCGGAGGTCGGTACCGCGAGCGAGTACAACAGGCTCGCCGAACTATAGCGATAGAGCGGCAGGTAGTTGAATTGCGCCGCGAGCGTGTCGTACTCCGCGAGCGCGGCTTTGTACGCGGTGATCGCTTTCGCGTGGTCCTTGCGCGCGTCGTGGTAACTGGCGATCGTGTACTTGAGCCGGGCGCGGAGCTCGCGCGCCGCGACCGACGATTGGTCCGGCAGCGCGTCGGCCTCGTCCGCGGCGCGCCCGAGCATCTCGCCCACCTCCTTCGTCTTCGCCGGGTCGTCGAACGACAGCAGGAACATCGCGAGTCGCCGGTTGGCGTCGATCACGTCGCGCCGGCGCGCCGGGTTCTCCGGCTCGGCTTTTGCAAGCCGCCGGTAGATGTCGGTCAGTTCTCGCATCTGCGCCTCGGTGGTGTCCCACTTTTTCAGGCGCATGTCGCGGTAGTGCAGTTCGAGCCGCACCAGTGCGAGTAGCTCGAGCGCCCGGGCGTCGTCGGGGTGGGCCGCGGCGAGTCGGATCGCGGCCGGTGCGACGGCGTCCAGCACCTCGTCGCTCCCCTTCAGGTCGCCGCGCCAGTGCTTGAGGCCGCCGAGTTTCGCGGTGGCGAACAGGCGGTTTCGCGTGTACAGCATCTCACCGGGGAACCGCGCCTCCAGCTCCGTCGCGATGTCGCGGCACTTCGTGTACGACTGCTCCGCGGCGGTCAGGTCGCCCGTCGCGGACTCGAGGTTCCCGAGCCGGTCGTACCCGGCCATGCGGTAGTTGAGGATGTCCGCGTCGGCCGCGAGGAACTCGGCCAGCCCGTCGAGCGTGCGCTTCGCCTGCTTGAGGACGCCCAACCGGATCGGCTCGCTTCCGGGCAGTTCCTTGAGCCGGTCGGACATCTCGAAGAACGAGCGGTCCAGTGAGACGAGCGTAATCATCAACGTTTTTTGCTTCTGCTCCTTTTCTTGCTCGGTTCGTACCTTCTCCGCCAAAATGCTCTTGTTCGCGTTCTCGACGTTCTCCTTCTCGGCCGTGATGTCCTTGTTCGCCTGATCGAGTTGCGTGTTCTTCGCCGCCAGTTCGGTATTGGCGTCCCGCAACTTGAGGTAGCCGACGCCGAGCGCGACCGCGGAGCCGAGTACGATCAGCGCCGCGACCGCGCTCGTCACCGTGAGCGCCACGTTCCGCCGCGCGAGTTTGGCGAGGCGCTCGAAGAGCCCCACCGGGCGCGCGACGATGGGCCGCCCGTCGAGGTACCGGCGCAGGTCGTCGGCGAGGTCGCGGGCCGTGTCGTACCGCTTCCGCGGCTGCTTCTCGAGGCACTTCAGGCAGATCGTTTCGAGGTCGCGGGGCACGTCCGGCTGGAGCGCGCGCGGCGGCACCGGGTCGCGGGTCAGCACCAGCATGAGCGTCTGAACCGGGTCCGGCATTTGGAACGGGGGCCGGCCGGTGAGCGCTTCGTACAGCACCGCGCCGAGCGCGTACACGTCCGCGGGCGGGCCGACGTTGGCGACGACGCCGCTGGCCTGCTCCGGCGGCATGTACCCCGGCGTGCCGAGGATCTCGCCCGTGCGGGTGAGCGCGCCGCCGCTGTCGGGCTTGGTGTCGGCCCCGCGCGACGCGACCGTTTTCGCCAGCCCGAAGTCGGCCACCTTCGGTACGAAGTCCGCGAGCCGGAACGGGCCGTCGCCCGCGCCCTCTTTCCGCGCCAGCAGAATGTTCCCCGGCTTGAGGTCGCGGTGGATGATGCCTTGTGTGTGACTGTGGTGAACGGCGCGGGCCACCACCTCGACGAGGTCCGCGGCGTCGCGCGGCGGCTGCGGCGCGCCCGCGAGCGCGCGGGCCAGCGCGCCGCCGTCCACGAACTCTTGCGCGAAGTACGGGCGGCCGCCCGCGGACCCGCTCTCGTAGAGCTGCGCGATGTTCGGGTGCTGCAACCGGGCCACCGCGCGGGCCTCTTCGCGGAACCGCGCCAGCAGGTGGTCGTCGGCCTCGTGCAGCAACAATTTGAGGGCGACGACGCGCCCCAAGCCGAGGTGCCGGGCGCGGTACACGCGCCCCATCCCCCCGCGGCCGATCAGTTCCAGCACTTCGTAGCCGGGAACCACGGGGAGCGCGGGGTCGGCGGTGCCGAGCGCCGCGCCGGGCGGCGGGTTCGGGGTCTCCGTCGGGCGGAAATCGGGGGTGGTTTCCATCACGCCCGATTGTACCCGACCGCGGCCCGCGGCGCACGCGCCGGATTATCTCCCCGCCCGGCGCGCCGCCGCGCGCCCCCACCTCACGCCGTACCCGGCCTCCGGCTCACTGGCTGCCGAAGACGCCGACGCTGAAGTTGAACAGTTGCCGGTGGTCGCCGTTGGCGCGGTTCAGCGGCACCGCGAAGTCCAGCGCCAGCGGCAGCGGCCCCAGCGCCGGCACCGAGATGCGCAACCCCATGCCCACCGACACGCGGTAGTCCTTGATCTCGAACCGGCGCTCCACGGTCCCGTGGTCGAGGAACGCCACCACGAACATCTTGTCGTTCGGCAGCACCGGGACTTGGTACTCGACGGTGTTCAGGAACGAGAACGTGCCGCCCGTGGAGAGGAAGTTTTCCGACGGGCCGACGCCGCGGAAGCTGAACCCGCGGAAGCTGCGGATGCCGCCCGCGTAGAACCGCTCGAACACCGGGGCGTTGGTCCCCGCGACCGCCACCTGCGTGCGGACGCCCAGCACGTGCCGCCCGCTCCCGTCCTCGCGCGCCAGCCGCTTCGACGAGAAGAACTGCGTGTACTCCAGCGTGCCCACCGGGAACTGGTAGTCGCCCAGCACCTGCTCGAACCCCACGTCGAACACGTTCCCGCGCGTCGGGTACACGTACGAGTCGCGCGTGTCGCGGTTCAGGCCCGCGCGCAGGCCCACGAGGAAGTGCCCGCCGCGGTCGTTGCTGATCGACGGCGGCGCGAACGCCGGCACGTCCTTCACGTTCACCCCTTCCACGCGCGTGCTGAACGACGCGCGCCAGATCGGGTCGAGCCGCCGGTCGAGGGTGAACCGCCCGCCGTAGCGGTCCTCGTTGTACTCCGCGAACGCCCGGTTGAAGTAGTACCCGGACACCGTGAGGCCGAACGGCGTGTCCAGCAGGTACGGCTCGCGCCACGTCACCGAGTACCGCTGGAAGTCGGTGCCGGGCGCGGCCTCGAGCCGCAGTTCCTGCCCGCCGCCGCGGAACGCCCGCCCGGTGCGGAAGTCGTCGAAGCTGGTCGGGAACCGCAGGATGTCGAAGTTGCGCTCGTTCAGCGCGATGTTCGCCGTCAGCCCGGCGTCCGAGTTGATGCTGCCGCCCAGCACGAACTGGCCCGTGCGCGTCTCGCGCACCCGCACCCGGATGTCTTTGAACTGCTGGTCCAGTTCGTTCGGCAGCACTTCCACGGTGGGCGGGTCTTCGGGGTCGAAGATGCCGAGCCGCGCGAGCCGCATCCGCGCGTCCTCGAGCTTCGGGTACTGGAGAATCTGCCCGGGCCGCAGGTCGAGCTGGTTCAGGATCACGCGGTCCTTCGTGATGTCGTTCCCCTCGATCACCACGCGGCCCACGAGGTCCGGCGTGCCGCGGTCGTCGAGCACGTTGTAGTTCACCTGCACCAGACCGGGTCCGACCTCGAACCAGTCCTCCTTCACGCCGATGCTGTGCCCGCGGATGCCGTGCCAGTCGCGGATGCGGGTCAGGTCCGCTTGCGCGACGCGGCGGTCGTACACCTGCCCCGGCTTCAGCTCCGCGAGCTTGTCCAGCTTCTCGGTGGCGAACGACTTGTTGCCGGAAATCTCGCGCTCGGACACGCGGTACTGCTGCCCCTCGACGATGTGGTAAACGATGGTGACGTTGCCGAGGTCCGTCGAGCGCTTCACCTCCGGGGTGATCTGGGCCGCGAGGTAGCCGAGGCCGTGGTAGTAGTCGATGAGCGCCTTGCGGTCGAGTTCGAGGCTCATCGGGTTGAACTTGCCACCGATGCGCTTGAGGAACGCGCGCTTGGTGACGAGCTGGGTCCGGAGCCGGCCGGACGCGGCCTGCACGTTGCCCACGAACTCCACGTCCCGCACCGTGACGACCGGCCCTTCCACGATGGCGTACACGACGCGCGCGTCGGTCGGCTTCGTGCCCTCGACCAGTTCGACGCTCGCGTAGTAGCGCCCGTCCTCTTGGTACTTGCGCAGGATCGCCTGCCGGCCCAACTCGTTGGCGAGCGGGTTCATCGCGTCGCCCTTGCGCAGCCCGGTCAGCGTTTGCAGGTCGCTGCGGCTGAGGTGCTGCGCGCCGTCGTAGATCACTTCCTGCACGGTGCTGGTCAGTTCGGTGACGTACACCGTGACCGTGACGCGCCCGTCGGTCTCGTTCTGGGTGAGGACGCGGACCCCGCTCGGCGTGAACCAGCGCGTGTTGAGGAGCCGGCGCACGTCCTCTTGGATCGTGGCCTCGTCGTACGCGCGGCCGGGCCGCGAGTGCATGATGTTGAGGATCTTCTGCGACTGGTGGATGCGGTTCCCGACGGGCACGATCTCCTTGATCTGCTTCCCCTGCGGGCTGTCGGCCGCGCCGAGCCAGCCGCGGCCGAACCCGAACAGGGCCAGCGCGAGCGCGGCGACTACGAGCCAGTTGCGGCGGCGGCGAACAGTCATCGGGCGTCCCCCGGGGTCCGGTCGGCGGAGCGATAGCGCGGTGCGTGGGCGGGGCCATACGCGCGCCGCGATTTTGTGTCAAGATCGCGGGCCGAAGTGACGACGCACCCCGCGCCGGGGAGTGGGGGGAGATGGGGGAAGGCGGAATGACCAATGACCCACCAATGACCAAGGAATGACGAAGACCAAAGGCCAGAGATCAAAGGAAGAGGGCTGAACGGCGCGCTATCTTCCTTCGTTATTGGGTCTTTGTGAGTTGGACTTCCTTGGTCATTGGTGGGTCATTGGTCATTAAGGCCGGTTCCGCACGAACTCGTAGCCCGTGTACGTGCTGTAGTTGCTGGACGTGAGGCCGTGGCGCGTGCTGCCGACGAACGCGGGCACGTTGGCGATCACGCGCACCTTGACCACGACCGTTTCGCCCACCTTCGCCAGCCCCGCGTGAACCACGGCCGCGGCGAGGCTCGAATCGGTGGTGTAGACGTCGGTGCCGTATAGCCCGCCGTTGGCCCCGGTCACACTGAACACGAACACCTTGCCCGGCTGATTCGCGTGCCCGCTCATGCTCGCCGGGCCGGGCACGGCCGCGGCCAGTTCCTCGGCCGCGGCCCCCGCGCCCGACTTCAGCGAGTGCGCATCGTGCAGCTTCAGCCGCAGTTCGCCGTACTGGTAGGTGCCGACGCGCAGGTACTCCGCGGACAGCCGCCCGGTGTTCTTCGAGTCGTCGGTGTGGACCACGTCGAACTCGCGCACCTCGAGCAACGCCGCGGGCACGCGCAGCTTGATGTGGGCGGCGATCTCCTCGGCCCGTCGGCTCACCTCCGGGTCTTGGCTCTTGACCGCCTTCACCACCTGCGGGTACGCGCGCTCCTTCAGTTCCTTGAGCTCCTCGGTCGCTTCCTCGCGCACCTTGAAATCGTCGTTGTTGAGTTTGGCGATGGCCCGCGCGACCTGCTCGGCGACCTCGGTGGGCACGCGCGTGGCGAAGTCGATCCGGCGCACGTCGGCGGCCGGGATTTGCAGCACGCCGTGGCGCGTCGTCAGTTCGAGCTTGTCGTCGAGCAACTTCACCTTCATGGTGCTGTCGTCGGTGTACCGGACCTCGACGGGCGCGCCGCCGGGAGCCGACTTCTTGACCGGCCCGCCGGCGGGCGGGGGCGGTGCGGGCCGCGCGGCGGGGGCGGACAGGACCGCGGCTAGCGCGGCGAGCAGGAGCGGGCGCACGGGGAAGCCCTCGCGAACCGGGGACGGGTGGCGCGCGATTGTACCGCCGCGCGCCGCCGCCCGACGAGGGCATTCGCCCCGGTCGTTACGTCGGCGCGACACCCGGCGGCGCGGGGTCAGCCGGTCTTCTTCTTGAGGTCCGCGATTGCCGCTTTGAGTTGCACGTCCTCGGCCGGCTTCGCGTCGTTCGGCAGCGGCGGCGCGCCCGGCGACACCATCGCGCGCAGCGCGTGGACCATCGACCCCGGCGGCTTCGGCACCGGCGCGGCCGGCGGGTTCGGCCCCACCGCGCCCGGCTTGCCCGCCACCCACAGCGCCCGGTAGTAGTCCCACGCCGAGCGCTCCTTCTCGTCGGGCGTCATCGGTACCACGATATCGGGCTTCACGCCCCACTCGTCCGGCTTCTCTTTGGTCGCGAGCCGGCGGTCCATGTTCTGACCGTTGGGCCGCCAGTACGTCTCGGTGGTCAGTTTGACCGCGGCCCGGCGCTCGCCCTCGCCGCCCAACCGCAGCAACTTCTGCACGCTCCCCTTGCCGTAGGTGCGCTCGCCGATGATCGTGGCGCGGCCGTGGTCTTGCAGCGCCGCGGAGACGATCTCGCTGGCACTCGCGCTGTTCTCGTTCACCAGAACGACGACGGGCCGGCCGCGGAACACCTCGCGGTCCTTCTCGGCCTTGAAGTCGCGGGTCTTGTCCGGGTCGCGCCCACGGGTGGCGACGATGGGCTTGCCCGCGGGGAGGAACAGGTTCGCCACGTCCACCGATTGGGTCAACAGCCCGCCGGGGTTGTCGCGCAGGTCGATGATCAGCCCCTTGCCGCCGTCGCGCTCGATCTCCTCGACCGCGGCCTTGAGTTCCTTGGTGGTGAGGTCGTTGAACGCGAGCACGCGGACGTAGCCGATCCCGGCGGCGCGGTCCACGAACCAGTCCCACCTGTTCGGGTCGTCGGCCCGGCGGAGCACGCCGGTCACGGGGTGCGTGGCGACGCGCGCGCGGGTCAGGGTCACGTCGCGGTCGGCCGGCTCGCGCCCGGCGCGGCGGGTCGTGAGCGTCACCTGCGTGCCCGGCTCGCCGGTGATGAGCTTCCGCGCTTCGGGCACGGTGACGTTCTCGGTGCTCTTGTCGCCGACGCGCACGATCAGGTCGCCGGCGACAATGCCGGCCTCGTACGCGGGCGTGCCCGGCATCGGGTGATCGACCTTGAGGAACTTCGTCGGCTGGTCGATGGCGAGCACGATGCCGACGCCGCCGAAGCTCCCCTCGGTCTCGGCCTCGAACTGCTTGAGCTGCGCCGCGTTCAGGTACTCGGAGTTCCGGTCCAGCTTCTGCAAGCCGCCGTTCGCCATGTCCTCGACGAACTGCTTCCACTCCTCGTCGGTGAGCTTGCGGTAGAAGTTGGCGTCCACCTCGGCCATTACGTCCACGAGCCGGCGGACCCGCTGGTAGTCGCCCTCCGGGGCCGGGGCGCTGTACCCGACCGCCAGTCCCAGCGCGACAATCGCGGGCACGATCAGCAGCCAAGCCAAGTTGCGCAGGGGCATCGGTCTTCTCCGGGGCTTCGTCGTCTCGATTCCGAATGGCAGAAGAGGATTCACCACAGAGTCACAGAGGAAGGCAAAAGACAGAGAGGAATAACAGGACCGTGTTCGAAACCCTGCATCCTCTGACTTCTCTGTGTGCGTTTTCCTCTGTGTGCTCTGTGACTCTGTGGTGAATCCACTTCTCTGCTGACGTTCCGCAGTTCAGTCGTCCTCGTCGTCCCACAACGGGCGGGCGGGGTTCACCTCTTCGAGCCGGTAGCTACCGTACCACAACAGCAGCACGAAGACGACCTCGATTGCCGCGCCGCCGAGCACCAGCACCGCGACCGAGGCGACCACCGCCGCGACGGGGTCGCCGACCCCGACCCACAGCGCCGCGGCGAGGCCCGCCACCGCGAGCGCGACGAGCGCGACCACCGCGCCCGCGATCAGCACGTCGGTGCCGCCGTACCGCAGCCGCGTGCGGCAGTGCGGGCAGTAGATGCGGTTCGGCAGCGGCGCGCGGAACACCGCCCAGATACCGATGCACTCCCCGCACGCGGGGCAGTCGTTCCCGGTGGGCATAGCGGCCTTATCGCGGTTGTACCGGTTGTGTGCAGTAGGCGCGTCGCGCGGGAACGCGCGGCACGGCCCGCGCTAACATTGTAAAGTTTACCTTACGCGGTTTGCCCGCCCATCTCCCGCCAGTTATCCTCGCGCTAGAGGTTCTCTAGAGCCTCCAACTTGCCCGCGAGACACCGCCATGTACAGCGTTGTGATGATGGCCGCGCTCACCTCCGCCCCGGACGTGCCGAGCTTCAACGGCTACTTCCGCGACCTGTTCTCCCGCGACAACGGCGGGTGTAACGGCTGCAACGGCATGGCGAAGTACAGTTGCTCCGGCGGCTGCTCCGGGTCGATGGCGTACAACTCGTGCAGCGGCTGCAACGGCTGCAACGGCGGCTCGGTGTTCGGTCTTGGCGACCGCGTGCGCCGCTGGTTCGACCGCGACAACAACGGCTGTTGCGGCGGGCGCAGCTACGCCTGTTCGGGGTACTCGTGCAGCGGGTTCGCGTACTCGTGCTCCGGCGGGCCGGCGTATCCGTACACGCCGATGAACTTCGGCGGGGTGCCGCACATGGCCCCCGGCATCCCGTACGCGGTGCCCGACCCCGCGCCCGGCATGGCGTTCCGCCCGGCGGTTTCGCCCGCGGGCGCGCTCGCCTCGAACGGGCCGACGGCCCGCGCCAGTGTGATCGTGCGCCTCCCGGCCGACGCGCGCCTGTTCGCCGACGGCCGCCAACTGAACCTGACCGGCGCGGAGCGCAAGTTCGTCTCCCCGGACCTGCCAACGGATCAGGAGTTCGCGTACCGCTTCCGCGCCGAGTACGAGCGCAACGGCGAAGTGCTGAGCGTGACGAAGACCGTGACCGTGCGCGGCGGGTCGAGCGTGGCGGTCGAGTTCGCCGACATGACCGCGGCGAAGGCGGCACCGCCCGCGGGCACCGGCACCCCGACCGGCACCGGCAAGCCGACCGCCCAAGAGCCGGTGAAGGTCGAGCCGCCGGTGAAGCCGGCCCCGCCCGCGCCGACGCCGGTCGATCTGCCCGGCGGCGACCGCGCGACGATCACCGTGAAGTTGCCCCCGGGCGCGACCCTGTACGTGGACGACCGGAAGAGCCCGTCGCAAGACGCGGTGCGCTCGTTCTCCACGCCGGTGCTCCCGGCCGGGCGCGAGTTCGCCTACACCATCAAGGCCGAACTGGTGCGCAACGGCCAGCCCGAAACGCTGACGCAAAAGGTGCCGTTCCGGGCCGGCGAGCGCGTCACCGTCGATTTCACGTCGCTCGGCAAGTGACCGCGCGGCGCTCACGGGGCGCTCTCGAGCACGAACGTGACCGGGCCGTCGTTGACCAGTTCCACCTGCATATCGGCCCCGAAGCGCCCGCACGCGACCGGCACGCCCAACCGCTTCAGGGCCGCGGCGAGCGCCTCGTAGAGCGGTTCGGCCACGGCCGGCGGTGCGGCCCCGATGAAACTCGGTCGCCGGCCCTTCGCGCAGTCCCCGTACAGCGTGAACTGACTCACCACCAGCACCGCGCCGCCCACGTCCTGCACCGACAGGTTCATCTTGCCGTCCGCGTCCGGGAACGCGCGCAGGTTCGCCACCTTGTCCGCGAGCCACTCGACCTGCTCGGGCGCGTCGGCGGGGCCGATGCCGAGGAGCAGGAGCCAGCCGCGGTCGATCGCGCCGACCACTTCGTTCGCCACGGTCACGCTGGCCCGGCTCACCCGCTGAAGTACGGCACGCATGTCGCCTCGCGGCAATCTGGGAAGTTCGGGCGGTCCCGTGCGCCGAGCGTACCCGCCGCGGCGCGCGAACGCCACCGCGCGCGCCGGATTCGCGCGCAAGGTGCGGCCCGCGCGCGAGTATACCCCGTGTGAAGATCGGGTTGCGGGGCACGGGACGCACCGCTATACCGCTTCACCCAGATTACCAGAAACGCGAGAAGTCACAGGGCAAGGATACCCATGTTGCAACGCCGCGCCGACCGGAACGACGACCTCGAAAAGACCAGCGAACTGGCGGCCTACGAGTCCGGCCGCAGCGCCGCCGACGCGTCGGCGGAGAAGGCCGAACCGAAGAAGGCCGAAGAACAGGTCTCGATGTTCTGGCGCATCTTCGGCGGCACCATCCTGAGCATCGTCGCGCTGGTGACGATCACCCTGTTCAACAACATCTCGTCGAGCATCGCGGAACTGCGCGCCGAGGTCAGCCGCGAGCGCGAGGCCCGCGCCGAACTGGTCAAGAAGGACGAGTTCAGCGCCCGCACGTCGGCCCAGTACGAGCGCATACGCGGCATCGACACCGTGAAGGTCGAACTCGAAGGGCTGAAGGAGAAGGTCCACTCGAACGCGGTCGCGGTGGAGGGCGTGAAGAAGGACACCGCCGGGGCCGCGGACGCCATGAAGAAGGACGCCGCGGCCCTCGAAATCCTCAAGGAGCGCGTCGCGGTGCTGGAGGCCCTGAAGAAGGACGTGGCCGCGCTCGAATCGCTCAAGGAGAAGGTGGCGACCGCGACCGCGGACCTCAAAGCCGCGCGCGAGGAGGTCGCCAAACTCACCAACGAAGTCGACCGCAACAAGACCTCGGACCTCGAGTGCAAGGCGTTCCGCGACGCGCAGGCGAAGCAGGTGGACGAGGCCCTCAAGGAGTTGCAGAAGGGGCTGCAACTGTGCCGCGAGAAGTTGGCCCGGCTCGAAGGGGCTAAGCCCGCGCCCAAAGACCCCGCCGGCGGCGACGAGTGACTCAAGTAGTAGGCACACTCCGTGT
>VGZJ01000019.1 GCA_016872595.1 Planctomycetota bacterium
GTCGCCGGACTCCACAACCGGATGTACGGGTAACGACCACACAGGATCGTCTGGCCGAAGTGCGACTGAACCAACACCTATTGCGCAACGAGTCTATTATGCCCCTCTCGCGTCGGCAGTTCGTCGCGTCCGGTGTCGCGCTCGCGTCGGTCGCGCCCTCCGCGCGCGGCGCGGACAAACCCGTCGCGCTCGTGAAGGACGGCAAGCCGGTGTGTACCATCCTCGTGGCGAGCAAGCCGGCCGCGCCGAAGGGCAAGAAGGAGCCACTTGCGACCACTGCGACCGAGTCCGGTGCGGCGGTGTTGCTCGCGGAGTGGTTGAAGAAGATCACCGGCGCGGACGTGCCCATTTCCGCGGTGCCGCCGCGCGCCGGTCCGGTCATCTGTGTCGGCAAAGCGGCCGAGAACGCCGGGCTGAAACTCGATGACATCGTCAGCCCGTCGAAAGAAGGCTTGCGGATCGTGGTCGGTGAGGACCGCGTGCTGATCGGTGGGCAATCGGAGGCCGCGACCGGGAAGGCCGTGTGCCGGTTCCTCGAGTCGCTAGGCTGCCGCTACTTCATGGACGGGCCGCTCGGCGAAGTGTTCCCCAGCACCGCGAACCTGATGGTGGAGCCGGGCACGATCACCGAGAAGCCGGGGCTGCGGTACCGCAACCCGAAAGGACCGACGTGGCCGGGTGGGTACTGGAAGGCGTGGAACGGGGCCGGCGGCGAGCCGTTCGCGCACGCACACTCGTGGGGCCACTACATTCCCAAGGGGCTGTTCGCCGAGCACCCCGAATACTTCGCGCAGGGCGCGGACGGCGCGCGCAAGAACGGCGACTGGCTCTGCACGTCGAACCCCGGCGCGCGCGAGGTGTTCGCCAACGGCGTCATCGCCAGTATCAAGGGCGGGCAGAAGAACCCGTCGATCTCGCCGCCCGACGGCCGCGGGTACTGCCAGTGCGATAAGTGCAAGGCGCAAGACGATCCCAAACTGATCGAGCCGAGCAGCGGAACGGTGTCGGTCTCGACGCGCTACGCCGAGTTCTTCGACGACGTGGCGAAGCGGGTGGCGAAGGTGTACCCGGATTCGGTCCTCAGTTTCTATGTGTACGCGGACTACACCCAGCCCCCGAAGCGCACCGAGAAGCTGGCGAAGAATCTGTGCGCGGTGATCGCGCCGATCCGCTACTGCCGGTTGCACGCCATCGGCAACGCGGAGTGTCCCAGCCGCAAACAGCAACTCGAAATGATCGACGGGTGGGCGAAGGTGGCGGCGCGCCTCGGCTATTACAACTACATGTACAACCTCGCCGACGCGACGTTGCCGATGTTCAAGTACACGCCCTGTCAGGAGGAAATGCCGTATCTGGCGAAGAAGGGCCTCGACTTCATGACGATTGAAGTCCTGTCGAACTGGTACATCTACGAGCCGCAAATCTACCTGAGCCTGCGCATGGCTTACGACCCCGCGCTCGACCCCGCGAGGCTGATGGACGACTACTACACCAAGTTTTACGGCCCGGCCGCGAAGGACATGCGCACGTACTGGGAGACCATCGACACCGCGAGCGCGAAGCACGGCAACCACAGCGGCGGGTTCTACGGCCTCGCCTCGGTGTTCACGCCGGAGGTGTACCGCGCGTGCGAACTCGCCATCAACCGCGCGCACGCTTCGTTCGACGACCCCAAGAGCGCGTACGGGCAGCGCGTGTGGATGCACTCGTCCGGGTTCTGGAACGTCACCAGCTATCGCGACATCTGCGTGGCAATGGCGAAGGGCGACTTCGCCGTCGCGAAGAAGCACTACGACGAAATGTCGGCGCGCATCGCCACTCTGATTGAGAAGAAGCAGGCGAACCCGGAATACGGCACCGCGTACCTGCGCCGGTTCCTGCTGAAGACGCTCGAAGGCGGTGTGGTTGCGACGAGCGCGCCCAACAAGCTGGTGAGCGTGCTACCGGACAAGTGGAAGTTCCGCACCGACGACAGCGCCGAGGGCGATAAGAAGTTCGAGACCGCCGACCTCGACGACGCGAAGTGGCGCGTCGCAGCCACGCACTCCGCGACCCTGAGCCAACAAGGTCTGTCCGAAAACACGGTGCTCTGGTATCGCGCGAAGTTCGACGTGCCAGAAGGCGCGAAGAACCTCGCGCTGGTGTTCGCGGAAGTGGACGGCCTCGCGTCGGTCTGGGTGAACGGCAAGGAACTGACGCCGGAGCCGGTGCTGGCAGTGCCGCCGAAGAAGGGCGCAAAGGCCCCGCCCGCCGGCGTGCCGCGCCGCGCGCCCTTCCGTGTCGCGCTCGGCGACGCAGCGAAGCCCGGCGCGAACGCGGTCGCGGTGCGGTGCGACAACCGCAAGATCAGCGAACTGTTCCTCGGCGGCATCATCCGCCCCGTGCTGCTGGTCGAGTGGAACGCGAAGAAGGACTGACCCACCACCCCCGCCCCGCCACGCGAGCGGCGCGGCGTAAGCCCGCCGGTAGCTGCACAACTGAGAAGCGGTAAACGTATCTGATACCGAATTGCGTTGATTCGTTACTTTGCATTTGACACCAGCGGTTTTCGGCGCTTCCTGCCAAATTGGCAGCGGATTCAGGCCGGAGCGAAATCCCGTCGATTTCCGCTTCCCGAAGGCCGAACAAAGGCAATCAACGCAAGTCGGTATGATTGTGGAAAATTGTTCACTTCTAGTATAGACAAGTCCACTACAGCCGGTATTATACACATGAGTTCATGTGTCGCGCGATGGCGCGCCGCGTCCGGCGCGGCGCGAGTCGCGCCGATGGGGGCGACAACGGACCGGGGCGAAGGGCCACATTCTAATATCGGCTTGTTGTACCAGAGTTTTCGATTTTGCAACTTCTTGGTGACGTATGGGCTGGGTGACGAGATGCGGCCACCGATACTACTACCGCTCGCGCTGGGTGAACGGGCGCTGTGTGAAGGAGTACGTCGGCACGGGGGCGGTCGCGGAAGTGACCGCGCGCATCGACGCCGTTGCCGGCGCGCAACGGGTAGCGCTGCGGACCGCGCGCGAGGCGCGCGCCAACGCGGTCCCAGCTGTCGCGGTCGCGCTCGCGCCCTTCTACGCCCTCGTTGAGTCGGTCTTGGCAGTCGTGTTCGCGCAGGAAGGGTATCACGTGTCGCGGAAGAACTGGCGGAAGAAACGGGGGTTCGCGCCCCCGCTCGCAGAGCAGATACCACCGACGCCCGCCCCGGAACCGACCGGGCCGGACGGCGGGCCGCTGCCCGGTCCCGAACTGGTGGCGCGGGCGCGCGCCGGCGATGTGCCCGCGGCGCAGGCGGTCCGCGCCCGGGCGGACGGCCCCGGCCCGCTCGAGTTCCTCGGCGGCGACGTGGCCGCGGTCGCCATCTCTCACATCATCGCGCGCATGGTCGGCCCCGACTCGCCGGGGCGCGCCGCGCTGGAGGCGAAAATGGGCGCGATCCGCGCCGAACTGGTCGGCTCCAGCGCCACGGTGCTGGAGCGCCTCGTGGCCGACCGCGTGGTCGCGACGTGGCTCGATTTGCACAAGATGGAGGGCGAGTACGCCTTCGCGGACGCCGCCGAAGCGCGCGCACAACAACCGGCGTTCAGCGCCGCCCAGCGCCGGTACTTCGGCGCGATCGACGAGCTGATGAAAGTCAAGGCCCGCGCCGCCGCGAGGTAAGGGTCGGCGCGGTCAACGGAACACGCGGCCCGCCGCTGTTCGCGACCAGCGGGTCGCTACTTTGGCAGGTCGAGGACTCGCACGCGAGGCGCGGTCGCCGTTGCCTCGGGGGCCAGCGCCTTGGCGATGGCGACCCACGCGGCCTTGCGGTCCTTCGCCCCGCCGATGCCGGCCAGCGTCAGCTTCTTTTCGCTCTCGGTCGGGAGCCGGCCCATCGTTGCCAACGTCAGCGCTTCGAGAATCGCCTCGTCGGACTTCTTCGCCGCGAGTAACTCGCCCACCAGCTTCTCGAACTTATTGACCTGTGGCACTGGCGGGGTCGGCGGCACTGGCTGAATGACGCCCTTCGGCGTGGCCGGCGTGGGCGGCACTTCAATGCGCTTAAGGTTCGTCCCGTCGAGGGGTTGCATGAGCAGGTAGTAGTCGTGCAACCAGCGCGTGGTGAGGTCGGGGGCAACGGGCGCGAGCATCTTGGCCTTCCACGCGGTGCCCAACTTGTTCTGTACGGCCGGGTCTTTCAACAGCGTGTCGAGCAACTTGTCGCGCTTCTTCGGGTCCTTGTCCTCGGTGAAGTACTTGACCTCCAGCGCGGTCGGGGCGGAACCGCGAACGTCCTTCAGGACGCGCGCGAGGAACTCGGCGTCGGTGTCCGCGGCGGCCACGGCCCACAAGCGGACGCGGCTGTCGTTGCCGGACACGAGCACTTCGTACCGGAACCCGTCGACGGGTTGCGGCTTCGCGCCGTCGGCGTCGAAGATGTCGATGTACGCGCTCAGCACGGCGTTGGCCTCGGTAACGGCCGACCGCGTCAACACGCGCGGTTTGTCGACAACGGCCAGTTGCTCACCCGTGATGGTGTTGAGTGCGACCTTGTCGCCGAGTTGCGCCCAGAACGTATCCAGCGGGAGCGCCCGCACCGCAACGCGGCGGGTGTCGTCGGCGGCGACCGTGACTCCGACAGTGCGGGTCGCGACCTTCGGGGCCGCGGTATCGCCGTGGGCCACCGTCACGCGCACGACTTTCACGCGCTCGACCGGCACGCCCAGTTTCTTGGCAACGGTGGCGCGCAGCTCCTCGTCGTCCGTCATCCACGTCACGACCTTCGCGCGCTTGTCCGCGTCGGCGTCCGAGACGAAGAAGAACGTCTCGACCGGCGTGGGCGGGAGGCCGCGCACGTGCATCGACAGACGGCGCAGGAACGTGGCGTCGTCGGGCGCGGCCTCGGGCACGGCCCCCGCGGTGGCGCGCGGTGGCGGGGCGGCGGGCGCGCCAGCGTTCGGGCCGGGCGCGCCGGGTTCGTCGCCGGCCGCGGCGGGCACGAGGCCCAACCCCAAGCCGGTGGTGAGCGCGAGCACGGTCAGCGCGGTAACCGCGACCGCTTTCAGTTTGGCGAGCAGCATCATCCGCAAGACTCCCTCAGAAAGGTGAACGGCGTTCGCGGACACGAGCGCCTCAACGGGACCGCCCCCGGCCACGACTTCCGCGGCCCGGGCCAGCCCGCCGACCAGCACGGGTGGGACCGCGGACGCGCTGGCGTGCGTGCAAAGCAGGCCCGCGAGCGCGCCCCCGGAGAGCGTGACCCCGCGGCGCGTGAGCCGCGCGGCCAGCGCGCGGCGGGCGGTCGCGAGGCGCGTGGCGAGCGTGGCCGGGGGCACGTTCAGGTGCCGGGCAACCTCGCGCTGGGCGCGCCCTTCGAGGTCGCACAGCACCACCGGCACGCGGAGCTTGGCCGGCAGCCTCGCCAGTTCCTCGTCGATCACGGCCTGAAGGTCGCCCCACGCGGGCGCGGCCGGCGGCGCGGTCGGTTCGGGCATGACGTCTACCTGCCTCTCGCGGGACCGGCGGCGGGCCAGTACCGTTCGGGCCTTGAGCGCCGTTCGGTACGCCACCCCGTACAACCAGTTCCCGACCTGCTCGCGGGGCCGCACCGCCGCGGCCCGGCGCGCGAGCACCAAGAACGCCGCTTGGAAGGCGTCGTCAGCGGCGGCCCGGTCGCCGACCACGCGGCGGCACACGCCGAGCACCATCGGCCCGTGCCGGCGCACCAACTCGGCGAAGGCATCGGCGTCGCGCGCCGCGACGAACGCGGCAAGCAATTCGCCGTCGGAGCGCGCGGCCGATTCGCGGGCCGTGACGATCCGCCGCAGGGTCGGCATCAGCCGTTCGGCGTGCCCGATGGGCATAAGTACCTCTCTCCGCTCGCGGCCGGGCGGGGCCGCGGGCCTCGTGTCCGTCACCGTGTATTGCCCACCCGCGGCCGGGCGCTCGGAACTATTTCGAGCGGGCCGAAGCCCGTACTTCGAAGCACTCGCGAAGTGTTCGAGAAGCAACTCGTTGACGCGCGCGGCGTGTTGGATCGGGAGGCCGTGTGAGGCGTCCGCGAACGAGACGTGCCGCGCGCCGGGTACGCCCGCCGCGAGCGCCGCGCTCTCCTTCGTCGGCGAAATCGGGTCGTGCGCGCCGCTGAGGACCAGCACCGAGAGTCCGGCGAGAGACGCGAGCGGTGGGGGCCGCGTTGTACCGCCGTAGCGCCCGGAGTTGCGCCTCGGTCAGGGGCGGTTGATCGGCGTGGTCGTGGCCAAACAGTGGGGCGAGCCGCGCCGCCAGCACGTCGGCGTCCGCGAACGCGCCCGGCGGCATCACGAGCCGCAGGAACGCGCACCGGCGGATGCGCCGCGTACCGACCTTTGTGCGCAGGCCGAGCCAGATCATCCGCGGCGTGAGCGGGGCCGCGGCGCGCTTGTCCGCGAACGTACACATTAGGGTCAAGCTGCCAACGCGCCGGCGCGATTCGAGCGCGAGGCACAGCGCGACCAGCCCGCCGAGCGAGTGCCCGACCACGTGCGCCGCGGCGATGCCCTCCGCGTCTATGATCGCGCGACATTCGTCGCGCCATTTGCTCGACCGTGACCGGCCCGCCGGCCGGCGCGCTGCGCCCGAGGCCGCGGTTGTCGAAGGTGATGGACCGGAACCGCGGCGCGAGGGCGTCGGTCTGCGGGGTACAGCCATCGCCGTGGACGCCCACGCCTTGGATCAGCAGCACCGGGTCGCCGGTACCGCGCACGTCGTACACGAGCCGGAACCCGTGGCTCTCGACGGTTCGCATTTCGCAGTTGATCGCGTTCATGTGAACAGCGTAAGCGCGGCGCGCGGCCCCCGCAACCGGAGTCGCGCGGCCCCCCGCCGTGGTATGATCGCCCGCGGAGGGCCGCGACATGCCGATGCACGACTGGACGCGCGTGACAAGACTGGGTGGCGCGCCGCACTAAACTTGAGGGACCACTACTGAACTTGAGGGGACCTATATGGACAGCCCGAATAGCGCCGCCGAGAGCCACGAGGCCTTCTACCGCGGCCGGCTAGCGAGTCAGCACGACGCGAACGGCGACATCGCCCCGCCGTGGACCAAATACCCCGACTACGAGCGCGGCACCATCGGTTGGCGCATGGGCGGCGGCGAAGACTGGCTGAGCTACTGGGACCGCTTCCTCGCCGACCTCGACCCGGCCTACGACGTGCGCCTCGCGTACCTGAAGCGCCACCCGCCCGCACCCGTGAGTTGGTCCGACCACGTCCTTCGCGTCTTGCGCCCCGGCGACCGCGACCCGGATGACGCCGACGAGGACGCAGACGCGCAGCTCGTAGCGCAGCGCCGCGGCGAACTGTTCGGCTTGGGGTTGGTCGCGTCCGACACATCGTACCCGATCTGGCTGAGTCAACAGGAGGGCGTGCGCTGGCCGTGGGTGTTCGCCGAGACGCCGCAGACCGCGGCCCGTTACTTCACGCGCGACTTGTGGTTCTGGTCGCGCCAAGTCGCTGCGCGGCGCGCCGGGGTGGGTGGTTCCGGAGGTGCCGACCGCATGGGAGCCGTGCGCCGCGCCGCTCGCGACCGGCACCGCGCCAGCTGTTGACGTGGGCCACGGGTTGCTCGCGCTCGCGCAAGTGCTGACCGCGGGCGCGGTCGTCCCGCCGTGGAACCTCGGCCTCACGACCGCCGACTTTGCGGACACCTTCAACATGAACATGGGCTACGTCGACGCCTTCCGGTTGTGGCTGATATCGGCGTTCGACGACCGCCCGCACATGCGCCGGTGCGTGGGGCCGAACGTGCCACCGGAATGGGATGCGTGGCTCGCCCAAGAGTTCCACTACACGTAACGCGCCGTTCGGTAGTTGTCACTGCGGGCGCGGTGCGGTACGCTGCGTTGGTCCCATTCCTCTCACGAGATTCCGCTCATGCGCTCGCTCGCCGTTGCCGTGCTGGTCGCGCTCGCCGCGCCCACCGTCGCCGCCGACAAGAACGAAGACAAAGCGAAGGACGCCGCTACCGCGTTCCTCAAGGCGGTCAAGGCCAAAGACATCGACGCCGTCATGAAGGCGTCGGCCGCGCCGTTCGCCTACCGCGACGGCGACAAGGTCGCCGTGCTCAAGGACACCGACGCCCTCAAGAAGTGGGCAAAGGCCCGGCTCGACGAACTGAAAGACCCGAAGGAAGTGCCCACCGAGATCAACATGGTGCTGCCGTTCGGCGAGATCAAGGAGAAGATCAAGGACGAGGAGCAGCGCAAGCAGATCGAAGAGGTCGTCGGCAAAGACGGGTTCGTGTGCGTCGTGTCGGCCGACGGCAAGATGGTGCCGCTGCTGGTGCGCATCAAGGACGGCAAGGCCGCCGTCGTCGGGCTGGGCCGCTAATGCCGCACGTCGTTGTGGTCGGCGGAGGGCTGACCGGTCTCACGGTCGCCTTCCGCCTCAAGCAGTTCGCCCCGGGCGCAGCGGTCACGGTGCTGGAGCCGCGCGACCGCCCCGGCGGGAACGTCCGCACCGAGGCGCACCGCGCGTTCCGCGTCGAGTGTGGGCCGAACGGGTTCCTCGACCGCACGCCCGCGGTGCCGGACCTCGTGCGCGACCTCGGCCTTTCGGGGCAGCTCGTCGCGGCCAGCGAAGGCAGCCGCAAGAACCGCTATCTGTTCCTCGACGGCAAGCTCCGCAAGATGCCGCGCGGCCCGCTGGGGTTGCTCACCACTCCCCTGCTCTCCTTCCGCGGCCGGTGGAAGCTGCTCACCGAGGCGTGGCGCAAATCCGCGCCGCCCGCGCGCGACGAATCCGTTCAAGAGTTCGTGACGCGGCGCGCCGGGCCGGAGGCCGCGAACGTGTTCGCCGACGCGCTCGTCACCGGCATTCACGGCGGCGACCCGGCGCTACTCAGCGTCGGCGCGGCGTTCCCGCGCCTGCCTGTAATGGAGCGGGAAGCGGGCAGCGTGGTTCGCGGGTTCCTGCGCGCGTCCAAGCAGCGCAAGCGCGACGCGAAGGAGCGCGGCGAACCCGCGCCCGGCCCCATGCGGATGTGGTCGTTCCGCGACGGGCTTCAAGTGCTTACCGATGCGCTGGCCGCGCAGCTCGGCGGCGCGGTAAAGTGCGGGGTTGCGGTCCAGTCGATGTCGGAGGCGGCCAGCATGGGCGCGTGGCAGGTGGACACCGCGAGCGGGAAGCCGCTGGCCGCGGACGCCGTCGTGCTCGCGTGCCCGGCCTACGAACAGGCCGCGATCCTCGCCGACCTCGATGCGCCGCTGGCCGCGGAGATCGGCGCGATCCCCTACAACCGCATCGCGGTGGTGGCGCTCGCGTACCGGCAGGAACACTGCCCGGCGCGGGTGGACGGCTTCGGCTACATCGCGCCGCAGAACACCCGCCGCGACGTACTCGGCGTGCAGTGGTGCTCGTCCATCTTCCCCGACCGCGCCCCGCCGGGCTTCGTGCTGTGGCGCGCCCTGTGCGGCGGCGTTCACCGCGCCGAACAAGTGGAGTGGGACGACGACCGCTTGGCGAAGGCGGTTCACGAGGAGATGAAGCTGGCGATGGGGGTGACCGGCGAGCCGGTGTTCCGGCGCATCGCGCGCTGGCCCGCGGCGATCCCGCAATACGTACTCGGCCACCTCGACCGCGTGGCCCGCATCGACGCGCTCGCGGCCCGGCACCGCGGTCTGTTCCTGACCGGCAACGCCTACCGCGGCGTCGCAATGGCCGACTGCGTAGAGCAAGCCGGATTGGTTGCGGCGAAGGTGGCCCAGTTCGTGCAACACAGCGCGTGAGGGCGAAGCCATGACCGAAGCGGGATGGCTGGAGTGCGATAAGCCTTCCGAGATGTTCGATTTCGTTGGGAAGCAAGCAAGCGAGCGACAGTGGCGGCTGTTTGGTTGCTGCTGCTGTCGTGCCATCCATTCGCTTCTGACCGACGAGCGCTCGCAGCGAGCTGTCGAGGTGGCGGAACGATTCGCGGATGGGAACGCTTACAAAGACGAACTCGAAGTGAGCCGGCAAGAAGCAAGGGAAGCCGTTCGATCTGTGACGGGCTTGGACTACTATTCCAGTCACGGACGAGCGCTCGCGAGTTTCGCGCGGACGGTGGCGAAACGATCCGCCGAGGCCGCCGCGGATGTGGTCGGGAAGTCGGTCGGCAAGGTGGTCGCTTCGATCTCGTCGGCCGCTCTGGAGGCTGCGGCAGAGGCGGCAGGGCGCGAAGGTGGGAAGCACGGAAAATACCCTGAGTTCAGGCATTCGAAGCTGAACACCGACCGCGCGCGGCAAGCCGTGTTCCTCCGCGACATCTTCGGGAACCCCTTTCGTCCTGTCGCCTTCGCCCCGGAGTGGCGCACGGATACCGCAATTGCGCTCGCGCGGACGATGTACGAAGCGCGCGAGTTTAGCGCGATGCCGATTCTGGCAGACGCGCTGCAAGACGCCGGGTGCGATAGCGACGACATCCTTAACCACTGCCGCGACGCCCGCGCCACGCACGTTCGTGGATGCTGGGTCGTCGATCTCGTGCTGGGGAAGGCGTAACCTCCGCCGTCGGCGCTTCGCGTTGACACGTCTCCGTTCGTACTGTTAAAGTTCGCGCCCCCGAACGCGGAGGCGGCGCGCATCAAGGCCGAAACGTGGTACGCACTGGTTCGCGGGGAGCGGCGCGGGCCGCTCGCGCTCGCCGCGCGCGCGGGGCTGCGCCTCGCGAGTTGGCCCTACGGCCTCGGCGCGTGGTGGCGCAACCGCGCCTACGATCGGGGCCGGCGCGCGGTCCATCGCGCCGCGGTGCCCGTGGTCAGCGTCGGCAACCTCACGCTCGGCGGCACCGGCAAAACGCCCTGCGTCGAATGGGTCGCGCGGTTCTTCCGCGAGCGCGACGTGCAGGTGGCAATCGTGAGCCGCGGGTACGGGGCCGAACAGGGGCGCAACGACGAAGCGATGGTGCTGGAGGAAAACCTGCCGGACGTGCCGCACCTGCAAGACCCGGATCGCATCGCCGCGGCCGGGCGCGCGGTGGAGGAACTCGAAAGCGAACTGATCGTGCTGGACGACGGGTTCCAGCACCGCCGCTTGCACCGCGACCTTGACATCGTGCTGATCGACGCGACGCGCCCGCCGGCGCGCGATCATCTGTTCCCGCGCGGCACGCTGCGCGAGAGCGCGAGCGGGCTGAAGCGCGCCGGCGCGATTCTGCTGACGCGCTGCGACCAAGTCCCGGCGGGCGATGTGGCCGCGCTGCGGCAGTGGCTCGCGGCCCGCTGGCCGCAAACGCCGGTCGCGACCGCGGCGCACAAGCCCGCGGAACTGGTGGGGTGCGACGGCGCGACCGCCCCGGTGGAATCGCTGGCGGGCAAAGTGGTGGGCGCGTTCTGCGGGATCGGCAACCCGTATGCGTTCCGCAAGACACTGGAAGCGCTCGGCGCGACCGTGACCGCGTTCCGCGCGTTCCCCGACCACCACGCCTACACACGGGCCGACGTGGACGAACTGACACGCTGGGCCGACGCGCTGCCCGCGGGCGCGGTGCTGGCGACGACGCAAAAGGATTGGGTGAAGCTCCGCGTGCCGGCCCTCGCGGGCCGCGCGCTGTGGGCCGTGCGCATCGGCCTCGCCGTCCTCGACGGCGAAGACGCGCTCGCGGCGGCGCTGGAACGGACTCTGGCGAGCGGGGGGCGAGAGCCTCCTGATGAACCGACATGACCGACCTCGTTCAACTCGTGCAGTCGCTCGGCGCGCCGCGCGTGCTGGTGCTCGGCGACCTGATGCTCGACCGCTACGTCTGGGGCAACGCGGAGCGCATCAGCCAAGAAGCGCCCGTGATCCTGCTCCGCGCCGACACGCGCGAAGAGCGCCTCGGCGGAGCCAGCAGCGTCGCCACCATGCTGCAAGCGCTCGGCGCGCGCACCAGCGTCGTCGGCGTCGTCGGCACCGACGCCGACGGGTTCCGCGCGCGGCACATCCTCACCGGGCTGAACATCGACGCCGAAGGCGCGGTCGCCGACCCCGACCGGCCGACGAGCGTGAAGGAGCGCTACATCGGCCGCGCGCAGGCCAAGCACCCGCAACAGATGATCCGCGTCGATTACGAGAGCCGCGAGCCGGTTTCCGACGCGGTCGAGGCGCGCCTCGCGGATGTGCTGGTTTCCAAGATTCGCGAGTGCGACATCGTGCTCGTGAGCGATTACGACAAGGGCGTGTGTACGCCGCGCCTGCTGCGCACCGCGGTCGAAGCGGCCCGCGCGCGCGGCGTGCGCGTGATCGCCGATCCGACGCGCGGCGGCGACTACTCGAAGTACCGCGGCTGTTCGAGCATGACCCCGAACCGGCTCGAAGCCGGCCTCGCCACGAACCGCACCATCCGCACCGCGGACGACGCGCTGGCGGCGGCGGCGCAGTTGCGCGACACGCTCGGCCTCGAAGCCGGCATCGTCACGCTCGACAAGGACGGCATGGCGCTGGCCCACCGCGACGGCCGCGCCACCGTGTTCCCGACGCGCCCGCGCGAGGTGTACGACATCACCGGCGCGGGCGACATGGTCATGGCGACGTTCGGCCTCGCGCTCGCCGCGGGCGCGGACTACGACCCGGCCATCCGGCTCGCGAACGTCGCGGGCGGCCTCGAAGTCGAGAAGATCGGCGTCGCCACCGTGACGCGCGACGAGATCATGGCCGACCTGTTGCACGCCCCGTTCCGCGCCGCCGGGCGCGTGCCGGGCGCGGCAAAGGTTCACGCGCTCCCGGCGCTGGTGAAGCAACTTAAGGCGCGCCGCGAGAAGGGCGAAACGGTGGCGTTCACCAACGGCTGCTTCGACGTGCTGCACGCCGGGCACGTCCAGTACCTCGCGGAAGCGCGGGCGCAGGCCGACTGCCTCGTTGTCGCGGTCAACAGCGACGAGAGCGTGCGGCAGTTGAAAGGACCGACGCGCCCGCTGAACGCCATCGACGCCCGCGCGCTCGTTCTCGCCGGGCTGCAAGACGTGGACTTCGTGACCATCTTCGCCGACGCGACCCCGGCCGCGGTGATCGAGGCCGTGCGCCCCGACGTGCTGGTGAAGGGCGCGGACTACCGCAAGTCGGACGTGGTCGGCGCGGACTTCGTGGAGAGCTACGGCGGGCGCGTCCACCTCGCCGGCCTCCGCGACGGCTTCTCCACAACGAACCTGATCGCGCGCATGAAGGCCGCCTAAGCCGCTCGCGGCTTCGCACGTGAACGAGAAGATGAACCGAATCGCGCTGTTCTTGCCGAACTGGATCGGCGACGTCGTCATGGCGACGCCGGCGATTCGGGCCGTGCGCGCAACGTACCCACACGCCGAACTGGTCGCGGTGTGCAAGCCGTATGTGGCCGACGTGCTTGCGGGCGCGCCGTGGTTCGATGCCACCGTCTTTGCCGCCAAGCGCGAGGTGTTCGGCGTCGCGCACAAGCTGCGCGCCAAGCCGCTCGACGCCGCCCTACTCTTCCCCAATTCGATCCGCACCGCGCTCATCGCGTACCTCGCCGGCGCGAAGCGCATTGTCGGCTACGCCCGCTACGGCCGCGGGTTCCTGCTCAGCGACAAGCTGTACGCGAAGACCGACGCGCGCGGCGCGTTCGTGCCGTCGCCGGCGCTGGACGACTACAACCGGCTCGCGGTCGCGCTCGGCACGCCCAACCCCGGCGCGCGGATGGAACTGTTCACCACGCCCGCGGACGAAGCGAGCGCCGCGACCGTCTGGGACCGCTTCGGCCTGCACCGCTACCCGCGCGTCGTCGTGCTGAACAGCGGCGGCGCGTTCGGCGCGGCGAAGGACTGGGGCTGCGACCACTTCGCGCACCTCGCGCGCCTGCTGACGACGCGCCTCGGCTGCGGCGTGCTGGTCGCGTGCGGGCCGAACGAGCGCGAGGCCGCCCGGCGCATCGCGGACGAGAGCCGCTCGCCGCACGTCTTCTCGCTCAGTGACAGTCCGTTGTCACTCGGACTCACGAAGGCCGTCGTGAAGCGCGCCGACCTGCTCGTGACCACGGACAGCGGACCGCGCCACTTTGCCGCCGCGTTCGGTCGCCCGGTCGTCGCGCTGTTCGGGCCGACGCACATCGAGTGGACGGAAACCTACTACGCGAAGGAAATCCGCTTGCAGAGGAAGCTGCCGTGCGGCCCGTGCCAGCAGCGCGTGTGCCCGCTGTCGCACCACCGCTGCATGCGCGAACTGGCCCCGGCCGACGTGTTCGCCGCGGTCGCGCGCCTGCTCCGCGCGGAGGTGCCGCGTGCCGCTTGAAGCCGATGCTTCTGTAGCCGGACTCTGTGAGGCCGGAGCTACGCGCGCCGTTCAGCTACCGGGGTCAATGACCCCGGCTACAGGGGGCTTGAAAGACGCTCAGGTCGTCTTCGCGCCCGGCGCGCCCGGCGGCGCGCTGACCGTGCGCCCGGAACTCGCGGAGGCGTTCGCGCGCCTCGGCCTGACCACCGCGAGCGCGTTCCTCGACCTGCCCGGCGAGGTCGTCAGCGGGCACCCCGACCGGCACGTCGTCCGCGTCGAACTGCCCGGCCTCGGCGCGTTCTACCTGAAGCGGCAGCACGTCGTCGGCCGGCGCGAGAAACTGCGCAACTGGCGCGCCGGCTTCGGTTGGGTGTCGCGCTGCGCGCGCGAAGCGGCGGTCCTGCGCGACCTCGCCTCGCGCGGTCTTCCCGCCCCGCAATGGGCCGCGTTCGGGGCGCACACCGGCCGCGCCTTTCTACTCGTTCAAGAAGTTCCGGGCGCGACCGACCTGCGCCGCGTTCTGACTGACAACACACTGTCACTCGCGCAGCGCCGGCGGCTCGCGACAAACGTGGGCCGCGCGGTCGCGGCAGTCCACGCCGCCGGGTTTCGCACGCCCGACCTGACCGCGAAACACGTCCTTGTGAACCGCGAAACTTTGGAAATCACGTTCCTCGACTGGCAGTCGGCGACCCGCGGGCGCGTGACCGACGCGCAGCGCGCCGACGCGCTGGGCGCGCTCCACGCCTCGCTCGCCGGTGCAACGACCGCCGAGCGCGTCGGCGCGCTGCGTGCGTTTCTTGCCTTCACCTCCCCCCCGGAGGGGGAGGTCGGCGAGGCTTTGCGAGCCGGGTGGGGGGGGAGCGCTTTCATTCGTTCCAGCGGCCTCCCCCACCACCCGCCGCCCGCAAAGCCGGGCGGCGACCTCCCCCTCAAGGGGGGAAGTAAAGAAGCAGACCCGCGCGCGATCCTCGCGCGAATCCTCAGCGCCGCGGCGCGTCACGCAACGCGCCGCTCCGTGCGCGACCAGCTCGCCGACGCCCCCGCGCAGCCGCTCGTGTGGCTCGCAGGCGAGGCGGTGTGCGCGGTGCCGGAGGTCGCGGCGGTGTGGCTGCGCCCGGCTGTAGCCCCGCCGTTCTACGGGTTCGGGACCGATGGGACGGCGCGCGTCCGCGTTGCCGGGCGCGACGCGATCCTCGTGCGCGGCAACACGTCCGCGCCGCTCGGCCGCCTGCGGGCATGGCTCCGTTCCGCGCCGTGGCGCTCACCGGGCGTCACCACTGGGCGCGTGCTGTTCCACCTTCAGCGCTACGGAGTACCCGGCCCGCGGCTGCTCGCGTTCGGCCAGCGCATCACGAGCGCGACCGACGCGGACTGGTTCGCTCTGTACGAACCCCCTCCCGGTGTGGTACTGCCTGCGTGGCGGCGCACGGCCCCAGCACCCGCGCGCCGCGCGGTCCTCGTCGCGGTCACGGAACTGCTGGCGAAACTGCACGACAGCGGGTGCGCGCTTACCGACGCCAAGAACGCCTTCACCCTTGATGGCTCGCGCGCCCTGATCGCCGACCCGCGCGCTGTGCGCATCGTAAAGCGTGTGAGCGCGCGAGCGCGGCGGCGCGACCTTCGGAGCGTCGCCCGACTTCTGGGAGTAGAATGAGCGCGACCCCGCGAACCCCGACTAGCCTCACGCGGCTCGCCCCGCTCGGCACCGATCCGGTGTCGTCCCTGTGGGCGCGGCTGCGCCGCGGCGCGCGCCTGCTGCGCCGCCAAGCCGACTGGGACCGCTTCGCCGGTGACGGTTGGCCCGACCGCGTCATGGCCGAACCGCTGACCGACCGCGAGCACCAGAAGCAGGGCCGATCCATCGGGCGCAAGGTGTTCGCCGACGACTGCGAAACGCTCAGCGTGTACCTCAAGCGGCACTACAAGCTCTCGCGGGTCGCGGGCTTCCTCGCGACGCTGTTCCCCGGTCGCGCGTGGTCGCCGGGGCTGCAAGAGTGGCAGCGCATCTGCTGGGCGCAAGAACTAGGCATTCCCGTCCCGCGGCCGGTCGCGGCCGGGCAGTTCGTCGGGCCGTGGGGCCGGTTGCAAGGCTTCCTCGCGGTCGAAGAACTGCACGGCATGTTGCCACTGCATGAGGCCATCCCGCGCGCGAGTCGCACCCTCGACGCGCGCTCCTTCGCGCGCTGGAAGCGCGGGCTGGTCGCGGAACTGGCGCGGCTCGCGCGCGAACTGCACCGCCGCAAGGTGTTCCACAAAGACCTGTACTTCTGCCACTTCTACATTCCCGAAGCGCTCACACGCGCGGTGCCGGCCGATTGGACGAACCGCGCGTTCATGATCGACCTCCAACGGCTCACGCACCACACCATCACTGCGAAGTGGTGGCAGGTGAAGGACCTCGCGCAGCTGATGTTCTCGTCGGAAGTCGAGGGCGTAACGGCGCGTGACCGCGTACGGTTCTGGAAACTGTACCGGCAGGGCTGGCCCGACGGCCGCGCGCCGCGCGCGTGGCTCGCGCCGCTGGTGTGCTGGAAGTGGCGGCTGTACCGCGGGCACAACGCGCGCAAGCCGAGCGCGGTGCCCTACGAGAAGAACGCAGCATAGTTGGACGGGCCGGAAGCCCTTCCTACAGGGGAGCGATATGGACATCGCGCTTTGCTACGAGAGCGTACTGCCGGCGCGCGGCGGGGCGGAAACGTACATCGGCGACCTCGCGCGGCGGCTCGCGCGCGACGGGCACGCGGTCCACCTGTACGCATCGCGGTGGGACGCCAACTCACTGCCCGCGGCCACACACTACCACCGCGTCGAGGCCAAAAGCGGCCCGCGGTTCCTGCGCCCATGGCGGTTCGCGGGGGCGTGCGAGACCGCGCTAAAGGCCGCGCGCCACGACGTGAGCATCGGCTTCGACAAGACGTGGGGTCAAGACGTTCTGTACCCGCAGGGCGGGTTGAACGCGGCCAGCGCCGCCCATAACCGGCTTAAGTTCACTGGCGGGTTCGCCCGCGCGCTCGCGGACATCGGCAAGTGGGTCGACCCGGCCGCGTGGTCGTTCGCGCGCCTCGAGCGCAAGCAGTACCTCGGCCCGAACCGGCCCATCGTCGTCGTGAACAGCCTCATGGTGCGAAAGCACTTCGAGCAGTACTACGGCGTACCGCCTGAGGCTGTGCGCGTCGTGCGCAGCGCCATCGACCCGATGCGTTTCGCGGCCGAGGACCGACTCAAGCGCCGGCACGAAGAGCGCAACCGCTGGATGGTGTTCCCGGAAGAAACGGTCGGCCTGTTCGTCGCCATAAACTACCGGTTGAAAGGGCTTTCGCCCCTTCTGAACGCGCTCGCGCTTGTGCCGCGCGACCGGCCGTTCAAGCTCGTGATCGTGGGCCACCCGAAGTACGAGCGCTACGAGAATCAGGCCGAAAAGCTGGGCGTGGGGGACCGCGTGCGGTTCCTCGGCCACCGCGACGACCCGCGCGACTGCTACTTCGCCGCCGACTTCCTCGTTCACCCGACCTTCTACGACCCGTGCTCGCTGGTCGCGCTCGAAGCCCTTGCGTGCGGCCTGCCCGTCGTCACCTCGCGCTACAACGGCGCGAGCGAACTGCTGTCGCCGCCGTCCGACGGGTTCGTTCTCAACGACCCGCACGACGCGCCCGCGCTAGCCGCCGCGATGCACCGCTTCACGGATCGCACCTACCGCGCCGAGGCGTCGAGCGCCGCCCGCGCGACCGGCACGCGCTGGACCTTCGAGCACCACTATCAGGGGTTGCTCGACGTGTTCGGCGAGGTGCGCAAGGCGAAGCGCGCGGCGTGAGGCCTACAATTCCCCCATGCCAGACGTTGCGATCATTGGCGGCGGGATCATCGGCCTCACGTCCGCGTACTTCCTCGCCCGCGCCGGCGCGTCGGTCGCGGTGTACGACCGCTGCGACTTCGGCAAAGAGGCGTCGTGGGCCGGGGCCGGCATCCTCCCGCCGGGGAACCCCGACCGCGCCGCGACCCCCATCGACAAACTGCGCGGCATCGGCTCGCGGCGCTTCCCCGCGTTCAGCGCGGAACTGCGCGACCTCACCGGCATCGATAACGGCTACCGCGTCTGCGGCGGGATCGAGTTCCTCACGGCCGAGGACACCGAAGTGCCCGGTGTGTGGGCCTCAGAGGGCATCGCCTTCGAGCGCTTGAGCGCAGACGAGGCGCGAAAACTCGAACCGTTGGGCGAAGTCGAAGGTGAGCCGTTCCTGCTGCACGATTGCGCGCAAGTCCGGAACCCGTGGCACATGCGGGCGCTCGTCGCGGCGTGCGCGAAAGCGGGCGTGCAACTGCATGCGAACACCGGTGCGGAAGGCTTCGCCGATGGCGCGCTGGTACTCGCGAACGGCACGCGCGTGACCGCGTGGCGCTACTTGTTCGCGGCCGGCGCGTGGAGCGCGGGCCTCCTGCGCGCGCCGGGTGTGTTCCCGGTGCGCGGGCAGATCGCGCTCTTGCGCGGCGCGTCGTGTTCGCGCGTGCTGATGCTCGGCAAGCGCTACCTCGTGCCGCGCGGCGACGGCCTCACGCTCGTCGGCTCGACCGAGGAACCGGAAGCCGGGTTCGAGAAGCGGACCACGCCGGAAGGCATTGCGGGGTTACTCGCCTTCGCGCGGCGCACGGTGCCGGCGCTCGCCCACGCGACCCTCGAAGCGTCGTGGGCCGGATTGCGCCCCGGTTCGCCAGACGACCTGCCGTTCATCGGCCCGGTGCCGGGTGCGCCTAACGTGTTTGTCGCGGCCGGGCACTTCCGCGCCGGCGTGCAATTGTCCATCGGCACTGCGCAGGTGGTGTGCGAGTTGCTTATGGGGCATCCACCGAGCGTTGCGATTGAAGGCTTCGTATTGGATCGAAAACTCAGTGGGCTTGTAAAGAGCGCGTTTCGTAGCTGATTCTGTTAGCCGGGAGCCGCAGCCGAGCGCGAACCTCCGCACTCGCCTGCGGCTCGCGGCTAACAGGTTGAACTCGAAACTCGCGCACTTCCAGCGATAATACCCCCATGCAACCGACCGAACACCGCTCGGCCGTGGGCCAGCTCGCCGACGATCTGCGCTGGCTCGAAGACCATTGCCGCAAGCAACCCGAGTTGTCGGCGCACGCCGGCACGTTGCGGCTCGCGTCGGCGCTGGCGCGCAACGTCATCGGGCCGTTCCTCGAAGGTCTGGACACGCGCCCGCTGCACGTCGCCGTCGTGGGCGGGGCCGGCGCGGGCAAGAGCACCGTCGTGAACTTCCTCGCGGGCGCGGTGGTCGCGGAGGCGAACCCGCAGGCCGGGTTCACGCGCCACCCCACCGCGTTCCTGCCGCCCGGCCCCGGATTCGCGTGGCCCAGCTACATCGGGTTCCTCGGCCCGATGCACCGGCTCACCGCCGACAAGCCCGCGAACGTGGACGAAGACGTCTATCAGGTGCGCCGCATCGATACGAAGGGCGAAGGCGCGCACGCCCTGAGCGAGTTCGTCATCTGGGACTGCCCGGACATGACGACGTGGGCGAGCGAGGGCTACGTCGCGCGGCTCATGGAGGTCGCGGCGCTCGCGGACGTGATCGTCTACGTCGCGTCCGACGAGCGCTACAACGACGAGGTGCCGACGCAGTTCCTTCACCTGTTGGTGAAGGCGGGCAAGGCCGTCGTGGTCGCGCTCACGAAGATGCGCCCGGCCGACGCGCCGGCGTTCGTCGAACACTTCCGCCAAGAGGTGCTGGGCCGGTTGCCGAAGTTGCCCGGTGGCGGCGCGCCCGCGGTGCCCGTGGTCGCGCTCCCGCAGATGACGCCGGCCGAGCGCGCCGACCCCGCCGGCGCGGGCGCGAAGTACCGCGTCCCGCTACTGAACCAGCTACTCGTGCAGGGTGAATCAACCGACGCGGCACGCGCACGCACGGTCGCGAACGCCGCGAAGTACCTCAGTACGGCCGGCGACGGGCTGCTCGAAGTCGCCCGGCGCGACCTTGCCGAACTGGAGGCGTGGAAGCTCGCCGTGACTGCGGGGCGCGTGTCGTTCGAGGACCGCTACCGGCGCGAGTACCTGTCCGGCGAGCGGTTCCAGCGCTTCGACCGCTACCGCGAGCGGCTCATCGACCTGCTCGAACTGCCGGGCGCGGGCCGCGTGATCGGCGGGCTGCTGTGGGCACTGCGCACGCCGTACCGCTGGACGCGCGACTACGTCTTCGGTCTCATGTCGCGCCCCGACGTGCTAAACCTCTCGGAACAGACCGTGCTGCACGAGTCGCTGAAGAGCTGGCTCGACGGCCTCCAAGCGGAAGCGCTGCGCAAGGCGAGCGCGCACCCGCTGTGGAAGCAACTCGCGGTGCGGTTCGAGTCCGAGATGGCCCCGCATGCGCGCGACCGGTTCGCCACCGAGTACCGCACGTTCGAGCTGAAGGAGAGCGAAGATCTCGAAGGCGCGGGCAAGGCGCTGGTCGCGGGGTTGGAACAGAACCCGGCGCTGTTGCACACGCTGCGCGCGGGCAAACTCGGCCTCGATCTTACCATCGTCGGCGCGGTGATCTACTTCACATGGCCGCCCGGCTGGTTGCTGTTGCTCGCGCCGATTGGCGTCTCTGCGACGCACCAGTTCGCGGAACTCGCGACCCGTGGCGTGGCCGAAGGCGCGCGGGCGCGCGTCCGCGCGCACCGCGAATCGCTCGTGACGAACACCCTGACCGCGCCGCTGGCGCACTGGCTCGGCGAGTGGCCGACGACCGGCGGCACGTCGTTCGAGAAGTTGCAACTGGTGCTGCGCCGCGTGCCGGACCTGATCCGCCAAATGGACGAGCGCGTCACCGCGAAGGTGAAGGCGCTCGGCGCGCCGAAGCCACCGCCGATTCCACCCACAGGCGAGCGGGGGGCGTAAGCCCCCTGTTCGAACCAACACGATGGTTGAAGAAGAGAACAGGGGGCTTTCGCCCCCCGCTCGCGAAGACGAAGCGCCACAGCCGCTGTTGCGGACGCTCGCGCCGCTGCTGCGCGGGCTGGAGCGCCAGTCGCGCGCGTGGCTCGACTCGCGCCGGCGGTTCCCGCTGTCCATGCTCCAGCGCGCGGAGTTGGAAGGGCTGGCCGACGACCTGCGGCGACAGGGCGAAGCGCTCGATGTTGAAAAGCCGCTGCTCGTCATCATGCTGATGGGCGGAACGGGCGTCGGCAAATCGACGCTGCTGAACGCGCTCGCGGGCGGCGCGGTCGCACAGGCCTCGTTCACGCGGCCCACCACGCGCGACCCCGTCGTGTACTATCACGCCTCCGTGAAGACCGACCGCCTCGACCCGGCGCTACGCATGTGCCGGCTCGCGTCGCACGACCGCGCCGGCCTCGAACAGAAAATCATCGTCGACACGCCCGACCTCGACTCCAACGACCTCACCAACCGCGACAAGCTGAGAGCGCTGCTGCCGGTTGCGGACATCGTGCTGTACGTCGGCTCGCAGGAGAAGTACCACGACCGCCTCGGTTGGGATTTGTTCAAGGAACAGCGCCAGCGCCGCGCGTTCGCGTTCGTGCTGAACAAGTGGGACCGCTGCAACACCGGCGAGAGCGGCCTGCGTCCCGACGAAGACCTGCTCGGAGACCTGAAATCCGAAGGGTTCGAGAACCCGCTGCTGTTCCGCACCACCGCGCAGCTCTGGCTCGACGCGGCGAAGACCCACAGCGGTGGCGGACTACCGCCCCGGCCAGCGGACCTGCCCGAAGGCGAGCAGTTCGGGTTGCTGCGCAACTGGCTCGAACTGGGCCTGACGCGGTTGGAGATCGAAGCGGTGAAGGCCCGCGGCGTGGGGCAGTTGCTCGCGCAAATGGGCCGCGCCGCCGACGGCGTGCGCCCGCCGGACCTGACCGCCGAGGCCGAGAAGGTGAAGGCCGCGTGGACAAAAACGCTGAGCGACGAAGCCGATGTTCAGGCCGACGTACTGGTCGGCACGCTGGAGCCGTACCAAACGGAAGTCGAGCACCACTTCAGCGTGGAAGATCAGGCGCGCTACCGCGGGCTGATGGCGGCGTACACCCGCCTCACGACGCGCTTGCGCTACGCCGGTAGTGGCCTGCGCGACCGTATTCCGCTGATGGGGTTGAAGGCGAAGCTGATGGGCGGACGCGTCGAGACGCCGACCGAATGGAACTTGGGCGAGTTCGTGCAGAAGTGCGCCGAGACCGCGGGCGAGCGCGTGCTCGACCAGCGCGGCACCGCGCTTATCAACCGGCTGCTCGTCGAGGGCGACACGAAGGGCTTCCCGCTGGCGCTGCTCAGCGACCCGACCACGAGCGCCGGGCGGCTCAACTGGCGCGAGAAGTCGACGCGCGCGGTGATCGACGCGCTTGCGGAGGTCGAGCGCCGGGTGACGCACCCCACCGGCGCGCGGAAGCTGGTCCGCGGCACGCTCGGCCTGTTCGCCAACACCCTGCCCGAAATCTCGCTCGTCGCGACCGCGGGCTATCTGCTATGGAACTTCTTCGTTCGCGGCGAAGTGCCGGACCTGTTCCAGATGACGCTGGTCGTGCTGATCCCGCTGCTGGTAGTGATCGTGCTGCACCTGCTCATTCTGATGCTGCTGCCGGTGCGCTGGGCGGCGATTCGCGGCGAGTTCCGCGCGGCGCTAGGCGCGCGCGTCGCGGACGAACTGGGCCGCGCGTACCTCGCCATTCCGGGCGATGTGGCGGCGGCGGTTCTCGACGAGCGCAAGCAGGTGGACGCGCTCGTGGCCGAAACGAAGCAGGTCGGCGACTGGCTCGCGGAGCGCCAGCAGGCGGCCCGCGTGTCGGAGCTTTACGGGAAGTAGTTTGACACTCGACCGGAGGCTCCTCGTGCGGCGGATCGCGCTCCTTTTCGCGCTGGCGCTCGCCGGGTGCTCGGCCCCGGTGCCGCCGGAGTTCGAGTCGCCGGAACACAAGTTCCGCGTGCGGTTCGGCGCGCCGCCGCGCGTCTACGACAAGCCGGACGGCACGCTTACGTCGCAAATCTTTACGGTCGCATCGAACGACGGCGCGCTGACCGTGCGCGCGTACAAGTTGCCCATTTCCGACGACGAGGCGCGCCGCGCCGCCGACAAGCTTCTCGACGAGGCGAAGGCCGAACTGGTGCGCTCGGTCGGCGGCACCGAGACGGAGTCGGCGTCGCTCGCGCTGATGGGAAAGTATCCGGGGCTGAAGTTCGTAGCGACCGCGGAGAAGCCGCGGTCCGGCGTGCTACGCGCGCGGGTAGTTCTCGCGGGCGCGCGGCTGTACAAGGTGAGCGCGTTCGGCACGCCGGACTTCGCCGACGCGCCCGCCGCGCGGGAGTTCTTAGAGTCGTTCGCGGTGCTGGAATAGTGCTAGCGGGCGGTTGATGTCAGAAAGGCAGAGAGGCATTGTTGACAGGATCAAAACAGGATGAAGAGTGGAGTTGCCCCTCTCGTCCTATCGCTGTTTATCTTGTTCATCCTGTGAACAATGCCTCTCTGCCTTTCTATCAACTGCACACTACTAGCCGCGCGGGTCTGGGACGTAGCCGGTCACGGTGACGGGTTCGAGCGCTTCGATCTCGGCGTCCGGCATGAGCTCGATCATCGCGCGGACAATCTCCTCGCGGATCGTGAGGAACGCGGCCCCGGCCACCGGGTCGAACTGGCGTCCCAGTTGCCGCTCCACTTCGCCGAACGCCCACGCCGGCGGCTTGCCCTTCTTGTTCTCGTGGTAAGGTCGGTTCGAGGTCATGGCATCGAAGGCGTCGGCCACGGCGACGATGCGCGCCAGCAGCGGGGTCTCCTCGCCGCGCAGCCGGTCCGGGTAGCCGGTGCCGTCCCAGCGCTCGTGGTGGTTCCGTACGATGGGGATGATCGGGGCCATCTCGGGCACCGGCTCCAGAATCTCGGCCCCCAGCTTCGCGTGCGTCTGCATGATCGCGTACTCCTCCGCGGTCAGGCGGCCGGGTTTGCGCAGGATCGCGTCGTCGATGCCGATCTTGCCGATGTCGTGGAGCGGTCCGCCGATCTTGATGAGGTCGATCTGGTCGTCCGGCAGTTCCAGCTTTTCCGCCAGCATCGTGGCGTAGCGGGTCACGCGCTGGGTGTGGTTGCCGGTGTAGTCGTCTCGCAGTTCGACCGCCTGCGCGAGCACCGAGACGGTGCGCAGGAACTGGTCCTTCTGGCGGCGCAGCAGTTGCGCGGCTTCGATGGCCGCGGAGACGTGGGCGGCCAGCGCATCGGCCAAGTGCAGGTCGTCTTCGGTGAACGGGTTCTGCCAAAATCTGCGGTCGAGGTGCAGGACGCCAAGGCGCTTTCGCGGGGTGCGTAGCAGCACGCACATCACGCTCGCCATCGCGCCGTCGGCAATGCTCTGCGTCACCTTCGTCTCGTCGTCCGCGGTCAACGTGCTGTACAACAGCGAGACCCCGCTCGCGAAGCAGCGGTTGGTGAGCTTCTTCGAGTAGTGGAACCGGCCGGGCGGTTCGCCCTGCCCGACGGCGAGCGCCCGAAGTCGCATCTTCGGGTCCGGGCCGTCGCTCTCGGCCAGCACGATCGCGCCGCGCTGCGCTTCCAGAACGCTGACCGCGTCGTTGAGCACCGCGTCGAGGAGTTGGTCCTCGCTCGTCATGTTGACGAAGTGGTTACCGGCTCGGAGGAGCGCGAACAGTTGCTCGCCGGCGCGCGGCATGTGATTGCGGTCGAAGGCCAGCCGCCGCATCCCTTCTTCGAAGCTGGACTGCGTGGCGGCGATGACGTGCTGGTTCGACGGCGGGCCGTCGGGCGGCGCGTCGGTCATTTCAACGATCACGGCGACCTTGCCGAACTGGACGATGTCGCGCGCCTTGAGCGGCTGTTCGCCGGGCCCGATACGTACGCCGTTGACGTACGTCCCGTTCGTGCTCTCAAGGTCGCGGACGTGCCAGCCGTCGTCGCCGTGGCGCACCTCGGCGTGCCGGCGGCTGACGGAACTGTCGTCGAGTACGATTTCGAGCGACGCGAGGCGGCCGGCGCGTAGAATCGTATCCGATTCCCACACCTGCCCTTTCACGTCGCCACTGATGCCGCGAAGACGTAGGGGACGTTTCACGACCGGACTCCTGTGCCCGCGGTGCGCGTCCGGATGTATTGCGAATCGCGATTGGGTCAACTGTACCATGCGATAGACGCCGGTGCTGTCGGGAACCGTCGGAAAATCGTTCGGATATGCAGCGGCGATTGTGGCCCGTCCTGAACCAAGCGCCCGGCTCGCACCCGAAGCGTTCGCTTGGGCGGTTTGGGCAGATTCAACCGATTCTACGGCTCCTTCTCTTTCGGGAGGCCGAAGCCCGGCGGGAGGCGCAGCAGGTCCGGGTCCATCAGGAACAAGTGCCGGCGACCGGGCAGGTCGGCGGCGTCCACGAACACCTTGTCACGAAGGCGCAGAGCATCGACCAGTGCTTGGTAGGTGAGCCGCGTATCGAGCAGCGCGCGGCGGGCGGCCAGCGCGGTCGCGCGCCGCGCCGCGAGGTCAGCGTCCACCGCGGCGGGGGCCTCGCCGGCCCCGACGCGCTTGGCGCGCTCCGCGGACAGCGCCGCCTCCTCCGCGGCCGTCAGTTTGGTGCGCGCGTCGCGCCACGCGAGGAACGCATCGCGGTCGGCGCGAGCCGCTTCGAGCTTGGCATGGGCGTCTGCCGCGGCGCGCTTGCGCGCGCTGTCGGCCTCTTGCTCTGCGCGTCGGCGCACCCGAAGCGCGTCGGCGAGGGCCTCGTTCACCGCCCGGTCGCGCTCCTGAATGGCCTTCGCGACTGTATGGTAGGAGTTCACCACTTCCGGCGGCGGGTGCAGGTCGTACAGGGTGAACCCTTCGAGCGCGACGCCCAACCCGTCCGGGGCGGCCTCGGTCACGCGACGCGCGAGGCGCTCCAGCGCGACGCGCTCGATCTCGGCGCGGCGGTGCGTCAGCAGTTCGATGAACTTATGGCCGGCGACCAACTCGCGCAACACGGACTCGGTCGCGGAACGGATCACGAACTCCGGGTCGGTCGCGCCGAACAGGAACTTGCGCGGGTCGCTAACGCGGTACCGCGCGATCGCGCGCAGCTCGACGAGGCTGTCGTCGCCGGTAATCATCACGGCCTCGTCCGTGACCGGGCCGACGCCGTCGCCGTGGCTCCCGGCCCACGTGTTCGCGCCCGGCCCCTTCTGCGCGCCGGGCACGACGCGGAACCCGATCTCGATCGTGCGCACTTCGCCCGGGCGCACGCGCGTTACGGTCTCGACCGGCCACGGCCAGCGCAGGTGCAACCCCGGCGGCAGGTCCGCGGTCACGTCGCCGAACCGCCGCACCACGCCCACTTCGCCGGCCTCGATCTGGGCGACAGCGGTGGCGAGCCACGCGGCCAGCGCGACAGACGCGAGTAGGCCGCCGACGGCCTTCCAGCGGTGCGCGAGGCCGTGCAAGAGACCGTCGAACGAGAGCCGGCCGAGCCACCCTTCCACGGCCTTCGACGCGCCGCGCACGCGCGCCAGCGCCCGGCTTTCCGTACGGTCGAACGCGAGCAACCGCATCGAGTTCAACAGCACCGCGAGGGAGCCGAGTTGGTGGTAGATGACGCCCGCGAGCGGGGCCGACTCGTACCAGTCCGGCGACGACGCGAACAGCGGCCACAGCCAGCCCGTGAGGACGATGCCGAGCAGGTTCACCCCGAACGCGAACACGAGGATGTTCTGGCGGATGATGCGAACCGTTTCGCGCGACAAACGCACCAACAGCGGGAGCGGCTTGAGCGGTTCGCCCATCATGACGATGTCGCCGGCTTCCGCGGCCACGTCGGTGCCGCGACCGCCGCCGATGGCGATGCCAACGCCTGCCCGCGCGAGCGCGGGCGCGTCGTTGATGCCGTCGCCGACGAAGGCGACGGAGGAACCTAACCCCCCGACCCCCTTCCCTAAGAGGGAAGGGGGGGTAGGAGAGGTAGCTTCTTCTCCTACCCCCCCTTCCCTCTTAGGGAAGGGGGTCGGGGGGTTAGGTTCTTGCCCCGCCACCCATTCGGCTTTCTGCGCCGGCAGCAGTTCGGCGTGAACTTCCGTTACGGGCAGTTGCTCCGCAACCGCGCGCGCCACCGCGGCGCGGTCGCCGGTGAGTAGCGCGACGGGCGCGATGCCGAGCGCGCGGAGGTCGGCCAGCACTTGCGCCGCTTCGGGGCGCAAGGTGTCGCGCGCGCCGAGGACCCCGAGAACCACGCCGTCGCGGGCGACCACGAGCGAGGTGCGCACCACGAGGAGCGAGGTTTGCCCTGCGGCGTCCAGTCGGTCGAGCGCTGCGAGCGCGTCGGCCGGGAGCGCGACGCCCTGCTCTTCCACCAGCCGGCGCGTGCCGACGATGAGTGCAGTGCCGCCGAAAGAGGCGGTTACGCCCGCGCCGGGGTGCGCGCGGAATGCATCGACCGCGGGCACGCTCAGCCCGCGCGCTGCCGCCGCCCCGACGATGAGCCGGGCCAGCGGGTGTTCGCTCCGCTGCTCCGCGGTCGCGGCAGCTGTGAGGAGCTGCTCCGCGGACGCGCCGCCGAGCGGGATCACGTCGCCCAGTTCGAGCTTGCCCTCGGTCAGCGTGCCGGTTTTGTCGAACGCGAACGCGGTCACGCCGGCGAGCCGTTCGAGCGCCGAGCCGCCCTTGATGAGCACGCCCGTACCGGCGAGCCGGCCGAGCGCCGCGATGACCGCGGCCGGGGTCGCGAGGATCAGCGCGCACGGGCACGCCACCACCAGCACCGCGAGCGCGGGGTACGCGGCTACGCGCGCCGCGGCCCGCGCGCCCGGCTTCGGAAACCCCTGCGGCGGCGTCCCATAGTACTGGTAGGCGAAGTTGCTCGCGAACGTGGCGAGCGCGAGTACCACTACGAGCGGAAGGAAGTATCGCGCAAGCCGGTCGGCGTAGCGCTCCAGCGGGGCTTTGTCCTTGAGCGCCTGCGCGGTCAGCGCGATCACCTGCCCGGCGACGGTGTCCTTCGCGACCTTCTGCGCCTCGACCGTGAGCGCGCCGTGTTGCACGATGCTCCCGGCCAGCACCGCGTCGCCCGGCCCCTTATCGACCGGAAGGCTCTCGCCGGTGATGGCGCTGGCGTCGACCGCAGAGCGCCCGTCGGTCACGACACCGTCAACGGGTACGCGCCCGCCGGGCTTCGCCACGACCTTGTCGCCGACAATCAGGTCCGCGGTGTAGGTGCGTACCTCCGCGCCGTCGCGCAGCACCCAGCACCTTTGTGGGAACAGTTCCGCGAGTTTACCTAGTGCGTTCTGCGTGCGCGCGAACGTGAGCGCTTCGAGGCACTCGCCGACCAACCCGATGAACACGACCTCGGCCGCGACCACGGGTTCTTTCAGCACGATGGCGGCGAGGCAAGCGATGGCGAGCGCGAGGTCGGAGCCGACGCGCCCTTCGAAGAGCGCTTCGAGCGACGTGTACAGGACACGCGCGCCCCCAATGACGGCGGCGAAGAGGGCGTAGCGGAACCCAGACGCATCGCGCGCCCACGAGTACGTTTCGACGCCCTGCCCCTTGAGCCACCCCGCGACCACCGGCCACAGGTCCGCGCCGAGCAGCGCCCCGACGACGGCCGTGAGCAGGTAGAGCGCGAGCGGCGACTCCGAGCGAAACGGGTCGTCAACGGTGCTGATCTCGCGATGCATGGAGCTATGGTATGGCCGCAGGGCGGACTAACTTGCGGCCGGGCAAATGAGCGCGTTATTTGCGATTGTCGAACCAACACGCCCGTCAGCTCCCACACGCGGCGTGATTCGTTGTTGAGACAATACTATGACAACCGAAGAACGACTTCGGCGCGCTGCGCGCGAGGCATAGAGCCTGCTCGATCAGCTGTACTCTGTCGGCGACCCTCCACCGGGAAGCGCGGTCGACCAAGCGGGACTGCGCGACGGGTTCGCCATCGTCGATGACTACCTCACTCACGGCGAAGTTGGCGTGGCCTTTGAACACCTGCTTTACATGATCTACGAGCCTTCGCTGCCCCTATCTCCAGCGACGGTTGCAGCGGTATATGAGGTCGCCACCGTACTGGGGATGTCACAAGAGTTTATTAGACGTTTCCCCGACTAACTCTGCCGGAACAGGTTCCACTGGACAGTGTAAGCGAATCGGGTGGCCGTATCTTGCCGACACTAGAACAGCTCGGAATCGCTCGACACACCGTCGCCGAGCGGCTGGCGCTGGTTCAAGAAATCTTTCACAGCGTGGCCGCCGAGCAGCCACCATCGCCCCTCTCGGATGCCAAACGGCATGAGCTACACCGCCGCCTCGCGGACCACCTTACGAACCCGGACGATGTGGTGCCGTGGGAGTAGATCAAGGCCGGAGCGCTGGCCCGGTGGCAGAAGTGAGTACCCCGGTCGCGTTTCGGCGCGTCGCGCGAGCCGAGTTCGACGCGGCCGGAGACTAGTACGAGGCCCGTCGCCCCGTTTGAGCGCATCGTTCACAACCGCGGTCCTATCAGTGACCTGACACGCCTCACGAATTCGCTAAAGGAAGTTGGCCTGACCGACGAGTAACCGCCTGCGCGCATCGGCGCGCGCCGAATGCCTCACTTCCGCCACTCGCGAGCGTCCTGCCGCTTTCTTCACGACGCTCTCATACCCAAATGGGTACACTTCTTTCCTTCATCTCAGCTACACACGGCATCGCGGGTGATTCGCCATGTACCGATTCTTCTTCGCGACGGTCGCGCTGGTTGCCGCGGCACTGGGTGGCACGAGTGCCGAGAGGGTCGCCGAGAAGAAGGCGGTCCCGGGCGAGCGCTTGTTCGGCACTGGGAAGGTTGTCGCGCTCGACCTGAAGATGACCGAGAAGCAGTTCGCGGCGCTCGCGCCGGCCGGCGGCGGGAAGTTCGGGCCGCCCGGCTTCGGCCCGCAGCGCAAGCAACCCGAAGGCACGCACCGCAACACCTTCGGCGTCGATTTCCCGTGGTCACAGGGCGAACTCGCCTTCGACGGCACCACGTACAAGGACATCGGTGTGCGCTACAAGGGCAACTACACGTACATGGCGACGGCGCAGTCGCTCAAGAAGTCCATCAAGTTCGACCTGAACCGAACCGTCGAAGGACAGAAGCTCGACGGATTGACGATGCTCAACCTGAACTGCGGCGTCAGCGACCCGACGAAGGCGCGCGAGGCACTGTCGTTCGCGTTCTTCCGCGACGCCGGCGTGCCCGCCTCGCGCACCGCGTTCGGCGAACTGTCGCTGACCGTGCCCGGCAAGTACGACAAGGAACTGGTCGGTGTGTACACGCTGGTCGAACAGGTCAACAAGGGCTTCCTCAAGCGCCACTTCAAGGACGGCAGCGGGATGCTGCTCAAGCCCGAAGGGTTGCAGGGCGGGCCTGCGTACATGGGCACGACGTGGAAGGCCTACGAGGACCGCTACAAGCCCGACAGCCCGCCGACCGACGAGCAGAAGAAGCGCCTCATCGACTTCACGAAGATCGTCAGCAACGCGACCGATGCAGAGTTTGCGAAGGACATCGGCGCGTTCCTCGACATCGATGCGTTCCTGCGCTTCATCGCGGCCAACGCCCTGCTCTCCAACCTCGATAGCTACCTCGGCTACGGACACAACTACTACCTGTACCTCGTGCCGGGTACGAACAAGTTCGTGTACATCCCGTGGGACTTGGACCTGTCGCTCGCGACGTGGCCCGCGGTCGGCACGCCGGAACAGCTTGTAGAACTGAGCCTCGCACACCCGCACGCGGGGCAGAACAAGCTCATCGACCGGCTGTTCGCGATCAAGGAGCACAAGGACCGCTACTTCGCAATCATCAAGGAACTGACCGCGGCGACATTCACCAAGAAGAAACTAACAGAAAACCTCGACGCCATCGAGAAGGCCGTGAAGGAGCCGCTGGCGCGGGAAGCGAAGGCAGTGGCCGCGCGCAAGGAGCCGCGCGGCGGGGGCGGGTTCGGCGGCGGGGCGTTCGGCCAGTCGATGCCGCCGCGCCGGTTCATCGACAAGCGCCTGCAATCGGTCGAGGCGCAACTCGCCGGCAAGGGCACCGGCTTCGAGCCGAAGGCGTTCGCGTTCGGCCCGCCGAAGAAGCCGTAGTCTTCTGTAGCCGGCCTCAGTGAGGCCGGAGTGATACGCCTCGTATAACCCGGCCTCACTGAGGCCGGCTACAGAGTGAAGCGGTCGCGCGTCGCACTCGGAGAACTCACCATGTCCCGGTTCCGTGGCCCTCTGATCGCGCTCGCCGCGCTCGTAGGTACCGGCGCGCCCACCGTCGGCGCGGACGACAAGCCGCCCAGCGCCGAGGGCGCGGCGTTCTTCGAGAAGAAGATTCGCCCCGTACTAGTGGCCGAGTGCTACGCCTGCCACTCGTCCGAACCCGGGAAGAAGGCCCGCGGCGGGCTGGTGCTCGACACGCGCGACGGGACACGCAAGGGCGGCGATTCCGGCGCGGTGATCGTACCCGGCGACCCGGCCCGCAGCCCGCTCGTTCAGGCTCTCAAGCACGGCGACGCGAAGACCGCGATGCCGCCCAAGAAGAAGCTCGACGCGGACGTGGTGCGCGACTTCGAGGAGTGGGTGCGAATCGGCGCGCCCGACCCGCGCGGCGCGAGGGCCGCGGGCAAGTACATCGACATCGAGGAGGGCCGCAAGCACTGGGCCTATCAGCCGCCCAAGAAGCCCGTGGCCCCACAGGTGAAGAACGCCGCTTGGCCGCGCACCGAGATCGACCGCTTTGTGTTGGAGGGGCTTGAGGCGAAGGGGCTGACGCCGGTCGCGGACGCCGACCGCCGCGCGCTGATCCGCCGCGTCACCTTCGACCTGACCGGCCTGCCGCCGACCGCGGCCGAGGTGAGCGCGTTCGTGGAGGACGCCGCGCCGGACGCCTTCGAGAAGGTCGTGGACCGCTTGCTCGCGTCGCCGCGGTTCGGCGAGAAGTGGGCCCGCCACTGGCTCGACGTGGCCCGCTTCGCCGAGAGCACCGGCAAGACGGTGAACTTCAACTACCCCCACGCGTGGCGCTACCGCGACTACGTCATCGCCGCGTTCAACGCCGACAAGCCCTACGACCAGTTCGTGAAGGAGCAACTCGCCGGTGACCTGATGCCGACCGACGACGCGAAGCGGCGCGCCGAGCGCCTCGTCGCCACCGGGTTCCTCGCCATCGGGCCGAAGACGCTGAACGAGCGCAACGGCCTCAAGTTCGAGTTGGACATCGTGGACGAGCAAATCGACGTGACGACGCACGCGTTCCTCGGCGTCACGGCGGCGTGCGCGCGGTGCCACGACCACAAGTTCGACCCGATCCCGCAGGCCGACTACTACGCGCTCGCCGGCATCTTCCGCAGCACGGAAACCTGTTACGGTACGGTGCGCTACATCAACGCCCAGCGCCAAAGCCCTCTGGTCGTGCTGCCGAAGGAGGCGAGCGCCGCGGTCGCGCGCCTGACAGACACCGAGCGCAAGCGGATCGAAGACCAGATCAAGAGCGTGCGCGACAACATCGCCAAGCTGAAAGACCCGACGCAGCAGTTCCTCACGTCCGGGCAGTTGTCGCTGTTGCAGGCGCGGCTAGACGCCTACGACGGAGACGGGAACCCGAAACTGGTGGCGATGGGTGTGCGCGACCGGCCGGCACGCGCCGAGGCCGCGCCGCCGAAGGGCGGGTTCGCCGGGTTCACCTACAACGGCTCGCGCGTGATCGGCGACAGCCCGGTCTTCGCGCGCGGAGAGCACGACCAGCCGGGTACCGCGCGCGTCCCGCGCGGCACGCTCCAAGTAATGACGGCCGCGCCGCTTAAGGTTCCCGCCGGCACCAGCGGGCGGCTCGAACTCGCGGAGTGGATCGCGAGCACGCGGAACCCGCTGACCGCGCGCGTGATGGTCAACCGCGTCTGGCTCCAGTTGTTCGGCCGCGGGCTAGTGCCGAGCGCCGACGACTTCGGTATGGCCGGTCGCCGCCCTACACACCCGGAACTGCTCGACCACCTCGCGCTCGCCTTCGTGGACAACGGTTGGAGCACGAAGAAGCTCATCCGCTCCGTGGTAACGAGTCGCGTCTACCAACTCGGCTCGGTGGCGAACAAGGCGGCGCTAGAGATCGACCCCGAGAACGCGCGGCTGTGGCGCGTGTCGCCCCGCCGCCTCGACGCCGAGAGCCTGCGCGACGCGCTCCTCACGGTGAGCGACCAACTCGACACGACGGCTCCGACCGGCTCAGTGGTCGCGCGGGCCGGCGAAGGCCCGGTGGCGCGTTTCGGCGGGGGTGGCGAACCGATCGGCGCGGCGGCGAACGACCCGCGGAACCGGCACCGCTCGGTTTACCTGCCCGTCGTGCGCGACAACCTGCCCGAAGCGCTCGCGCTGTTCGACGCGGCCGACCCCGCGCTCATCACCAGCGACCGGCCGCGCACCACGGTTCCCGCGCAAGGGCTGTTCCTGATGAACAGCGCGTTCGTGCTGCGCGCCGCCGACGCCGCGGCCGACGTGCTACTCAAGGGCACCGCGACCGAGGGCGAGCGGGTCCGCGCCGCGTTCCTGCGGTTCTACGGCCGCCCGCCGACGGATAAGGAGCAGACCGGCTCAGCTGCGTTCCTGAAGGCGTACCGCGCGCAACTCGCGACGGACCGCGTGCCCGCGGCGCAGCACGAGCGCGAGAGCTGGAGCGCGTTCTGCCAAGCGCTCTTCGCCAGTGCCGAGTTCCAGTACCGGAAGTGACCACCGTTGCGCCGCGCTCGCCCGCGGCTCGCAGCTAACGGGACAAAGCGATTCTCGCCTACCACACAAGGCTTTCCCCATGTTCTCGCGCCGCGCGCTGCTGAAGGGCACTTCGACGGGGTTCGGCTACCTCGCGTTTGCCGCGCTCGCGCACCAGCAGGCCGCGCGCGGCGCGAACGGGCGCACGGACCCGCTCGCGCCCAAGAAGCCGCACTTCGCGCCAAAGGCCAAGCGCGTCATCTTCCTCTGTATGGAGGGCGCGCCGAGCCACCTCGACACGTTCGACTACAAGCCGAGGCTGAGCGCTGACGACGGCAAGGCGGCACCGGGGCGGTTCGCGGGGCGACTCATGGGGTCGCCCTTCAAGTTCGCCCAGCACGGCAAAAGTGGGCTGTGGATCAGTGACCTGTTCCCCGAAGTCGCGCGCCACGCGGACAAGCTGTGCCTGCTCAACGGCATGCACACCGACCTGCCGAACCACGCGCAGGCGTACTTGCAGATGCACTGCGGCTTGTTCCAGTTCCCGCGGCCCAGCCTCGGCGCGTGGGTTCTGTACGGTCTCGGCAGCCCGAACGAGAACCTGCCGGGGTTCGTCACCATCGCCCCGCCGCCTACCAACGGCGGGTCCGCGAACTACGCCGCGTCGTTCCTCCCGGCCGTGTGTCAGGGCACTAAGATTAACCGCGGCACCGAGCAGGTGAGCAACCTGAAGAACGCGCGGCGCACGGCCGGCGCGCAGCGCGTGCAACTCGACTTCGTCCAAGACCTGAACCGCGCGACCGCGGACGCGCTCGGCGAAAGCCCGGAGATCGAGGGGCTGATTTCGTCCTACGAGTTGGCCTTCCGGATGCAGGGCGAGTTGCCGAAGGTGCTCGACCTGAGCAAGGAATCGGCCGCGACGCTCAAGCTGTACGGGGCCGACGAGCGCGCCGGGGGCGGCACGGGTGGTGGCTTCGGCCCCGCGGCCGGCGGCCCGACGACCTTCGGCCGGCAGTGCCTTCTCGCGCGGCGCTTGGTCGAAGCCGGCGTGCGCTTCGTCGAAGTCACAATGGGCGGCTGGGACCACCACAGCGGCATCAAGTCCGCGCTCACCTCCAGTTGCCGCGCGATCGACAAGCCCATCGCCGGGTTGCTCGACGACCTACAGGCACGCGGGTTGCTCGACGACACGCTCGTGCTGTGGGGCGGCGAGTTCGGCCGCACCCCGCACGCGCAGGGCGACGGCCGCGACCACAACAACAAGGGCTTCACGACGTGGATGGCGGGCGGCGGCGCGAAGGGCGGGTTCGCCCACGGCAGGACCGACGACCACGGCTTTGAAGCGGTCGACGGCAAGGTTCACATGCACGACTGGCACGCCACGATCCTGCACCTGCTCGGCCTCGACCACGAGAAGCTGACGTACCGCTACGCCGGGCGCGACATGCGACTGACCGACGTGAAGGGGAACGTGGTGAAGGCGGTCGTGGCGTAGTGCGGGTCACTTCTCGGCGGCGTGGATGGTGTTGTGGATCGTGCCCACCACCGCGCGGCCGTCGGTGCCCTTCACGCGGAACTTGATCTCCATGCCGCGCGTCGGGGCGAGGTCCACGATTTCGAAGCGCACGGTCTTACCGTCCGCGCTTACGGTCGCCTTCGTCACCGTCAGCGGCTTCTCGTCGATGTGCTTCGAGCCGTACTGCTGGCTCCGCTTCAGTCCCCACACCTTCACGTCGTAGTTCTTCACGTCCGCGGCGCTCTTGGCGTCGAGCGCGTCGGTGAACGTCACCTCCACCGCGCCGGCGCGCGCCTTCAACCCGACGGGCAGATCGGCCGGCTTGCCGGTGGCGCGGACGCGGTAGAACCCGCCGCCCTGCGTGCGGTTCCCGGCCCACGCGAACATGCCGCACACGTACAGGTGCCCGTCGGCCGGGCCGAACCGCGGGCGCATGATCCCGGTGGGGAATGGCGGCAGCGGCAGCGCGCACATGCCCCCTTGAGCTTGGCCGTTCACGACCTCGTGCGGCACGATGTAAATCTTCCCCTCGCCGTAGGACGTGTTCAGCAGCGAGCCTTTGAGCGACCCCCACTTGTCCGACGTGACCCAGATCATCTCCGCGGGCGAGCGGTCGAACGCGTTCGTGATCCAGCACAGCGGCTGCTTCATCGCGGTGTCCGCCGTGTCGGTCTGCTCGGTGTAGCCCCACATGTTGCCGTAGAACCCGCCCTTCTCCACAAGGTTGATGCGGTTCTTCGGCGTCCAGAAGCCCTCCTGATCGGTGACGAAGAACGTGCCGTCCGGGTTCAGGCACACGCCGTTGGCAGCGCGGAAACCGGTCGCGAGGATCTCCGTCTTCGCGCCGTCCTTGCTCACTTTCAAGAGCGTGCCGTGGTGCGGCACCAGCGCCGGGAGCGCGTGTCGCCCGCTCTTGGCGTAGTAGAAGTTCCCGTCGGCATCGGTCTGCAAGCCCATCGCGAACTCGTGGAAGTGTTCCGTGACTTGATGGTCGCTGTTGAAGCACTCGTAGAAGTCGGTTTCGCCGTCACCGTTGAGGTCGTGAAGCTTCACGATCTGGTCGCGACAGCACACGAACACCGCGCCGTCTCGCAGCTTCAGGCCGAGCGGTTGGAACAGCCCGGACGCGATCCGCTGCCAGCTCAGCCCGGCTTCGGGCTTGTCAATACCGCTGACCAGCCAGACGTCGCCGTCCCACGAGCAGACGTACATCTTCTTTCCGTCCGCGGTGAAGTCGAAGCCGGTGAGCCGCATCTGCGCGTTCCACGGGTTGCGCTCCGGCAGCGCGAACGTGTCCACCGCGAACGGCCCGTCGTTCGTGCCGACCGCGACCCCGGCCTTGAGCACCTCCGGCCACCGTTTCGGCCCGCCTTTCGTGAGCGGCGCGAGCGCCTTCGGCGCGACCGAGGTCTTGACCGCCGCCGCGAGCACGGCCGCGTCGTCGAAGGTCATCAGCACCTTGACGCGCGTGGGCGTCGCGGCGGCGGGAATCGTCAGCACGTGGAACCCGTCCTTCTTGGCGAGTGACACCGCGTTGTCACCGACGACCGCGACCGGGTGCGTGTCCGGCAGAATGCGGGCGTGAAGGGCGCGCGCGGACTTGCCGATTTCGAGTGTCCGCGTGAAGACGAGGCCGCTGGGTTTCGTCGGGTCGCCCTCGGCCCCTTCGAGTTCCAGAACCGGCGTGGCGCCCACGCTGTACGCGATGATCGTCTGGTCGCCGTAGGCGTAGCTCCCGCGGTACCGCGCCCACTCCTTCGGCATCGGGCCGTAGGGCCGGTTGTCGCGACTCAGCGGTCGCGGGTCTTTGAAGCTCCCGGTTCGCGGATCGGCCCAACCCGGTGTGCCGGGGTTCATCACGAGGATCCGCCCGGCGACGCTGGGGTGAACTTGGTGCTGGCCGTTAAAGTGAATCCCCTTCCAGTCGATGAACGGTTGGTCGGTGGCCCGCGCAACCCAGCCCGCCGCGAAACGCATCGTGTCGTGGTCGAACAGCGCCCACTGCTTGCCGCGCGAGACGCCGCCCGCGCCGGCGTCGAGGCGCACCGCGATGCCCTTGTAGGCGATGTCCAACTTGGCCCCGCCGACCGCGAAGGTGTTCATCATGCTCGGGCCGTAGTCCATTGTCACCCACGGTTCGACGTTCACCGGCACCGGGCCGAACTCGTTCTTCTTGCCCGCGGGCAGTTTGGCGAAGTAGGCGTCGTCGGCCTTCGCGTACTGCGACGGGTTGTGCGGCTTGAGATACGACTCGCGCAGGTAGTGGATCAGGTCGTACTTCTGGCGCGGCACCATCCACGTCTGCGGGGCCATGAGTCCGTAGCCGCGGGTTAGCGTCTGGTACAGGCTGAACGGGTCGCTGCCGTTCTTGAAGGCGTGCGACATGAACTTCGGCGACGTGGGCAGCGAGCCGGCTTGGTCTTTCGTGCCGTGGCAGTTGGCGCACACGCGGGTGTAGATCGCCTCACCGCGCTTGAGGGCTTTGTCGTCGAGCGCGCGGAGCAACCCAGCGTGGTCGATGTCCTTCTCGTACTCGGGAATCACGAGCGCGGTCACGGCCGGGCGCAGCTCCTTGGCGCGCACCGGCCCGCCCTCGGCGACCTCGATGAGGTACTTCGCGAGGTCGAGGAACTGCTGCCGGTCGGAAAGCAGGTTCGCCATGCCTTCGGGCATGAGCGACTTGGTGCCCGCGGCGCGCGACTCGATCTCCGCTTTGGGAATCACGACGCGCTTGCCGTTGGCCGACGGGTCGAGCAACGTGAGCGCGTCCGCGGTCTCGGTCACAACGAGGCCCGTGAGCCTGCGCTCGTCCTTCGTGGTGACGACGACCGTTTCATAGCCCTTCTTCACTTCCTTCGACGGTGAGAGCACGGACTCGATGAGGTGTTCGGCGGTAGCCCCTTTGTCGGCCTTCGCAATGTCCGGGCCGAGGAGCGTGCTGACGTCGGCGTCGGTGTCGTGGCACTTGGCGCACGCGAGGAACGGTTGGAAGAACAACACGGCCCCGCGCCCGGCATCCCCCTTCGCTCGCGCGTCTTTGGCGAGTTGGGCCAACGGTTCCCCCGCGAGCTGTTGCTGGAGAGGGGGCGGGTCGGCGGCGCGGGTCGGAGCGGACAGGGCGAGAACGAGCAAGGGGAGAACGGGCACGCAGGCTCGCATGGGACGCTCGTGTGGGACGTTGGGATCGGAGTGTCAGTGTATGGCCCCGACCAGTGCGGCGCGCTAACGATCGCGCCGACGTCACGCGATTCCGGCACTGCGGTTGCGGTACAGGACAGGATCGACGGCCGCGCACGCGTCCGCGGCGAGCGGCACGCCAACGAACTCCGCGACGCGAGCTGCTCCGCGGGGCGCGACCAACTCGCGGAATGAGACGTACCGAACCGCGACGTCGTCTCGCGCGGCGAGCCACGTGCGGAGCCGCGCGATGTGGTCCGCAAACGCAGCCCGCATCTCGGCGCGTGACACGGCAGGGTGCCCTCGCCGCGCAAGCATCACCTCTTGCGACACGGGCACTTCATCGAGGTCGCGCTCCATGAACACTACGCGGTACCGCTCGCCTTCGGGCAGGTCGTAGAGCAGTTGCGATACCAGCTTCACGGCCCGCCCGCGGCACTCCGGCAGCCACGACGAATCGGAGCAGAGACGCTTCGCGCGGTATGCGGTTGGTAAAAAAAGTGTGATACCCAGCCCGGCCGCTCTCACTTCTGTGTGTCGATCAACTCCTCACACTGGATGAGACACACGCGGAACTCTCATCGAGTTATTCGTGGAAATCGGTCACTTCAACGGGCTA
>VGZJ01000020.1 GCA_016872595.1 Planctomycetota bacterium
CGCCCCGTCGTCACACGGTGATGATGAAGAACGTCGCCGGACTCCACAACCGGATGTACGGGTAACGACCACACAGGATCGTCTGGCCGAAGTGCGACTGAACCAACACCTATTGCGCAACGAGTCTAGTGCATAACTGGCTCTAGGTCACGCTTCTCTTCCACCCTGAAAGGGTGGGACAGGTGTGCGTATCGCAGGCCTTCAGCCTGCAAGACAAGACCTCGGCGCACCCGGTGCGTTGCACCGGGCTATGCTGTCCCACCCCTTCGGGGTGAAGAACGCAAGCAGATTGCCTCAGTCGTTGAACACGAACTCCGGGGTGTTGATGAGCGCCCAGAGCAGGTCTTCGGCCGCGGTCTTGCGGGTCGCGCCCTTCTTGTCGAAGCGCTGAAGCGCCTTCGTGCGTTCCGTCGCGGTCGGGAACCGGCAGTACGCGGTCAGGTATAACTCGTCGACGATCTCCGCGGGCGTCTTCTTGCCCTCGGCCAGTTTTGGGCAGCGGCCGTCGGCGCTCGTCACCTTCGCGTTGATGTAGGGGCTGTTCATTAGGTGCAGCGCCTGAACGACGGTAGTGTCGGCGGTGCGCTCGCACGGCGGGTCTTGGTTCGGGTCCGGGCGGCCGAAGCTGTCGAGGAACACCGACTGCGCGCGCGCCGTCCACACTTCGACCGCGCGCGAGCCGGTCGGCATCCCCTCGAACTTCTCCGGCGCGCCGGTCGCGTCACACACCATGTCGAGCAGCACTTCCGCGCGCACCCGCTGCCGGTAGTGGCGCGAGTAGTTCCGCAGGTCGCTGGCGTTGCGCTCGTTCGGCGTTGTCGAGAGCTGGTAGGCGTGGCTCAGGCAGATCGCGCGGATCAGTTGCTTCAGGTCGCACTTGTTGGCGCGGAAGTCCTTCGCGAGCGCGTCGAGCAGCTCCGGGTTGCTCGGAGGGTTGGTGGCGCGCAGGTCGTCGACCGGGTCCACGATCCCGCGGCCCATCAGGTCGGCCCAGACGCGGTTGACGATGACCTTCGCGAAGTACGGGTTCTCCGGGGCCGTGATCCAGTCGGCCAGAACCGCGCGCGGGTCGGTGTCGGCGTCGATGTCGAGCGGCTTGCCCAGCAGCGGCGTCGGCGTCATCTCCTTGCCTGTAAGCGGGTGACGCACGGTGCTGCCGTTGCGCCGGCCCCCGCTGCCGCTACCGAGGTGTACGGCCTCCTCGCCGCCGCTGATCGGGGCGCTGATGCCGACGCCCTGTCGCCCGATGCGCCCGAAGAACGCGGCGAAGCTGTAGAAGTCGTCTTGGCCCCACACCTCGAACGGGTGGTGGTGGCACTTCGCGCAGTCGAGCCGCACGCCGAGGAACAGTTGGCTGACCATCGTCGTCAGCTCGTCCGGCTCGCGGCGGTTGCGGTAGAACACCGCGGCCCCGTTCGTCCACGTGCTGCCGTTCGCGGCGACGATCTCGCGCACGAACTGGTCGTAGGGCTTGTTCGCGCGGAAGCTCTTGCGGATCCACTGGTCGAAGTTGTACGTCGCCTTCATGCCGACGTGGTACGGGTTCGGCCGCAGCAGGTCGGTCCACTTGTTCGCCCAGAAGTCGGCGTACTCCGGCCGGTCGAGCAGTGCGTCGATCAGCTTCTCGCGCTTCTTACCGTCTTTGTCCGAGAGGAACGCGCGTGTCTCGTCGGGCGTGGGAAGCCGGCCGATCACGTCGAGGTACGCGCGGCGGTGGAACTGCGCGTCGGTGCTGAGGTCCGAGGGCGTGACGTTCAGTTGCTTCAGCTTCGCCCAGACGTGGCCGTCGATGAAGTTGTTGCGGGGCAGCTTGGCATACACCGCGGCGTCGACGGGCGTCGGCAGCGGGACGAGCACGTTGCACACGGCGAACTTCTCGGCGAACCGGGCCATGATCGCGGCCTCGCCCGGAATCGGCGCGGCCTTCACCAGCCCCTCGGCGCTCACGCCGACGTAGACGCTCTCGCTCGACGAGAACTGCGCGAGCGCGGTCACGTCGCGCGTCGTGCCGTCGGCGTAGTGGGCCGTGACCGCGAGTTGCTGTGACTCGCCGAACTTCATGAGCTTGGTCGCGGGCGTGACGGTGATGCGGTCGAGCTTCGGCGCGTCCGCCGGGGTCCGCGGCGTTCCGGCCGCGATCCACTTCTCAATGGCGCGGTACTCGGCGCTCCCTTCGGGGAGCTTGCGCCCGCCGCCGTGCGGGGTCCGCCCGCTGGCCTTGCGCAGCAGCAGGCTGAACGCCGGGTTCGCGGGGAACACGCGCCGGCCCCGCGCCTCGGCGGTGATGGCGTTGAAGTCGAAGTCGGGGTCGTAGGCGAGCAGCGAGAGCTGGAACCCGTTCTGCCCGCGGGCCTTGCCGTGGCACGCGCCAGCGTTGCACCCGGCGCGCGTGAGGATTGGTTGAATGTCGCGCTCGAAGGTGGGCACGTCGGCGCGCGCGTCGGGGGCGATACCCAGTAGCACGATAACGGGAGCAAAGTGGCGCATGGCGTGACCGCGGGGGAAGGATACACACAGGTTAGCCCGAATCGCGCGGCAACGCCAGTGCGCACGGTTTGCCCACCCATGCGCGCGCCGTGGCCGCGCGGCGCGCGGCGTTCGCACGCGGGCGGGCGATTCCGCGCGCGGCCCCCGTTTTGCTGCGTAGGATGCCAGTAACCCACCCCGCAGAGGTTCCACCCATGAAGAAGCTCGTTGTCGCGGCGCTGTTCGCGTCCGCCGTCGCGCTCGCGCTGGTGCCCGGGCGCGCGCCGGCCCAACCGAAGGACGACGCATGGAAGGCGTCGGTCGAAAAGGCGACCGCGTACCTGAAGAAATCGCAGAACGAGAACGGCACTTGGGGCACTGAGCCGCGGAGCCGCGGCACCACGGGCATTGTCGTCGTCGGGCTGTTGCGCACCGGCGCTCGGGCCGAAGACGCGCCGTGCGCGAAGGGCGTCGCCTACATCGAAACGCTCGTGAACAATAAGTCCGGGCACATCGCCGGCGACGACGCGAAGGCCGAACTCATCAACTACACGACCACGATCAACATCATGGCCCTGAACGCCGCGAACAAGGGCGACAAGTACAAGGCCGTGATCGGCAGCGCCGCGAAGTACCTCAAGGAGTACCAGTGGGACGACGCCCGCGGCAAAGACAAGGACAGCGACTATTACGGCGGGGCCGGGTACGCCGGCGACAAGTCGCGCCCGGACCTCTCCAACACCGCCTTCTTCCTCGAAGCCCTCAAGGAAGCCGGCATCAAACAGGACGACCCGGCGTTCAGCAAGGCGCTGGTGTTCGTCAGCAAGTGCCAGAACTTCGAGAGCGAGCACAACAAAGCGCCGTGGGCCAAGAAGAACAACGACGGGAGCTTCATCTACACCGGGGCGAACGGCGGCGAGAACCGGCGCACCGACGGCGACGGCGTGAAGACCGACATGGGCGGCTACGGCTCGATGACCTACGCCGGCGTTAAGAGCATGATCTACTGCGGGCTGAGCAAGGACGACCCGCGGGTGAAGAAGGCGCTGGAGTGGATCGGCAAGAACTACACGCTCGACAGCAACCCCGGCATGCCCGAAGCGAACAGCCAGCGCGGGCTGTACTACTACTACCACACCTTCGCCAAGACGATGGACGCGCTCGGCATCGACGAGTTCGTGGACGCGAAGGGCGTGAAGCACGACTGGCGCGCCGACCTGCAAGCCGCGATTCTGAAGCGCCAGCAGGCCGACGGCAGTTGGGTGAACAAGACCGACCGCTGGATGGAAGGCGACCCCAACCTCGTGACGGGCTACGCCCTGATGGCGCTGAGCTACTGCAAGAAGAAGTGAGTACGTAGGTATCAGAGTTAGCCGCGAGCCGCAGGCGAGCGCGCCGTCTGTCGAGAATCCGCGCTCGCCTGCGGCTCGCGGCTAACTCTGTGCCTTGTTCGACTTGATGTGATTTAATATCCCCATGCGCCTTCGTACCTTACTCACCCTTCTGTTGCTCGCCCACTTCGCGCCCGCGGCCGGCGCGCACCCGTTGCCCAATTTCCGCTATGACCGCGAGATCGACGTGCGCCTGCACGCGCAGAAGGTTGAGGTGCGGTACGTGCTGCTCGTCAGCTTCTGGACCATTTTCACCGACAGCCAGAAGCTGTTCACGGCCGCCGAGATTCAGGCGTTCGACGGGAAGATGGCACGCGTCACCAAGGCCTACTGCGAGAAGATGGGTCCGCGTATTGCCCGGCAACTCGAAGCACAGCTCGACGGCGAGAAGTTGGAGTTCCGCCCGACGCGCATGGTCGTCGAACAGGACCGCGACCACGCGAAACTGCGGTTCGTGTTCGAGGCCAACTGGCGCGTGAACGGCGGCGGGCCGGAGAACGCCTTCACCTTCACCGACCGCAACTTCGACGGCGATACCGGCGCGATCTGGCTTAAGCTCAAGGAAGAGTCGAAGGCGCTCGCGGTGAAGTACACCATCGAGCCGGACGACCTCGCGGGCAAAGACCCGAGCAAGTACAGGGACGCCGACGAAGCCAAGCGCGCCCGCGAGGCCAGTGCGAGCTTCGCCGCGCCGACCCTCTCGCCGCGCGCGAATGACGCGCCGCCCGCGCCCGCGCCGCCGGCCCCGGCGGTCGTGGTCGAGGAGACGAAGTCCGATGAGGGACTGATCGCGGGGCTGCGCGCGCGCGGCCTCAAGGCGCTCTTCGATACGGACCACGGCACCGGGGTGCTGCTGCTGCTCGCGGGGGTGTTCGGGGCGTTCCACGCCTTCGCCCCGGGGCACGGCAAGAGCGTCGCCGCGGCGTTCCTCGTGGGCGAGCAGGGTACGTACCGGCAAGCGGTTCTGCTCGGCCTGAGCACGACGCTCGCGCACACCGGGAGCGTCATCCTCATCGCCGGGTTCTTCTACCTGCGGTACAAGGAGTCCGTCCCGCAGGACGCGCAGCACTGGCTGGGGCTGATCGGCGGGCTGCTCGTCACCTTCGTGGGCCTGTGGCTGTTCATGCGCCGGCTGCAAGGGCGCGTCGATCACGTCCACCTGTTCGGCGGGTGCCGCGACATGTGCGGGAACCACGCCGCGGCCCCGGACACGCCGCAGTGCCGCGTGCCCGTGCGCGACGAACCGCCCGCGGTCGCCCCGGACGCGGTGCCGCTCGTCCCCACGAAATCGCCGATGGGGTGGGCGCGCGTCGTTCTGCTCGGGGTCGGGGCGGGCGCGATCCCGTGCGTGGACGCGGTGCTGCTGTTGATGCTCGCGGTGTCGGCCGGGAAGCTCGCGCTCGCCCTGCCGCTGTTGCTCGCGTTCAGCGTCGGCCTGTCGGTCGTGCTGGCGCTCGTCGGGATGCTGGTGGTGACGCTGCACCGGGCCGGGCGGCGCGGGTTCCGCGACAGCAGCTGGGTTCGCATCCTCCCGACGATCAGCGCCGTGCTGCTCGTGGGCCTCGGCCTGTGGATGGCGCGCGACGCGTGGAAGGGGATGAGTACCGGGCTGACGCACTGAGCGCCGTGCCGCTGCGCTCGCGCCGCCTACAACACATCTCATGCAAGTCGTCGAACTCGAAGCCCGGCACCTCCGCGTCGCACTGCGGCGCAAGGTCACGCACGCCAGCCACGTCCGCACCGACACCGACAACGTCGTCGTCCGGTGTAAGCTCTCGGACGGCAGCACCGGGTACGGCGAGGGCGTGCCGCGCGACTACGTGACCGGCGAAACCATCGACTCCACACTCGACCTGCTCACGCGGTCGGACCTCGCGCGGCAACTCGCGCCCGGAGCGGCCGACTTCGTGGCGGCCGTTCACCTCGCCGAAAAACTGAAGCTCGAACCGGCCCCGGCCGACGACCGCGGCATCCTCGGGAACGCCGCGCGGTGCGCGCTGGAACTGGCCGTGCTCGACGCCTACGGCCGCGCGTTCGGTGAGCCGCTGACGCGCGTGACGGAACTGGTCGCGCCGGAACTGTACCACTTCCAGCCGGAGGTGCGGTACAGCGGCGTGATCGGCAACCCGCGCGGCTGGAAGAAGCGCGTGTACCCGCTCGTGTACCGGCTCGCCGGCTTCAAGCAGGTGAAGCTGAAGGTCGGCATCGAGGGACAAGACGACGTGAAGCGCACCAAGCTCATCCGCCGCTGGCTGGGCCGGAAGATCGACTTGCGCGTCGACGCGAACGAGGCTTGGTCACCGGCCGACGCCGCGGCGCGCGTCCGCGAACTGGAGCCGTTTGGCATCACGAGTGTCGAGCAACCTCTGCGCCACGAGGACGCCGCGGCGCTCGCCGACCTGCGCAAGCAGACAAACTCGCCCGTGATGCTCGACGAATCGCTGTGCGGGATGATCGACGCGGAGCGCGCCGTGCAGGGGGGCTGGTGCGACCTGTTCAACCTGCGCTTGTCGAAGTGCGGCGGGTTCATCCCCAGCGTGCGGCTGGCGCAGTTCGCCAAGCGCCACAACCTCGGCTACCAACTCGGCTGTCAGGTGGGCGAAACGGCGATCCTGTCTGCCGCGGGCCGGCACTTCGCCACCAGCGTGCGCGACATCCGCTACCTCGAAGGGAGCTACGACCGGCACCTCGTTTGGGAGGCGCTGTCGCGCGAAGACCTGACGTTCCGGCGCGGCGGCAAAGCGCCCGCGCTCATCGGCACCGGCCTCGGGTTCGCGCTCGACCCCGCGCGCCTCGACTGGCTCACGAAGCGCAAGGAGGTGCTGATTGGGTGAGTTGTCCCAGTTCGCCGCGTCCGACGGCTACCGCTTCTACGCGCGCCACTACCCCGCGGCCGGCGCGCCGCGCGCGCGGCTGGTGTTCGTGCACGGCATCCGCAGTCACGGCGGGTGGTACGCGCGGTCGTGTGCGGCGCTGGCCGCGGCCGGGTTCGACGTGTTCTTCCTCGACCGCCGCGGGGCCGGGCTGAACACCGCGCACCGCGGCGACACCCCGAACTTTCGCCGGATGCTTGACGACGTGGCCGAGTTCGTACAGAGCCTGCGCGCCGAGCGCGGCGGGCTGCCGGTGTTCGTGTGCGGCATCTCGTGGGGGGGTAAGCTCGCGGTCGGGCTGCCGTACCGCAAGCCGAACCTCGTTGACGGACTTGTGCTGCTGTGTCCGGGGTTGGTGCCGAAGGTCGCGCCGCCGCTCCCGCGACGGGCGCGCATCGCGGTGGCGCGCGTGTTCCGGCCGTGGAAGTTCTTTCCCATTCCGCTGAACGAGCCGGAACTGTTCACCGGGTCCGGCGCGTGGCAGCAGTTCATCGATACCGAGCCGCACGGCCTGCGCGCCGCCACGGCGCGGTTCCTGTTCAGCAGCTTCTCGCTCGACATTTACCTGAGGCGCGCCGCCAAGCACGTGACCGTGCCCACGTTCCTCGCGCTCGCGGAGCACGACCGGATCATCGACAACGCGCGCACGGCGGCGTTCGTCGCGCGGTTCCCCGGCCCGCGCGAGGTGGTGACCTATCCCGGCGCGCACCACACGCTGGAGTTCGAGGCCGCCGATCACCCGTGGCTCGGCGAGGTGCGCGCGTGGGTCGAGCGCCGCGTCTGAGCGGGGCACGTCAGGAGCGGAGCGACATCACGACGACCGCGCCGATGATGACGACGATCCCGCCGACGAGGAACCAGATCGGTCGGTTGGAGCGCTCGCGGCGGGCCGCCTCGCGCGCGTGGGCCTGCATCTCGTGCTTGTGCCGCTTGCGGTTCTTCTCGTGGAGCTGCTTCTTCGCGCTGTGGTTCATGGCGAACCTCGGAGAAGTGGAGAGATATGAAGTGTACCCCCAAGAAGTCGTACCTGTCGAGGGGGTACTTCGCCCGCCTTTCAAAGTAGTAGGCACACTCCGAGTGCCGTGGGTTACCATCTCAGAATGTACTGCGTACCCCCGAGGCGCATCTCCAGCCGCGTAGCGACGGCACACGGAGTGTGCCTCCTACTTTGCTGCGCACTCAGCGCCGGCCCCCGCCCTGCGGCGGGCGCTTGGGGCGCTCCAACCCGGCCTTTTCCATCAGCGACTGGTTGAACACGTTGTCCTCGTCCTCGGAGAACACGTCTTCCAACTTCACGCCGGCGGCCAGCCGGTACTGGATGATGTACTTGTGCTTGGCGATCTCGATCTCGTCGCCGGGGCGCAGCGGGCGGCGCAGGGTGCGCTCGCCGTTCACCTTGACCCCGTTGGTGCTGTTCAGGTCGCGCAGGTGCCAGATGCCGTTGCGCAGGGACAGTTCGCAGTGCGTGCCGGAGATGTTCTGGAACTTCAGGCAGATGTCGCACGACTCGCGGCGGCCGATGGTCATCACGTCGCTAATGAGGGGGATCGCGTCGCCCCCGCCCACGGGAACGAGTTCCCCGAACGGACCCACGTTCATGACAGCGCCTCGGATTAAGTGCGGGAGACGGGACCGATGAAACCGCCGGGCCGAATCCGGCCCAATGGGTGTATCGTAACCCGCCCGTCGCGCGGACGCCAGTGCCCGCCACCGTCAGAACATACGGAACCTGCCGCGCGCCCCGGCTAACCGGCGCGCGCGGCGGGTTCGTTTGACGCACTCCGTTACTTCGGCATCGGCATGGGATAGCCGGGCGGCGGGCCGCCGGGGATCGGGCCGCCGAACCCGCCCATGCCGGGGCCGGGGAAGTACGGGTTCACGGGGAAGTTGCCCGTCATCGGCGGGCCGTAGAACTGCCCGCTGACCGGGGCCGGGGTGAGGAAGTGCCCGTCGTACGGCCAGTAGTTGTACCACGGCGCGGCTTGAAACACCGGCAGCTTGGGCTTGGTGTCGCGGTGTAACAGGGCCGCGAGGCGCTCGCCGCGGTGCTGGATGTTCGGCCCGCCCTGATGGTTGTTCAACAGGTGCCGCGCGAGCGTGGTCGGCTGCCCGCCGGCCCCGCCGTAGAAGCCCGCGCCGTAGGCGGGCACGCCGCTGGCGCAGTTCGTGCAGCCGGGGCCGGCCGGGGCCGGCGGGTTGGCTTCGGCCGCGGTCGCGAGCGTCAGCCCCGCGACGGCGACGAAGGTGAAGGAGCGAAGCGTCTTCATCTCGGTGAACCTCTTCCTTGGGTAGTGCGCCCGCTCACGCGGGCGCGGTGGCCTCGATGCACCTCCGTGTGAGCGCACCGAAGAGAACGGACGACGGGTTACCGCGCGCCGGCCGCGGTCGGGGTCAGGTCGAGCGCCGGGTCGAGGGTCGGCACGGCGGCGTAGAAGCCGGCCGATTGCGCCGGGGTGCCGACGCCGCTGTAGCGGGACACGGCCGGTTCCGCCGCGACGCTCGTTCCGCATGAGCTACAGCCGCCGCGGTGGAGCCAGTTCAACCCGGTGCCCGGTGACCACGTGTGCCCGCGGAACCAGCCCCCGTGGAGCCACGAGGCGTGCGCCGTGCCGCACGAGCTGCACCCGTGCTTGGCGAACAGCGGCGGCAGGTTCAGCGTCGGGATCGGGATGCTGATGACCGGGAACCCGTGGAACAGGTGCGGGTTCAGCCCGTAGTAGTTCCCTTGCGGGGCCGGCGGTGCGGGCGGGCGGTAGCCGTGCGCGTGCTGCGGAACGCCCCACTTCGCATACGGATCGCCGTAGTGGTACGGGTCGTAGCGCAGGTAGGCGTCCCACGGGCCGTACGGCTTGAACGGGTAGTAGCCGTAGTACGGGCCGTAGTTGTACAGGGGGCCGTGGTGGTGGATGTTCGAGAACAGCTTGAGGCACGCGCCGCCACAGCCGAACCCGCGGCTGTCGGGCGGGTTCGCGTGCCCGGTGTTCGCGGTCGCGAGGGTAAAGAGTGGCACCGCCAGAACAGCGGTGGCCCAGAGGCGTCTCATGGCGCGAATCCTTGCGGTGTAAGCCCGCGGCGGGCCGAGGCCCGTCCCCGTCCGTGCTGCGAGTTGAGACAGCATTCCCCGCGAACCGGGCCGACGCCAGCGGAACCGAAGGCGAAGTGCCAAACGAGGCGGCGCGCCGGCACGCGCGACGCGAACAACCTCAGAACCCGGTACGACCGGCGCGCTCGCGCAGCGCCTCAAGTTCGGCCGCGGTGACGCCGTGCGACCCGATTGCCCGGTGCGCCTGCTCGGGGCCGTGGCAGTCGCTCCCGCCGCTGACCGCGAACGCCAACCGTGCCGCGAGCGCACGCAGCCGCGCCCCGGGCGAACTGCGCCCCCACGGGTACGCAACCTCTAGCGCGTCCAATCCCGCGGCGCGCAGCTCCGCGAACTGCTCGTCGCTCAGGTCGGACGGCGGGTGTGCAAGTGCAGTAGCCCCGCCCGCGCCGCGCACAAGCGCGACCGCTTCCGCGACAGGGACGAGCACCTTGCCCGCGCCCCGTGCGAGTGTCGGGTTCACGTACCGGTACATCGCCTCGGCGCGGGTTCGCGCGTGCCCGCACGCGACCAGCAGGCCCGCCGCGTGCCGCCGCCCGATGCTGTCGGTCGCGCCCTCGACGAGCGCCGCGCGGTCTTCGGGCAGCGCCAGCCCGCGCGCGCGGAGCGCGTCGAGCAGTTCGCGGAAGCGCGCGCGCCGGCCGGCGCGGACCCGCGCGAGCGCCGCATTCAGCGCCGCGTCGTCCGTCCGCACGAAGTATCCGAGCAGGTGAAGTTCGCGACCGGCGAACGCGGTGCTGATCTCGACGCCGGGCACCAGTTCGATGCCGGTCGCCGCGGCCCGCGCCTCGGCTAGCCCCGCGACCGTGTCGTGGTCGGTCAGCGCGACCGCGCAGAGGCCGGCGGCGCGTGCGCGAACGACGACCTGCGAAGGGGTGAAGTCGCCGTCGCTGGCGACGGAGTGCGTGTGGAGGTCGGCCCGCGCCGGGCGCGCGAGCGCCGCCAGATCGCGCGCCACCGACGTATAGCGGGAGGCTCGCGGCATCAGGTTGCCGGCGCTTCGGGCTTCGGCTGCTTGGCGATCTTGTCGAGGACGCCGTTGACGAAGGCCGAGGAGTCCACGGAGCCGAACCGCCGCGACAGCTCGATGGCCTCGTCGATGACCACTTCGAGCGGCGGGCCGTCCGGGGCGAAGTGCAATTCGTAGGTGCCGAGGCGGATCACGTTGCGGTCAACGGACATCATCCGCGACAGCCGCCAGTTCGTCGCCGCGGCCGTCACCAGCGGGTCGATGCGGTCCTTGTGTGCGACGACGCCGTCGAACAGCGCGAGGCAGTACGCGACGAGATCGGCGTCGCCGAGGAGCCGATCCGACGCGAACCGCTCGACCGCGGCGCGCGGCACCGCGGTGGCGTTCTGGTCCCACTGGAACAGCAACTGGAGCACGACTTCGCGGGCACGGGAGCGGCGGGGCATACGCGGTCTCGGGGAACGAGTCCCCGTCATGCTACAACCTTTCCGCCGCGCGCGATAGAACGCGAGAGCAACCCCACCCGAACGGAGCACCCCGTATGGCCCGGTTCCGCGTCGTGATCGCCGATTTCATCACCGACGACCTGCGCGCCGAGCGCGACATCCTGAGCGACATCGCCGACGTGGAGGCGCTGAACGCGCACACCGAGGCCGACCTCGCCGGCCGCATCGACGACGCCGCGGCCGTCATGCTGTACCACAACATCACCATCTCGCCCGCGACCATTTCGCGCCTCAAGAACTGCAAGCTGCTGGTGCGGTGTGGGGTCGGGTTCGACAACGTCGATAAGGTCGCGGCGCGCGCGAAGGGCATCCCGCTGGCGAACGTGCCCGACTACGGCACCGAGGAGGTGGCCGACTCCGCCATCGGGCTGATGCTCGCCCTCACGCGCGGCATCACGTTCCTGAACGCGCGCACGCAGCGCGCCGCGGGCGAGTGGAGCTACATGCAAGCGGCCCCGCTGGTACGGCTCCGCGGGCGCGTGTTCGGGATCATCGGCCTCGGTCGGATCGGTACCGCCGCGGCCCTGCGCGCGAAGGCGCTCGGCATGGACGTGGCCTTCTACGACCCCTACGAGCACGACGGCGTGGACAAGGCGCTCGGCGTCCGCCGCGTCGAGCGCGTGGACGATCTCTGTAAGCAGGCGTTCGTGCTCAGCCCGCACTGCCCGTTGACGGACGAGACCCGGCACATCGTGGACGCGCGCCGCATCGCGCTCATGCCGCGGGGCTCGTACGTGGTGAACACGGCCCGCGGCGCGGTGGTGGACGCGACCGCGATCCCGGCGGCGATCCGCAGCGGGCAACTCGCGGGCGCGGCCGTCGACGTGCTTCCGCAGGAGCCGCCCCCCGCCGATCACCCGCTGGTGGCCGCGTGGCGTGACGTGAACGACCCGTGCTACGACCGCGTCATCATGAACCCGCACTCGGCGTTCTACTCGGAAGAGGGCCTGCTCGACATGCGTGTGAAGGGCGCGCAGTCGGTGCGCCGCGCGCTGCTCGGCGAACCGCTGCGCAACATCGTGAACTGAGCGCGCCGTTCCTCTGTAGCCGGGGTCTGTGATCCCGCGCCGTGCGCCGCGCGTGGCTCGGCCTCACTGAGGCCGGCTACAGAAGAGGGGCGCTACGGGATCGGGAACGGTTCCACCGGGTACTGGTTCTGCCGGTCCAACTCGATGGGGCGCGTGGCGAGCTTCACCTTGAAGGTTCTTCGCTCGCTGCCGCGCATCACCTCGATCTCGACGACCGCGCCGGGGCGGAACGAGGTGATGTGCGAAATGACCTGCTCGAAGGTCTGCGGCTGAAGGGTGCCGACGCGCAGGATGGCGTCGCCGGAGCGCAGCCCGGCGCGGTCGGCCGGGAGCCGCGGTTCGACGCGCTCGATGGTCAGCGACCCGGTGCCGACGGTGATGCCCATGTACCCGCGGCCCAGCGGGTCCGGTTTTAGTTCCGGGGGCACCGGCGCGCGCGCCGTGAACGAAAGGGACGCGAGAAGGACCGCCGCGAGCGCGCTCATGGTGTGGCTCCGCCGGCCGCGGAGAGGCGCGCGGCCTACCCTCACTCATGGCCGATCCCGCGCCGGAATGCAAGGGGAAAGGGCAAATCGAGATTGGCCCGCCGAGGGCGCAGACTTCGGCGGGCCAATCTTCGGTTCACAGGCCGTAGAACTTCACGGCGTTGTCGTGGAACAGCTTCTTCTGGTCCTCGTCCTTGCGGTCGCGGACGATGGTGCGGAGCGCGGTCAGCCAGTCGCCGTACTTCTCCGCGCCCAGCAGCACCACGGGCCAGTCGCCGCCGAACATGACGCGATCCGGCCCGAAGCTGTCGAGCGTGTGGTTCACGATGGGCGCGAGGTCGTCGAGGGTCCACTTGCCGCGCTCCTTCGCGCTGGCGATGAACCCGCTCACCTTGCCCACGAGGTTCTTGCGCTTGGCGATCTCGGTCATGTCCTTCTTCCACTGGTCGCGCTGCGCGGGCGTGTGCTTCAGGTCGCCGTTGCCGCAGTGGTCGAGGATGAACCGCGTGCCGGGGCACTTGTCCGCGAGCTTCGCGAAGTCCGGCAGCTCCGCGGGGCGCACGCACATGTCGAAGCTCAGCCCCAGCTCGCCCAGAAGCTGAATGCCCTTCACGAACTTGTCGTCGAGGCAGTAGCCCGCGGGCGTGTCCTTGACGTGCAGCACTTGGCGGATGCCCTTCACGTACTTGTGCCCCTTGAACTGCTTGGCGTACTTCTCGAACCCGTCGGTGTTCGGCCGCCCGGACACGACCGCGGCGCAGGTCGGCGTCTTGCCGCCCTTGCACAACTCGATTACGTAGTCGGCCTCCTTCTGCTGCTGCTCCGGCACCACGTCCACTTCCATGTACACGGCCTTCACCACGTTCAGCCCCTTCGTGGCCTCCGCGTACTCCTTCGGGGTGAAGTTGTGGGCCAGAATCTTGGCCTCGGGCGCTTTCGGGTCCACCCACGCGAGCTTCAGCTCGTCGAGGTTCCACAGGTGCTGGTGTGTATCGACCACGGGAATCATCGGCTTGTCCTCGGACGTGGCGAGCGACGACGTAGCGGCGACGGCGGTCGCGGCGAGAAAGTCACGGCGGTTCATGGCACTCTCTGAGTTAGGGAGAAGGAGCCACGATGGTAACACGCCGGCGCGCGAGTACAACACCCACATGAGCACACCCAAGCGAATCCTCGTGACCGGGTCGGCCGGGCGCATCGGCCGCGCGGCGGTCGCGGAACTGGTCGCCCGCGGACACGATGTCGTCGGCTTCGACGTGAACCCCACCCCGGGACTGCCGCCGGCGCGGAGCGTTGTCGGCTCGCTTACCGATGCGACGGCACTTCGCGAAGCCGCGCGCGGCTGCGCGGCCATCGTACACCTCGCGGCCACGCCCGACGACGCGCACTACCCGCGCGGGAACCACGGCGACAACTTCCTGAACGAGCTTGTGCCGAACAACGTCGTCGGCCCCTATCAGATCATGGAAGCCGCGCGCGAGCTACAGATTCCGCGCGTGATCCTCGCCAGCACCGGGCAGGTGATCGGCGGGCACCTGCTGAGTGGCAATGTGCCCGTGACGCCGGAGTCGCCGTACAAACCGCGCTACCTGTACGCCTGCACGAAAGTGTTCCTCGAAGCGCTGGGCCAAGTGTACGCGAAGGAGCACGGCCTCGAGGTGCTGGCGGTGCGGCTCGGCTGGTGCCCGCGTGCGGGGCAGGAGGAGGAGTTTCGGCAAAGTCCGTTCGGGCCGGACGTGTACCTCAGCCCCCGCGACGCCGGCCGCTTCTTCGCCGCCGCCGTGGGCGCGCCGGCGCTGCCGCCATTCGCGGTGGTGTACGCCAGCAGTCGCTTCGTCACCCGCGAGATGTTCGACCTGACCTCAGCGCGCGACCTGCTGAACTGGGAACCGCGCGACCAGTGGCAGGAGTCAAAGGCAGAAGAGTTTTGACAGGATCACAGGATGAAAAGAGATCAAGACAGTTCTCTTCTCTTCTCCATCCTGTATTCATCCTGTTCATCCTGTGAAAACTGCCTTTTCTTCGATTCAGCTCGCGCGCGCCAGCTCGACGGCTTTTGTGGTGATGTAATACCGGGCCAGCGCGTTGGGGCGCTCCCACGCGGGGAGCGTGCGGGGCGCTTGGAAGTAGCGGACGAACTCGTCCATCACCGCGCCGAAGTGTTCCTCGTGCCCGGTGCGCCAGCCTTCGGGGATCTCGACGCGGGCCTCGGTTCCCAAGTCTGTTACGCTCATGCCCGCGAACTCGCGCTGAAGCTCTTCGCACTTGTCGCGGATGCGCTGGACCGTGAGCGCGTGGTCGGTACCCGGCGCGGCGGACACGAACAGGTCGGGGCGCGCGCCGGGCGCGTGGCGCACGCTGACGGTCGCGCGCGTGCCGTGGGCGGCGCTGTGGTGCGTGTCGCCGGCGCCGGCGAACTCCCATTCCGTTGCGAGGCGGACGTGCACCCCGCGGAGCGCGAGCGTCGCGCTATTGTTGCCCGCGTAGTACAACTGGCCGTTCACGACTCGCCCGGCCAACTCCGGCGGGAACCCCGCGAGCCGCGTTACCTGCCGGAAGTCGTCCTCCGAGAGCAGCAGCGGCGCGCGGTCGGCGGCGATCATCGTCACGTCGGTGCGGTAATCGACCTCCTGTTCCGGCGCGACCAGCCACAGCGCGAGGTCCGCGAGGTGCGCGCCCACGTCGGCCATCGCTTCGCCCGAAACGGCCGGGTCGAACCACCACCACGGGCGCACCAGCGGTTGCCCGTGAACGGTCTTCTTGAGGCAGTGGACGCTGCGCAGTTCGAGCGCCGGGCGCTCCGCGGTGCCGGGCCGCCACGTGCCGAACACCTCGGGGTCGCGCACCAGTTCGCGCTGGAGCCAGTTGGTGATCTCGTAGCGCTCGGTCAGCACGTCCCACACGATCACGTCGCGCAGGTCGGCCTGCCGCAGCACCTCCTCGAGCTTCGGGAAGTCGTCGTGGTCGATCACCCACGGCTTGTCGGCGATCACGTGCAGGCCGTTCTCGACCGCGAGCCGCATTAGGTCGATCTTGGGTTTGTTGCGCCCGCTGAGGACGACCGTGTTGCCCGGTTGCTCGTGCGCGAACCGGGTGAGGTAGTCGGGTCCGGCGCGCACGTCGAGTTCCCACGCGGTCGGGTTGTCGCGGCGGGCGTTGAACGTGGCGACGCGTGCGAGGTGCTGCAGCGTGTCGCCGTCGAGCGGGCCGTACACGTGGGCGCGCGGGTGGACGCCGTGAAGCGCTCGCTTCTAAACGAGCGCGGCGTGGAAGTGCCCCGGGGCCAGCGTCATCAACCTGATCGGCCTGAACACGAAGACTCCGAACGAACGAGCGGGTGGCGGGCGACGGTGGGCCGGAAGCAAGTGGCGGGCCAACCGCGCCCGGCGTACCTTGAGGCTATGAGGCGTCCACCGTTCGCCCAGAGATTCGAGCAGGAGATCGGCCCGTGAGCGTTCGGTTCGTGATGATAGGCGGGTTCCTCGGCGCCGGAAAAACCACCACTGTCGGCCGCCTCGCCCGACACTACATGGCCCGCGGCAAGCGCGTCGGGATCGTTACCAACGATCAGGCCCACGACCTCGTGGACACCAACTCGCTACGCGCGCAGGGGCTCACGGTCGAGGAAGTGCCGGGGGCGTGCTTCTGCTGCCGGTTCGACGACCTTGTCGGGCGCGTCGGCGCGCTCGAGGGCGCGGAGCGCCCAGACGTCATACTGGCCGAACCGGTCGGAAGTTGCACGGACCTCGTCGCCACCGTCATTCAGCCGCTCAAAGACCTCTACGCCGGGCGGTTCGCGGTGGCCCCGTACCCGGTGCTGTTCAAGCCGAGCCACGGGCTGCGCATCCTCCGGAACCAGACCGCCGGCGGGTTCAGCCCGAAGGCCGCGTACATCTTCAAGAAGCAGCTCGAAGAGGCCGACGCTATCGTGATTAACCGGATCGACGAACTCGACCCGTCACGGGTCGAAGAACTGGCCCGGCTCGTGGGCGAACAGTTCCCCGGCACCCCGGTCTTGCGCACCAGCGCCGTGACCGGGGCCGGGTTCGACGCCCTCGCGGAACTGCTCGATCAAGACGGCGCGTTCGGGCGGAAGGTGCTCGACATCGACTACGACACCTATGCCGAAGGTGAGGCCGAACTGGGGTGGCTGAACGCGACCGCGCGCCTGACCGCGCCCGCGCCGTTCGACCTCGACACGCTCCTGAGCGCGATTCTGGCCGACCTCGCGACCGCGTGCCGCGCGCTGGGGGGCGAAGTGGCACACTTGAAGCTGATCGGCATGGACGACGCCAGCGCGTTCGCGGTGGGCAACCTCGTGAGCAGTGACACCGCGCCGGTGCTGTCGCTGCCGAGCGGGTTGAAGCCGCGCGCGGCGGACTTGATCGTGAACGCGCGCGTCGCCACCGACCCCGCGGCGCTCGAAGCGGAAGTGAAGCGCGTGGTCGCGGCGCGGGCCGCGGCGGTGGGCGCGACGGCCGAGTTCCGCACCAGCCAGAGCCTGCGCCCCGGCCGCCCGGTGCCGACGCACCGCTACACGAAGGGGGTCGCGCCGTGATCGACTGAAGCGCCGGCCCGCGCCGGCCGATAACCCTGAGATGCCGACCGACACCACACTCTATTCGCCCGGTCCGACCGCAACGACCGTTCGCGCGTCCGACGGCACGGTCGTTGGGGTTCCCGAAGGCTGGGTGCTCGTTCCGCCCGGCAACGCCGCGCTGACCCGGCGCATCAAAGACGCCGGCGCGTTCATGGCCGTGGCCGAGAAGCGCGGGCGCAAGGTCTTCTCGCGCGGCGTGTGGGCACCCGGCGCGACCGTAGAGCAGATCCGCGGCGACCTCGGCGCGGAACGCGCGACCGAAACCTACGCCCGCCGCCGAGAATCGGACGCGGCCCGGCGCGAGAAGGCGCAGGGCGAGTACGTCGAGGACTTCTACGGCGCGGTGGTCGCGTTCTTGGCGTTCCACGATAGCTTCGCCACTCTCGGGGCGCTCCTCGCGCGCGCCGTCACCGACCACGCTACCCCGGTCGGCAGCGGCACGGTCGCGCGAACCAAGCGCATCCCCATTGCCGAACGCGCGGAGGCCGCGGTGATCGCGTGGATGCGCCACCAGACGACCGCCTACGACGCGATGGTGATTCCGCGCGGGAAGGGCAAACGCCGCGAGGTGCGCCGGATGCTCGCACGCCGGTCGCAAGAACTGTTGGGCCGCTACCGCCGGGGCGAACCGCCCGCGGACACCTGCCCGCTGGCCCGCGCGCTGACGACCACATCCGGGGCCGCGTGAGGCGATCTTATTCCGCGGGCAGCGGGTTGCGGGCGAAGACCCATTCCTCGATGGGCTTGCCGTCGATCAGGTGCTCTTGCACGAAGCGCGGGATGCGGTCGGCGGTCATGCCGCCGTACCACGTCCCTTCGGGGTACACCACCATCACCGGCCCGCCGGCACAGACGCGGAGGCAGCCCACCTTCGTGCGGTAGCACGCGGCCGGGCCGGTCGCCAGCGACAGGTTCCGCACCTTCAGTTCGTCCTTGAGCGCGTCCCAGGCGGCCTGCGCGCCGTCCTTGCCGATCGCGCTACAGCACGCATCACCGACGCACAAGAACACGTGCCGGTGGAACTCGCCGATCAGCAGCTTCGCGGCGATGTCCGCGAGCTTCGCGTTCGCTTCGTTCATGTCGGCCTCGCTATCGGAACCGTCGCGTGACCTCGGCGAAGAGCAGCACGCTGGCGGTCGCGCCGGCGATCACCAGCCAGTCTACCGCGCCCAGCGGTTCGACGCCGAAGACGCTGCCACCGAACGTGACGATCAGCACTTGGCCCACGACGGTGAGCGACGCGATGCCCAAGAACTGCGGGTTCGCGAACAGCCGGCTCAGCCCGCTTTCGCGCGGCGACAGCGCGCGGCAGTTGATCTGGTTCCACACTTGGAAGAACACGTACACGCTGAAGAAGATCGTCACCTGTCGCACGGTCAGCGGGGCGAACTCGCCGGACGGCGCGCCGCCGCCCGCGAACCAGCCCCCGTGTTGCATCCCGATCAGGAGCGCCATCATCACCACCACGAAGAACCCGGCGGTGAGGAAGATGGTGCCGAGCATCGCGGGCGTGAGGATGTTCTCGTCGCGCTTCTTCGGGGGCCGCAGCATCAGGTTCGCGCGCGGCGGCTCGCTGCACAGGGCGATGGCCGCGAACGTGTCCATGATGACGTTGATCCACAGCAGTTGCAGCACCGTGAACGGCGGCCTCAGCCCGACGAACGGCCCCAAGAACGCGAGCGCCAGCGCCGACACGTTGATCGTGAGTTGGAACTGAATGAACCGCTGGATGTTCTCGTACAGCGCGCGGCCCCAGTGAACGCCGCGGACGATGGTGCCGAACGAGTCGTCCAGCAGCACGATCTTGCTCGCCTCCTTCGCCACCTCCGTACCGGAGATGCCCATCGCCAAGCCCACGTCGGCCCGCTTGAGCGCGGGCGCGTCGTTGGTGCCGTCGCCGGTCATGGCGACGACCTCGTTTTGCGCTTGCAGCAGGCGCACGAGCCGGTACTTGTCGCCGGGCAGCGCGCGGGCCAGCACGCGCAGGCGCGGCAGCTTTTCCGTTAGTTCCTCGTCGCTCATCGCGGCGAACTCGGCGTGCGTGAGGGCGAGCGCGTCGGGCGCGTCCAGCAGCCCGACCTCGCGGCCGATGGCGCGGGCCGTTTCGATGGTGTCGCCGGTAATCATCTTCACTTCGATGCCGGCGGCGCGGCACTGGCGCACGGCCTCTTTCACGTCGTCGCGCAGCGGGTCGCGAATGCCCACCCAGCCGTCGAAAATCAGATCGCGTTCGAGGTCGTCGCGGCGGGCGCGGATGCCGGCCTCGTCGGTGGGGAAGTCTTGGGGCAACTCGGCGTGCGCGAACGCCAGCGTGCGCATGGCGTCCCCGGCCGCAGCGGAGAGGTGCCCCAAGGTTTCGGCGCGCACCGCGTCGGTCAGGTCGCGAACGCTTCCGTCCGCGCCGCGGTAGCGCGTGCACAGCGCGAGCACCATTTCCGGCGCGCCCTTAGTCAGCACAACGGTCGTCGCGCCGACCCGCGCAGCGGTGGTCATGCGCTTGCGGTCGGAGGTGAACGGCACTTGGTACAGCACCGGGCTGGAGGCGCGCGCCGCGGCGTACTCGGTGCCGCAGGCCGCGAGCCACTGGAGCAGCGCGCCCTCGGTGCTGTTCCCGACCACGACGCGCTTGCCGTTCTTCAGCTCGAGGTTCGCGGTCGAGTTGAGCACGCCGTTTCGGGCCAGCCACTCCGGGGGCGGCGCGCCGTCCGGCATCACGTCCGCGCCCGCGCCGACGCGCGCCACCGTCATCTTGTTCTGCGTCAGCGTGCCGGTTTTGTCGGAGCAGATCACGGTCGCGGAGCCGATGGTTTCGCACGCGACCAGTTGCCGCACGAGCGAGTTCGCTTGGCTCATCTTGCGCCACGCGATGGCGAGCGACACGGTCACGCTCATCGGCAACCCTTCGGGCACCGCGACCACGACGATGATGACCATGTACACGAAGTAGGAGAGCAGCGCGCGCACGCCGGCGAGCAGCACCTGCCCCGCGTCCTCGCCCGCGGCCGGCAGCCGCACCTCGCCCACCCACAGCCCGCGCACGAGCAGCGCGACAAAGATCAGGATCGCCGCGGCGTAGCCGATGGTGCTGATGCGCCGCGCGAGTACTTCGAGCTTCTCTTGCAGCGGCGTCGAGGCCTTCGAGACGGTGAGCTTCTGCTGCACGCGGTCGTCGATGGCGTGCGGCGCGGCGGTCGCGTCCGGTTCGCCCCCGAGCCGCCGCGCGATCTGGCCGAGCATCGTGTCGTCGCCGACGTTGCACACCAGCAGCAGCCCCGACCCGTCGACGACCTGCGTGCCCCGAAACAGGCACCCCGGCTGCTCGGGCCCGTCGGAGGCGTCGTCCGGCCCGGCCGCGGCCTTGCCCACTGGCTCGCTCTCGCCGGTCATGAGCGATTGATCGGCGTGCAGTTCTGTGGCGCGCACGACGCGCCCGTCCGCGGGAATCTCGTCGCCCATTTCGAGCGCGACGAGGTCGCCCACGACGACGTCTTCGAGCGGAACCGTTTGGATCGCGCCGTCGCGCCGGACCTTCACGCGCACGGAGTCCTTCGCGGCGTTCAGCTTCTCGAACTCGCGGTCGCTCTTGTGCTCACTGAAGAATGCCACGAGCGTGGCGAGCGCGACCGCGAGCATGACGGCCAGCCCCTCGTAGGACGGGTGGCCGACGGCGGCGCTGGTGGCGACGAGCGCCCCGGCCAGCCCGAACGACACCGCGGGGAGCCAGTCCCCGCGCCGCGCGACGAGCGCCCCGGCCACGAGCGCCAGCACCGCGACGAGCGCCAGCCCGCCCGCGAGCGCGGACGCCGCGAACAGGTCCACGACGATCTTGAGGAGCGACGCGGCGAGCAGAATCTTGATGATCGGCTCGTCGAACTTGGCGAGGAACTTCTTCCACGCCGGGTCGCGCGGGAGGGGCGTGAGGCGGTTGGCCCCGAACCGCGCCCGGCTGTCCGCGACCTGCGCCGCGGTCAGCCCGTCGAGCGGCGCGGCGGGGAACAACTCGGACACGGCGCGAACGGTGCGCATGCGGCAGCTCGGGCGGAAAGGCGAGCAGGGGGGCTTAAGCCCCCAGTTCGTATTCGATTGCGTCGACGTCTGATTTCGCTCGAATGAGAACAGGGGGCTTACGCCCCCCGCTCGCCAAGACGAAATGGGGCTGTCCCCACGCGCCTTTACTCCATCACTTCCTTTTCCTTGGTCGCGCTCAGGGCGTCGATCTTGCCCTCGTAGACCTTGAGCAGGTCTTGCACCTTCGTCTTGCCCTTGTCGCGGTCGTCCTCGGTCATCCGTTTGGCCTTCTCTTCGTCTTCGAGGTGCTTGTTCCCGTCGCGGCGGACGTTGCGGCACGACACCTTCGCGGCCTCGGCCGACTTCTTGAGCTGCGCCACCAGCTTCTTCCGCTGGTCGCCGCTCATCGCCGGCACCGACAGGCGGATCACCTTGCCGTCGTTGTTCGGGGCGAGGCCGAGGTCGCTGGCGCGAATCGCCTTCTCGATCTCCTTCAGGCTGTCGGCGACGTAGGGCTTGATGACGATGCTGGCCGCGTCCGGGCAGGTCACGCTGGCGACGTCGCGGATGGGCGACATGGTCCCGTAGTTGTCCACGCGGAGCGCGTCGAGCATCTGCGGCGACGCGCGCCCGGTGCGCAAGCCCTTGAGGTCGTTGCGGAACACGTCGAGCGCCTTTTCCATGCGCGCTTCCGCGTCCTTCAGGATTTCTTGGCTGGTCATGGCGGTACGGAGGTAAGGGTGAAGGTCCGGTTCGGGGTTATTGTCGCAGGTCTGGCGGGGCGCGCGAAGCTCATACCTCTCCCCCACCAAAGCGTGGGGGTGAGGTGTACTCTAGCGCGCGGGGCGCGCGAAGGCGGGCTAGCCGCCCACCACGGTGCCGATGGGCTGACCGGCGACCGCCCGCTCGATGGCCCCGGCGCGCTCGTAGTTGAACACGAGGATCGGCAGGTTCGCCTGCCGGCACATCTCGAACGCGCCGATGTCCATCACGCCCAGTTGCTTCTGGATCACTTGGTCGAACGTCAGCGCCTCGAACTTCTCGGCGAAGTCGTACTTCTTCGGGTCCACATTGTACACGCCGTCCACCTTCGTGGCCTTCAGCAGCACGTTCGCCTGCAGTTCGGTGCCGCGGAGCGCGGCGGCGGTGTCGGTGGTGACGAACGGGTTCCCGGTGCCGCCCGCGAGGATCACGATGCGGCCCTTCTCCAAGTGCCGGATCGCGCGGCGGCGGATGTACGGTTCGGCCACGGTTTCCATCCGCACCGCGCTCTGGAGCCGCGTTTCCACGCCCATCGCTTCGAGGGTGTCTTGGAGTGCGAGGCCGTTCATCACGGTGCCGAGCATGCCCATGTAGTCCGCGGTCGCGGGCTTGATGGCCTCGCCGTCGGTGAACTGTGCGCCGCGCAGCAGGTTGCCCCCGCCCACCACGATGGCGAGTTGCACCCCGCGGGCCGCGACCCGCGCGAGCTGCTCCGCGACGGCCTTCGTTCCTTCGAGGTTGATACCCAGTCGGCGGTCGGGGAACCCGAGCGCCTCGCCGCTGAGCTTCAGCAGCACGCGCTTGTATTTCGGGGCCAGAGTGTCGGACGAATCGGGCATAGCGGGACCGGAAAAGGGGACGGCGGCGCGGGCGGTCGCACCCAGTCAGAGTACGAACCGCCCGCGCCGCCGTCCGCTGGGCGCGCGCCTACCGCGGGCCGGTACACCCGCCGAACTTGCCGAACATGACGATGAGCATGACCGACAGTACCACGGCTGCGACGATCTTCAGTGTCAGCGTTTGGTCGGTGCGCAGGAACCCGACGCACCCGAACGCGAGGAACATGAACCCGAACATTAGGCCGTAGGCCTCGAACCACGTGTCCCGCTTGTTGCTGATCCGAGTGCCCTCGGCGTCGAGTTTGGCCTCCGCGATCTTGCGGCCGAACTCCTCGTCGATCTTGTCGCTCTTGTCGTTGATGTCCTTGCGCTCGGCCTCGCTCAGGTCGGCGAGCTTCTTCCCCTTCGGCAGCAGAGCGAACTTCTTCACCGACACTTCGTGCTCGAGCTTTTCGACGTAGCCCTTCGCGCGCTCGGACCCGGCGACGCCGATGATCGGGAACGAGGTGAACGCGATGACGAAGAACACCCCGATGCCGAACAGTAGCGTCGGCAGCCCGCCGATGCCCGCCAGCGCACCGGGGCCGCGGGGCCGGCTCCCCTTGTTCTTCTTCACCAGCGATTCGTCGTCGCGGTCGTCGTCCGAGTCGGCGGTGTCGCGCTTGGGCTTCGGGTCGCTCGCCGGCGCGCCCTTGCCGTCGTCGAGGACCAACCCCTCGTCGGACACCATCAGCGCGCTGCTGCACTTCTTGCACTTGAGTTTGCGCCCAATGTCCTTTTCGCCGACGTTGTACAGCGCCCCGCAGGTGGGACAGTTTCCGTTCACGGGCGGTTCCCCCGAAGGAGTGGGTGAGTGTCGGTTGGCAGGTGCAGCGGATTCTAAGCGCGGCGCGCCCGGCGAGCAAGAATCACGGTTCGCCTTCGGCCGCGGCGCGCGGGTTCGTGATCCGGTGGCGCAGGCGCGCCGCCTCGATCACCCCGTCGATGGGGTCGGCCACCGCGACCGGGGCGTCGCCGGCGGGCGCGGTCTGTACGTTCCCGCCCACCTCCACGCGCGCCGCCCGCGCGCCGCGCACCGCCGACAAAATACTGAGGCCGACGCGCGTGAGCCGGTTGTTCGACAGGTCCAGCACCGCGACCCGGTCGAGGAGCGAATCGAGCAGGTCGCGGGCGGCGGCGATGCCGGCGTCGGTGATCTGGTTCCGCGCGAGCCGCAATACGCGCAGCGCGCCGAGGTTGCGAGAGCGGAGCAGGGCGGCGAGGCCGGCGTCGCCGAGGTAGTTGGTCGAGAGGTCGAGGGCGGCGCACCCCGCCAGCGCCGGGCACGAGGCCAACGCCGCCGCGCCCGCCGCGCCGATGGCGTTCGCCCGCAGTTCGACCGCGGCACCGGTCTTCACCATGCGCGCGAACAGCGGCGACCCCACGAGGGCCGCGAGGCCGGCGTCGCCGAACGAGTTGCCGTGCGCCCGGAAGGCCCGCAGGCGCGGCAGGTTCGCGCTCGCGGCCAGCGCCCGCAGGCCGTGCTCGTTGATGTCGTTGCCGGACACGTCGAGCGCGGTGAGGCCGGCGAAGAACGGCGACTCCGCGAGTGCCTTCAGTCCGTCGCCGCTGATCCGGTCGTTGTCGTTGAGTGCGAGCGCCGCGAGGTCGGCGAACCCGCTGCTGACCGCGAGCGCGGTCACGCCGTCGTCGTCGAGGCCGTTGAACCCGAGGTCGAGCGCTTCGAGCCGCGCGAGGTGCGGCGACCGCGCGAGCGCGGCCAGCCCCGCGCCGCCGAGGTCGGCGTTACACAGGTCGAGTTCGCGCACCCCCGCGAGCAGCGGCGACGCGGCCAGCTTCGCCGCCACCGCGGACACGTCGAGCAGGCGCAGCCGGCGCACGCGGAGGCGCTCGAACAGTTCCGCGCCGCGCGCGAGGAACGTCGCGGCCTCGACCGTGACCGAGTCCGGCACACCGCGACGGAAGTCCACGCCGACCACGAGGCCGGCGAGGTGCGCGGTCCACGCGGCCCGGTTCCGGGTCAGCAGTTCGGCCTGCCGGTCGCTCAGTTCGGGGCGGCGCGGGTCGTCGTCGGAGAGGCGCGCGAGCGCGAGCTGCACGCGCACCAACTCGGCGCGCTCGGGTTCGCCACAGTCGTCGAGGAAATCGGCGTACACGAGCCGCGGCCGGTCGTCGGCGTCGCGCGCGAAGATCGCCTCCAGAAACGGGCGCTCGTCCGTGAAGTGCATGCCCGCATCGTACCCCAGAGCCGGCGCGATTGCAGCGAGATTTCCCGCGCCCCGGCCGCTTGCGGCTTCGCGATTACAATGGCACCATGTACCTCGGAATCGAAATCGGCGGGACGAAGCTCCAACTCGGCCTCGGCGCGGGCGACGGGCACATTGTCGCGCTGTGGCGCGGCACTGTGAACCCCGCCGAAGGGAGCGAGGGGATCCGCAAGCAGATCGAGCGCGCCGTGCCGGAACTGCTGGCGAAGGCGGGCCTCGACCGCGGCGCGCTGCGCGGGATCGGGATCGGCTTCGGCGGCCCGACCGACGACGCGACGCGCACCGTCATCAAGTCGCACCAGATTCAGGGCTGGGACGGCTTCCCGCTCGCGGACTGGGTCAGCAACCTCGTCGGCGTGCCCACGGTGCTGTGCAACGACGCGGACGTCGCGGGGTTGGGCGAAGCCCTCTTCGGTGCGGGCAAGGGGCTGTCGCCGGTGTTCTACATCACCATCGGCAGCGGCATCGGCGGCGGCCTCATCATCGACGGCCAAATCTACCGCGGCGTCGGCCGCGGGGCCGCCGAGATCGGGCACTTGATGGTGACCACGACAGGGCCGGGAGGTGAGGCCGAACTGACTGCGTTAGAGACTGTTGCGTCCGGTTGGGGAATTGCTGAGAACGCGAGAAGACACTTAGCGTATTCGGATGAATGGCAGACTCCGCTGCGTGGAGCGCGATCAGAGGAAATCACTGCCGTCAGAATCGCCAATGAAGCGTTGGGAGGTGACGAGGTCGCGCAGTCTCTCCTCGAAGGTGCTCATTGGGGGATTCAGCAAGCTATTCGGCACGTCAGCCTACTTCTCTGCCCGCGCCGAGTTGTGATTGGGGGCGGTGTGTCGCTGATGGGCGAGGAATTGTTTTTCGCGCCCATTCGTCGCAGGGTGGTGGGGCAAGAGTTCCCGCCCTTCGCCGGGCTGACGGACATCGTGCCTGCGGCGCTGGGGGAAGAGGTGGTTGTTCACGGGGCGCTCGCCCTCGCGCGGCAGAAGCTCGGTTGATCCCGCTTGCGAAGCCGTGAGCGGCCCGCGCTATTCGCTCAGCCTTCGCCCCAGGCGCGCGCGGAGTGCGGCGCGGACGCTCGCGCTCGCGCCGGTTCCGCGAACGTCCAGTTCCGTCAGCGGCGACAGGTACTCCGATTCCGCCAGCGGGTGCAGATGGTCGGGGCCGAGTTCGTCGTTGCCGCTCAGGTCGAGCACTTCGAGGCGCGCGGTGCGCGGCGAACGCGCCAGCACTTCGACCGCGTCGCCGCGGAGTTGGCAGTTGCCGAGCGCGAGCGCGGTCAGGCGGAAGTGGGGCGAGTTCAGTAGCGCCTCGATGCCCGCGGCGGTGACGCGCGTGCCGCGGAGCGACAACACACGCAGGCTCGCGAGCGCCGCGCAGTCCGCGAGCGCGCGCAGCCCGGCGTCGGTGATCGACTCGGTCGCGTTCGCCTGCTGGTACACGCTGTTATTGTTCAAGTGGAGCGCGCGCAGGTTCTTGAACCGGCCGCTCCGGGTCATCTCGCGCAGCGCGTCGTCGCTTAAGTGATTTTGTGACAGGTCGAGGTAGGTGAGCGACCCGGCCCACGGCGCGGCGCACAGGCGCGCTACGCCGGCGTCGCCGAGGGAGTTGATTGCAACGTCGAGTACGCGCACGTTGGGCGAACCTGACGAGGTGAACAGTTGGTTCAACGCGGTGCCGTCGGTTTCAATTGCCTCCAGTTGCGCCTCTTCCATGTCTACCTGTCCGTTGGGCCAAGCGCCGCCTGCCATTCGCAACACTTCTGCCTGTGCCCAATACCGTGAGGTTGTTATCGCGTGAACCAACTCCGGTGTCGCAGTGCAATTGTTCAGATGCAAGGCGCGTAGGTCGGTGACGGACGGGCACCCGAGTAGTTGACCCAGCGCATGTGTTCCGAGTGGCGTTCCAGACAGGTCGAGCTCGCGCAGCCGGAACCGTGCGGCGCGGAACGCTCTACAGCCGTCGGCATTAATCGGGTTCACGCGAAGGTCGAGTGACGTGAGTTGTGCGAACGCGCTGCCGCACACGAGGTCGCCGAGGTCGGCAGCCGTGAGTTGTGCAACGGCGACGCTGAACTCGTCGAGCTTGCATGCTGACCCGAAGGCACGAACTAGTTCCGCCGCGTCGAGCCGGTCGCCCTCACCACCGCACCGGAGTGCCTTCAGTTGGTCGCGGAACGGCGCGAATTCGATGATTTCAGGCAGCGATTCCAGCGGGCCGCGGCCAGTCAGATCAAGCTCGCGCAGGCGCGCGAAGTTGGAGCGCGTGAGGAACCCGCTGACTTCGCCGAGGCCCGCGTACCAGCCGCTCAGGTCGAGCGCTTCGAGGCGGGCGCACCACGGGCGCTGGCCGCTCTCGCGCAGGTCCGCGGAGAAGTTGTTCTGGCCGGACATGACGCGCCAGCGGCGCACCGGGTGCGCGGCGCACAGGTCCGCGCCGGGGCCGTTCATGAACACCGGGCTGGCGGCGACCTCGTTCACGAACCCGCGCGCGAACTCCCACTCCGTCAGCTCGTCGGCGTCGCCCGGCGCGACACCGAGCCAGTCGCGCTCGTACTCCGCGAGGAGCGCGTGTTCGCGGTCCTCGAGCGCGCGGCGGCGGGCGTCCGCTTCTGGCAGGGTGCCGCGCTCGATCTGAACGCGGATGAACTCCGCGCGCGCCGCGTCGCCCTCTTCGTCGAGGTAGTCCGCGTACATGAGCCGCGGCGTGTCCTCGTCGGGGTTGTCGCGGATCGCGCGCAGCAGATCGGCCTGAGTTGACATGGCGCGATGATAGCAGACGGGGCCGCGCGCGGTGAGGTCGGTCGCGTGGTTACAGCAACCCCGGTTCCTTCGGGTCCACGGCGAGCAGGCCGTCGAACGATTTCAGCACTTCGACCACTTTCAGGTAGTGGTCGAAGTGCTCCATGAACGGGTCGGGCACGTCGGTCCACACTTCGACGCGCTTGTCCGACGACGCGAGCGCCACGGCCTCGTCCGGCTCGATGCCGGCGATGTGTCCGAGCAGCCCTTCGGTCTCCTCGCGCACGTGCTCACCGGTCACGAGCGCCACCGCGATCCACCATTCGCCGTGGCTGACGACGACCCGGTCCGCGTCGCGGGTCACGGCAAACCCGGCGAACGCCGCGACCAGTTGCTTGTGTGCCGCTTCGACGGTGAAGTTCGTGTCGGGCCGGAGCATGCCGAACGCGCTATACATCGCGACCTCGGAGAGGGGAAGGGCCACGTCCATTCTACCGGGCGCGTCACGCGCGCACGATCTTGTCGCGCCCGGCGGCCACGGTTTTGGTCGCGTTGCGTGTGTCGATCACCAGCTTGCTGTGCGCCACGATGAAGGCGTAGTCGTAGGCCGTGTGGTCGGTGGCGATTAGCACGCAGTCCTGCGCCGCGAGGTATTCGGGCGTGAGCGGTTGGCTCTCCATCGGGTCGAGGTGCGGCCAGTGCCGCATCCGCGGCAGCGCCGGGATGTGCGGGTCGTTGTAGCTGACGTGCGCGCCCTTCTTGAGCAGGTGGTCCATCAGCTCGAAGCTGGGGCTTTCGCGCGGGTCGTCCACGTCCTTCTTGTACGCCATACCGAGAATCGCGACCTTGCTCCCGCGCACGGCGCGGCCTGCGTCATTGAGCGCGTCGGCCAATTTGGTGATGACGAACATGGGCATCGCGGTGTTCACCTCACCGGCCAGTTCGATGAACCGCGTGTTCATCCCGTAGTGCCGCGCGATCCACGACAGGTAGAACGGATCGAGTGGGATGCAGTGGCCCCCCAGCCCGGGGCCGGGGTAGAAGGCTTGGAACCCGAACGGCTTCGTTTTGGCCGCGTCAATCACCTCCCACACGTCGATGCCCATGCGGTCGTACAGCACCTTCATCTCGTTCACGAGCGCGATGTTGATCGCGCGGTACGTGTTCTCCAGAATCTTGCACGCCTCTGCCACTTCCGGCGTGCTGACGCGCACGACCTTCGGTACGATGGCCGAGTACAGTGCGCAGGCCACGTCGCCGCTGGCGTCGTCGAGACCGCCCACGACCTTCGGGATGTGGCTGACCGAGTGCGTCGGGTTACCGGGGTCTTCGCGCTCGGGGCTGAACGCGACGAAGAAGTCGGTGCCCGGCGTCAGGCCCGTGCGCTCCAGTACGGGCAGCATCACGCCGCGCGTCGTGCTGGGGTACGTGGTGCTTTCGAGGATGACGAGTTGCCCGCGGCGCAGCCGCGCGGAGATGGCGTTCGCGCTGTTCACGACGTACGTCAGGTCCGGCTCGCGGGCCTCGGTGAGCGGGGTCGGCACGCAGATCAGGATCGCGTCCGGCTCGCTCAGGCGCTCGAAGCGGTCGGTCGCCTCGAACCCCTTGGCGCGCATCTCGGCGACGGTCGCGTCGGGAATCTGCTTGATGAACGACTTGCCGGCGTTCAGTTTCTCGACCTTCGCGCTATCGATGTCGAAGCCGAGGACGCGGAACCCGGCGGCGGCGAACGCCCGCGCGAGCGGAAGCCCGACGTAGCCGAGGCCGATGACGCCGACGGTCGCGGTCTTGTTCTGGACGCGCGCGCGCAGCGCGGAAAGTGTGTCCGACATGCGTGACGTTCCCCATCCGTCCGTGGACCGGGCGAGACTCCTTCCCCCGGCGCAGATGGTCGCGAATCGGGCCGCGCGCTGTCAAGCCGAACTGAGCGGGCGAAAATCCTGAATCCGTACCGCGGCGCGCGGCGTATTCAAAAGGCTGGCCCGTTCCCAAAACTCAGGACTCGCATGATCCCCCTTCGCGCGCTCGCCCTCACGTTCCTGTTCGCTTCCGGTGGTGTCGCCGCGGAACCGGCCACGTGGCCCCAGTGGCGCGGCCCGGCCCGCGACGGCACCGTGACCGGCCCGGCGTGGCCCGACAAGCTCGACGCCGCCGCACTCAAGCAGCTCTGGCGAATCGACAAACTCGGCCCCAGCTACTCCGGCCCAGTCGTCGCGGCCGACCGCGTGTTCACCACCCAGACCGTGGACAAGAAGACGGAAGTGGTGACGGCGCACGACCGCAAGACCGGCAAGGAACTGTGGAAGGCGAGTTGGGACGGCTCGATCACGGTGCCGTTCTTCGCGGCCAAAAACGGGGCGTGGATCCGCTCGACCCCGGCCTACGATGGCAACACACTGTTCGTCGCCGGGATCAAGGACGTGCTCGTCGCGCTCGACGGCGGCACCGGGAAGGAACTGTGGCGGCTCGACTTCGTGAAGGAGTTCAGCGCGCCGTCGCCCGACTTCGGGTTCGTGTGCTCGCCGCTCGTCGACGACACCGGCGTGTACGTGCAGGCCGGCGGGAGCGTGGCGAAGGTGGACAAGAAGACCGGCAAGGTGCTGTGGCGCGCGCTCAAGGACGGCGGCGGCATGATGGGGTCGGCGTTCTCGTCGCCGGTGTTCGCGAAGCTCGCGGGCACCGATCAACTACTGGTGCAGACGCGCGCCAAGCTCGCCGGCCTCGACCGCGGCACCGGCAAGGAACTGTGGACGAAGGAGATTCCGAGCTTCCGCGGGATGAACATCCTCACCCCCATCGCGGTCGGCGACGACGGCATCTTCACCAGCACCTACGGCGGCAACACACGGTTGCTGAAGCTATCGAGTGCCGGCGGCAAGTACGAAACCAGCGACGCGTGGACCTTCCGCTACGAGGGCAACATGAGCACGCCCGTGGTCGTGGACGATCACGCCTACCTGCTTGGCAAAGACAAGCGCCTCGTGTGCGTAAACGTGAAGACCGGCAAAGAGGCGTGGGGGAGCGAGGACCGCTTCGGCGACTACTGGAGCCTCGTCGCCAACAAGAACCAGATTCTCGCGCTCGACAACCGCGGCATCCTGTTCCTGCTGAAGGCGAACGCGAAGGAGTTCGAACTGCTCGACAAGCGCAAGGTCGCCGACGCGGAGACGTGGGCCCACGTCGCGGTGTGCGGCGACGAGGTGTTCGTGCGCGACCTGACCGGGCTGACCGTGTGGAAGTGGGCCGCGAAGTAGCGCCCCCTACCCGCCGCGGCGCGGGCGCTGGTTGTTGATGATGTCGTGAATCTTGTTCCCCTTCGCGGCGTCGAGGACGTCCGTCTCGACGCCCCACGGCACGTCGCGGTCGATGTCCAGCACCATCTCGCGCCGCCCGGTCGTGGTCATGATCGTCTCGATCTCCTTGAAGATCTTCTCCTTGTCGTGGGGCACGTCCTTGAGCGCGCCCTGCGGCCCGATCTTGATGACCGCCTTCTCGCCGTCCATCTTCACGATGACGAGGAACACGCGGTCCTTGATGTCCTTCATCTCGACCTTCTGCGCGGCCTTGTCGTCCGCGGTGTCCTCGGGCACGCTCAGCGCGCGCTCGAGGGTCGCGTAGGTGATGGTGAGGATGAAGAAGATGAGGAGCACGAGGCACACGTCGATGAGCGGGTTCATGTCGAGGTGCGTGTCGTCCTCGGCCTCGTCGGGTTCGGGTTCGAGGTCGAGCGCGGCCTCGGCGAACGTCGGGTGCGAGTCGAACGGCCGCCAGTCGGGGTCGCCCGGGCCCTTCACCTCGTCGGCGGGCACGAAGTTCCCGTCGCGCAGCGCGGTCATCACCGCGCCCTCGGTCGGCAGGGCGTAGGTCTTCGTGGTGCCTTCCTGTCGCACGAGCCACGCGCTCATTTGTCCGGTGCCTCCACCACGGTGGCCAGCGTGGAGTTGATCGTCCCCTGTTTGCGCAGCGGTTCGAGCTCGCGGCGCAACTCGTACACGCGCTCGCGCGGCAGGTCGCGGCGGCACGCGATGCGCACCTCCGGCGGGCGCGTCACTCCGCGGAGCGCGTCGCGCACGGCGCTGATCGCCGCCTCCGGGGTCGGCAACTGGTCGTGGTTCGGGAGCGGCGCGGCCGGGCCGATCCGCACCGAGTAGTACACGTCCTCGGTGTTCTTCTTCTCGATGGTGATCGTGATCGCTTCCGGGTCGGCCTTCAACTCGCCGGCGTATTTCATCTCCGGCACGTCCACCGGGGCGAGCGCGCCGGCGGCCTGAATCATAATGAAGAACACCAGCAGCACCATGCTGATATCGATGAGCGGGATCATGTCGACTTCGTCGTCGTCCTCGATCCGGCGCGCGGCCCGGCGCGGCTCCGGGTCCGGCAGTTCGACCGGCGCGGTCTCGCCCAGAACTTCGGCCGTGGGTACGTCGGCGGCGGGCGGTTTGCCGGCCCCGAACGCGCCGGCCTTCGCCGCGGGCGCGACCTTCGCCGCGGGCCGCGGGAGGAAGTCGATGAGCAACTCGTGATCGGCGACGCGCACCCACGGATCGCTGGTGCCGCTGGGGCGCACCATGTCCGGCCCCGCGAGCCGGCCCTGTTGGGTCCAGTCCGCGACCACGTTGTACGGCACGGCCTTGTAGACCGTGTTCGCGGTCACGAACCACACGTCGAACGACCGCGGCGGCTTGATGGACATCGGCGCTCCGGCGACCCTTCGGGTCGCCCGCTAGTTGGGAAAGGTCAGCCCTTCTTCGCGCCTTTCTTGAGCGTGCCCTTCTTCTTGTTCTTGCCGTCGTCGTCCTCCTCCACGTCACCTTCTTCTTCCTCGTCGAGTAGCGCGGGGTCCTTCTTGTAATTGGTCACGAGCGTGATGAGCTTGTGCGACGAGCTTTTCACCTTGATCTCGAACTTGGTGATCCACTCCTTGAACAGCACGTGGCTGAACACCAGCGGGATGGCCGTGAACAGGCCGAGCGCGGTGGCGAACAGCGCGAGGCCGATCTTGGAGGCGTGCCCGCCGATCTCCTTCGCCTTGCCGCTGCTCGCGCCCTCGCCGATGGCGTTGAACGTGTTGATCATCGAGATGACGGTGAAGAACAGCCCCACCATCGTGGCGATCTTGGCGATGGCGAGGATCGGGGCCAGCAGGAAGTGCAACCGCGGCACGATCTCCAGTTCGTTCTCGGTCGCCATGCTCCGGCGCATGGCCGCCGCGCCTTGGTCCGCGGCCTCGAGGCCGGCGACGAACAGGCGGCTGGGGATCAGCCCCTTCTCCTCCTTGCACGCGGCGACCGCGGCCTTCACCCCGCCCTTGCGGAGCGTGCGCTGGAAGTGCGGCAGGAAGTCGTCGAGGTCCGTGTTCGCGGTGTTGTTCAGCAGCACCCGCCAGATCACCAGCGCCGCCGCGATGAGCGACATGATGACCAGCGGGATCGAGAAGTACCACTCTTTGATGAAGAAGTCGTAGACCGCGTTCATGCGGGGTTCCCGGTGGCTGGCTTGGAACGTTAAAGGTGTTGCTAGGAGTATCGACGCGGTGCGTTGCGGCGATTTTTGATTGCAGATTATTGATTGCCGATTGAACGGCAGTAAGCCCGCGCCGTGGCAGGCGTCTTTGCCATTCAATCGGCAATCAATAGTCTGCAATCAAAAATCCTACTCGTCCTCGTCGTCTTTCAGTGCGGCCTTGCTCACGATCTGTTGCTGCACGACGGCGGGGACCGTCTCGTAGTGGCTCAGTTCCATCGAGTACGAGCCGGTGCCCTGCGTCATGCCGCCGAGTTGGGCCGCGTAGCGGGCCACCTCTGCCAGCGGCGCGCGGGCGTAGATCACGGTCATGTCGCCCGGCAGGCTGTCTTGGTTCTCGACGTGCGCGCGCTTCGTGGGCAGGTCGCCCAGCACCGCGCCCGTGTACTTGCTCGGCACCGTGATTTCCAGCTTCACGATGGGCTCCAGCAGCGACGGGCGCGCGCTCAGGAACGCCTTCTTGAACGCGAGCCGGCCGGCGGTCTTGAACGCCGCTTCGGACGAGTCCACGTCGTGGTACTTCCCGAAGTACACTTCCACGGCGCAGTCTTGGATGCGGTAGCCGGCCAGCACCCCGCGCTCCAGCATCTCCTTGCAGCCCTTCTCGATGGCCGGGAGGAAGTTGTTCGGGATCGTGCCGCCGACGATGTGGTCGATGAACGCGAAGTTGAACGCCGGGTCGTAGTGGACGCTCCGCAGCTTCTCGAACTTGCTCTTGTTGGCGAACTCCGTTTCGCACTGCTGCAGCGTCTTGATCTCGCGCGGCAGGTGGAAGATGCGTAGGTGGACCTCGGCGAACTGGCCGCGCCCGCCGGTCTGCTTCTTGTGCTTGTGGTCGCCCGCGCCGTCCCCGGTGATCGTCTCGCGGTACGGGATCTTGGGCTCCTTCGTGTTCACCTCGACCCCGAACCGGGCCTTCAGGCGCTCGCGGATGATGTCCAAGTGCAGTTGGCTCACGCCGCTGATCACGAGCTCGTGGGTCTGGGCGTCGTGCGTCACCTTCACGGTCGGGTCTTCGGACGCGAGCTTGTGCAGGCCCACGGAGATCTTCTGCTCGTCGCCGCGCGTCTTCGGCTCGATAGCGAGGCCGTACATGGGCGTGGGGAAGTGCGGCAGCGGCAGCTTCGGCGCGTGGTTCGTGTACGCGATGGTGTCACCGATCTCCAACCCCTCGACCTTCGCGATGGCGACGATGTCGCCCGGCCCGACTTCGTGGACCTGCGCCGTGCTCTTGCCCTGCGCTTCCAGCAGGTGGCCGACGCGGAGCGTCTGCCCGCTGCGCAGGTTCACGACGTTGTGGTTGTGCTGCAACTTGCCGGCCAGCACGCGGATGAAGCTCAGGTGCCCGACGAACTTGTCGTTCACCACCTTGAACACTTGGGCCACGAACTCCTCTTGCTCGGTCGGTTGCAGTTGGTGCGTGGTGCCGTTGGCGCTGACCTGAAGGCCGGCGAGCCGCTTGGCCGCGAAGCTCGGCGACAGCCCGTACCGCGAGAGCGCGTCCAGCACCTCCTTCACGCCCTTGTCCTTCTTCGCGCTCGTACAGAAGATCGGGACGAGCGTGCCGGCGTCCATCGCGCGGGTGATGTCGGCCTCCAGTTCGGACACCGTCACCGCGCCCTCGCTCAGGTACTTTTCGAGCAGTGTTTCGTCGGCCTCGACGACGGCCTCAATGAGCTGCGCGCGCGCCGCGTTCACGTCGACCGGGCACGTCGCCGGGATCTTGGTGGCGGGGTCGAGCAGGCAGTACACCTGCGAGAAGTCCGGGCCGGTCTGATCCGGTACATTGAACAGCACGCACTGTTTGCCGAGGCTCGCGCGGATCGACTCCACCAGCGCCGGCAGGTCCACCTTCTCGCCGTCCAGTTTGTTGATGACCACGGCGCGCGACAGGTTCAGCGCGGTGGCCTCGGCGAACATGCGGCGGGTGTTCATCTCCACGCCGTTGGCGGCGGAGACGACGACGACCGCGGTTTCGACCGCGGCGAGCGCCTCGAGCGCGGCCCCGATGAAGTCCGGCGAGCCGGGAGCGTCCAGAATGTTCAGGTGCTTGCCGTCGTGGTCCGCGTGTAAAACGTGGGTATCGATGGAGAAGTGGTGCTTGTGTTCCTCATCGTCGAAGTCCGCGACCGAGGTGCCGTCGTCCACGCTGCCCATGCGGTCCACGGCGTGGGCCTCGAACAGCAGGGCATCGGCGAGGCTCGTCTTGCCCGCGGCCCGGTGCCCCACCAGTGCAATGTCCCGAACGTTCTCGACCAAGTGCTTAACGGCCATGATGTGAGACTCCTAGGGAGAGAGGTCGGGCGCGTCTGCGCCCCTGTTAGCCGAGAGCCCCCGGCGCGCGCGCCAGCGCCAGTGCTTCTGCCAAGTCCAGTGCCCCTTCGTAGAGCGCGCGGCCGATGATGCAGCCGGGGATGCGGTCCGCCATTAGCCGGCGCACGTGCCCCAGCGCGCACACGCCGCCGCTGGCGATCACCGGCCGCGGCACCGCGTCGCGCATTTCGACCAGCGCCTCGAAGTTCGGCCCGCTCATCATGCCGTCTTTGGCGATGTCGGTGTACACGACGGCGGCCAGCGGCGCGTCGCACACCCGGCGCGCCAGATCGACGGCCCGCACCTGCGACACGTCGAGCCAGCCCTCGGTGGCGACGTACCCGCCCTTCGCGTCCACGCCCAGGACGACGCGGTCGGGGTAGCGGTGCGCGGTCGCGCGCACCCAGTCCGGGTCGCGCAAGGCGCGCGTGCCGAGCACCGCCCAGCGCACGCCCCAGTCGAACGCCGCGGCGAGGTCGGCGTCGGTGCGCAGCCCGCCGCCGAGTTGCACCGGCACCCCAGCCGCTTCCACGATCTTGCGGATCACGGGGCCGTTCACCGGCCGACCGACCTTTGCGCCGTCCAGATCGACGACGTGAACGCGGTCCGCGCCGAGCGCGGCCCACTGCCGCGCGACCGCGGCCGGGTCGTCGCTGAAAACGGTCTGCTGTGAATAATCGCCTTGGCGGAGCCGCACGGCGCGGCCGTCGAGGAGGTCAATCGCGGGGAAGATGAACATGATCGGTCGGTCCGTGAAACTGTGGGTATTCTTCCCGGCCCGCGCGCCGAAAGCAAGCGAATTGAAGGAATCGTGAAGGGCCGTTTTGTAGGTCGCGGTCGAGCGAGGCCCGACGGCCAGAAGGCCAGAAGGCCATGCGGTTCTGCCAGAGGCTGTCTTCGCCCTGAAGGGGCGGGCTTCCTCCGCCCCGACCAACTGCCGGGGTGGTGCGGCGACGTCATTGCGTCCTGTAGGGACGCGCTCCCGAGGCGCGTCCCTACAGGACGCACGACAAGGAACCGTTGGCTACTCGGCCGTTGCCCGGGGCTGAGTAAGTCCGCCCGTTCAGGGCGAAAAGACACGCAAGCGGGATAAGTATTGCTCGCGGGCCGTCGGGCATCGCTCGCAGAGCCTCGCTCGACCGCGACCTACAAAAATCGGCTCAGCGGGCGAACGCGGGGAGCATTTCGTTTTCGAGTTGCAGCACGATGAGCGCCTGCGCGCTGTAGTACGCGGGGCCGAAGCTGATCTCGTCCCAACTGCCGTCTTTCTTCTGTGTGTCTTTGAGTACCTTGTACAGCGGGGCGCGGACCTCGGACCAACGGAGCAGAGCCGCCGCGCCGACGTTCGGGTCGAGTTTCTTGTGCCCGGTTTCGCCGAGCGCGTAGGCCACGCGCGCGAGGGGGACCAACCCCGCGAGGGAGTACACGCCGCCCCCTTGCTTCAGGGAGGCGTAATACTGCGGCGGGTTAATGGCGACCCCGGAGTTCCCCACCCACTGGGAGAACCGGGCCGGGCGCGCGTCGAGGAGCAGCGCGCCGGCCGCGGCGTGCGCGCTCAGCCCCGGCTGCCCGTCGTTGCCGCGCGGCACCGCGCCCCCGCTCAGCGTGTAGATCACACCGCCCTGCGCGTTCGTGGCGCGCGTCAGGTAGGCGAAGCCCTTGTCGGTCAGCTCGTTCGGCACCTCGATCCCGGCCTTGCGCGCGACCACCAGCGCTTGGAGCGCCATCGCCGTGGACTACGCGTCGTCGTAATCGCTCCCCTCGC
>VGZJ01000021.1 GCA_016872595.1 Planctomycetota bacterium
TGGCGCGCCGCGGTCGTGGGGCTGATTGCCGCCGGACTCCTCGCCGGCGTCGCCGTCGCGCTGCTGGCCCCCAACACGCGCGCGCCGGAGGTGGCGAAGCCCGCGCCCGCCCCGCCCGCGGTGTTGCCGGCACCCGGACCCGAACCGGACCCGTTGCCGGTCGCCGCGCACGACGACGTGGTGATCCACCGCGCGCCCGGCGACGGGTGGCTCCCGGTGGGCGCGGCTCCGCTCCCGACCGCACTCTCGTTCGCCTCGGCGGGCGACGTCGAACTTGACGACCCGAACCCGAACTGGCCCAGCGTCATCATCTCCCCGGGTGACGTGCCAATGGTCTTCGCCGCCAAGCCCCGGTGACTCCATGACCTCATTGGTTCTCGCCACGTTCCTCTACGCCGCCCCGTGCGCGACCGACGAAAAACTGGTCAGCGTCACGGTCGTGATCGTGCTCGCCACCGATCAGAACGCGGTCGTCGATCCCAAGTTGAAGGAACTGGCGAAAGGGGTTCAGAAGCGCGACTCGAAGCTGACCGGGTTCAAACTGGTCGCGACCGAGTGCAAGTCGATCCCCGTGGGTGAGGTGGCGGCCATCAACCTGACGGACAAGCAGACCCTGCGCGTGCGCGTGAACGCGTCCAAAGACGAGAACGGGCGCATCACGCTGACGCTGTACCCGCCCGGTATGGACGCGGTGAGTTACGCCTGCACGTGCGAGAAGTTCTTCCCAGTCGTGACGCCGCACAAGACGAAGGCCGGCGAGCAGCTGATCATCGCGGTCATGGCGAAGCCCTGCACCGGGAAGAAGTAATGAGCCTTTGGTCGCCGGTCACTTTCCCAGCGTGCCGCCGAAGCTCTCGATCACCTTGATGGACCCGGAGCCGCGGTCGTATACGATCTTCTTGCCGGTGTAGTCGGTGCCGCGGTTGAAGCGGTTGGCGATCCGGGCGGCAATCGCGTCGCTCCCGCTCAGGACGGACACCTTCCCGTCGTTCGAGATGCTCTCGCCCCACCCCTCGTGTTCGTCGGTGCGCAGGTACGCGTTGCCGTAGGCGTCGAGCCGTTGGGCCGGCGGACCGTTCGGCTTCCGGTGGGTCCACACGATCAGCTCCTTGTCGCACTTGAGCATCATCGCCCCCGCCGGGAGCCGGTGCCGCTGGAGCTCGAGCGTGGGCGACTCCGCCGGCACGCTCACGGCCTCGACGCTCGTCTCAAACGTGGCCTTCTGGAGTACCTTCCCTTTGTCCACGGCCACCATGCGCCCGCGAAACGTGACGACGGTGAGACGCATCTCGGTGTCGTCGCCCTTCGGTGCGGGGGTCGTGGTCTTCGGGGTCGGGTCCTTCGGCGCGGGCCCGGGCTCTTTGTCACCGGGTTGCCAGACGCGGAGCACGCCGGGTCCGTCCGCGGTCACGCGCTGGAACGGTTCGCCCCCGGGCCCTTCGCGGGCCTGCGCCTCCATCTTCAGTTCTTGCGCCGAAAGCTGCTGCGAGCGGATCATCTTCCCGCTCTTGTCGAACGCGACCTCGTTGTATGTCACGTACAACTCTTTCTTGTCGTCGGCGGAATCGGCCGCGGCCGGGTAGCAGTTGACCGTGTCGATCCGCGGCTTCGGCTCCTCTTTCTTCGACCCCTTCGGGTCGTTCGGGTTAATGGGCTTGGGCGCGAGCGCGGCTCGCTTCTCGCTGTTGAAATAGATGGGCCGGTCGAACTTCACGCTCAGGGTGTGGCACAGCACCCACGATTCCCCTTGTCGCGCCGACACCTTGCCCACGAACTCCGCGGATTTCTTCGCCCCTTGGAACGTCATCGAGTCGCGCCAATGGATCACGACGACCTCGGACTGCGCCAGCTCGCCGCCGGCGAAGTCGCTGCCGGTCGGGAGCGTGAGCGCGCCGCGCCCCTTCACGCGGGCCGTGTTGTGAACCTGATCGAGCTCGATGTCCGGGCCGATCAGCGACATGTCTTCTTGGTGTAGTTCGCCGGGGCGGTTCGGCCAACCGTACACGGTCAGCTTGCTGCCGTCCGCGGAACCGTCGATGAGCAGCAACCGGCCGAGTACGTCGGTGCCGCGCGGCTTCGTGCGGTCGACGGGGTCTTGGTGTACGCTGACATTGTCCTCGCAACGCGCGCGGTCGAACTGGTACTTCATAGCCGGTTCGTCGGCCTTCGGCGTCTCGGCCCTCGGCGGGGCCGGGACGCGCGTCAGCCACGCGTTAATGGTCCGCGCGCGGAGTTTGTACGGCGGCTTGCCCTTCTCCTGCTCCTTCGGCACCGCGACCTGCGTGGGCGGGGTCAGTGGCGGCGCTGCGGCGATCTTCGGCGCGACCGCGGGCACGGGCGTCGGGGCCGGGCGCGCGGGGACCGGCACGACCGGCCCGCCGCCCTTCGGCTCGCTGAAGAACACGTTGAGCAGTTCGGTCTCGTCGATGTCGTAATCGGTCGAGTGGCTCGTGACTTGGCCGATGGCCGTGAGGCGCGACGGCCGTGCCTGCCCGCCCTGCGCGGGGTTCGCGTCCGCGACTTGCGGCCCACGGTCGCCGCCGCCTTCCAGCCACAACTTCAGCACGTCCCCCTTGAGCCAGTAGTCGGCCTTTACGTCCTCGAACGCGGCGCGGTCGGTGAACGTGAACAGGTCTTGTTCGCGCCCGTTGATGACCTCGCGCGACTGGACGAGCGAGGTTTCCCAACTGGCGGTGAACGTGGGGGCGTTGGTCGCGGCGTCGATCCGTTCGACGCGCCCCGGCCCGCGCACGGTGGTGACGGCCTTGCGGTCCGGCCCCGGTCCCGGTTCGCTGCTGAGCGTGGCCGGGCGCTGCGGCGCGCCCGCGGCCAGCACGTTCCGGCTCTGCACCACATACAGCGGCGACCCGGTCAGCGCAGTGCGCCCGGTGGCCTGCTCGTGCGACAGGTCTTGGCCGTAGGCCTCGGTTGCGTCGTCCTGCGAGGTGATAGTGAGGTAGCGCCCGGCGGTGTAGGTCCACGCGTGGAGCCGCTTGAACGCGGGGGCGTTGGCAGGGCGGCTCGCGCCGGTCGCCCCGCCGTTCATCTCCAGTTCCAGCACTTGGCTGTAGAGCGCGCTCGTGCCGCCGCGCGCCGGTACCTTCGTGACCTGCACGTCGTTCGGCAAACTAGGGTCCGAGTGCGGGACGACGTCGAACCGGGCGACGCCCTTTTCGGCGTCGTAGGCGAACGGGCCGCGGGTCTCGATCTGGAGGAGCGCGCGGTTGAGGAGCCGCGCGGTGTACGCGCCGGTACCCACGTTGCCGGTCAGCGCGGCCATCGCCGCCGGGGGCGGGGTGAGGGCGAGTTGGTTCGACGGGGATGGGGCCGGCGCGCCCGCCGGGGCCGGCGCGCCGATTGGCGACGTGCCGTTGTCGATCCACAGGTGGACGAGCACCCGCTCCAACAGCTCGATGCGGCGCACCCCGTCGAGCGGGCCGCCGCTGTTCGACTTCTTCGGCTTTGGTTGGCCGGGCGCGGGCGGCGGGTCGAGGTACACGCGCATCCCGATAGCGGTCACGGTGGGCGGCGGCGCGCGGCGGGCGGCGATGATGTCCGCGACCGCGGTCGGGACGCGCGCGTCGGCGCTCTTCGTCGCCGCCGCGACCGGCGGGTCGGCCCCGATCGCGCGAGGCAGGTTCTGGCGGTCCACGATCTCCAACGGCGCGTCGGTCCACAGGTCCGGGCCTTGCGCGGCCGGCGTGCCGGCGGTCGCCTTCGCGTCGCGGTAGAACATCGGCCCGGCGGTGCGGATCGTCAGGTGCCGCGAGCGGTCCGCGGTGCGCTGGTTGTTGGTAATTTGGATGGTGCCGCGGCGCGGGTCGTCGAACGTCTGCGCGAAGTCGCTGACCAGTTCGAGCCGCAGCAGCTTTGCGGTCTTCATGTCGTTCGCGCTGCGCAGCTTCTGGTCGAACTCCAGAACCGCTTTATCGGCGTGGATCGTTGTGATTTCGGGCACCTCGCCCGCCAAGCGCACGTGCAGCGGGCGTGGCTTGGAGAAGACCGCGAGGCTGAACGGCGAGAGCGTGACGCGGTGCGAGTTCGGGTTACTCGGCACCGGGCCCGACGCGAGCACCACGATCGAGTCACCTTGGACGAACGAGAACTGGTTCGGGTAGTAGGCGTAATCGGTCTCGGGCGCTTTCGGGCCGAACGCATCGGTCAGCCGCACTTGGGTGGGTGACTCGTTGAGGACCGGGGGGCGGAACTCGCCTTCCCCGTGTACGAGCATCGCGTCGGGCAGTTGCGGGAGCCCGTCGAGCCAGCCGAGGGCGCGCGCGTACACGGCGTACCCGGCCCCGAAGATCAGGAAGCCGGCGAGCAGCATCAGGGTCCGCCGCGGGGTCAGCACCGCTCACGCCTCGTTTCGGTTCGTGGCTCTAACGCGCGGTCAGTTCGTCCCAGCGCCCGGTCAGCTTGAGCAGCCACTCGATTGCGTCGCGCACGGCCCCGCGGCCGCCGTGTACGGCGGTCACGTAGTGCGCCGCGGCCCGCGCCTCGGTGCACGCATCGGCGACCGCGATCGCCAGCCCGCAGTTCTGAAACAGGCCCACGTCCGGCAAGTCGTCGCCGATCGCGCACGCCTGCTCCGCGCGAAGCCCGGTCGCGGCCAGCACCTCCGCGAGCGCGGCCGGCTTGTCGTCGCGCCCTTGCAAAACCGGGGCGACGCCCAGTTCCGCGGCGCGGCGCTCTACGGCCACCGACTTGCGCCCGGAGATGATCGCGGCCCGCTTACCCGCGGCGCGCCACAACTTCAAGCCCGACCCGTCGCGGACGTGGAACCGCTTCAGCTCGCTCCCGTCGTCGGCGTAGATCACGCTCCCGTCGGTGAGGACGCCGTCTACGTCGAGGACCAAAAGTTCGATTGCCGCGGCGCGGGCCGCGAGGTCGAGGTGATTCACTTTACGCGCTCTTCCGGTCGATCAGGCGCAGGGTCGGGCGCGATTCCGCCACCCCGGGCGCGGGGTCGAGTCCGATCAGGTCGGTTATGTCGAGCATTCCGAGGGGGCGACCGTCCGCGCCCACCACCGGGACCTCGCTAAACTTGTGGGCCTTGAGGACGTCGAGCGCCGCGGTCACGCGCGCGCCCGGCGCGACCACGACCGGGGTGCGGGTCATCACTTCAGAAACGGGCCGGTCGAGGGCGTCGTCGTGGCGGTTCTCGAACAGGCGCGCGAGGTCGCTGTCGGTGAACAGGCCCGCGAGCCGGCCGTCGGCCCCGACCAACATGATCGCGCCGGTGCGCCGGCCGCCGTGCCGCACCTTCGCGAACACCTCGCGCACGGTGTCGGTTTCTGGGGCGACGCGCAGCTCGTCGCCGGTGCGCATCCAGTCCGAGACGAGAGCGAGCTTCCGGCCCAGCGCCCCGGCCGGGTGGAATCGCGCGAACTCGTCGGCGGTGAACTGCCGCTGTTCTAAGAGCGTGAACGCAAGCGCGTCGCCCAGCGCGAGCATCACCGTCGTGCTGGTGCTGGGCGCGAGCGCCAGCGGGCACGCTTCCGTAATCGGGCCGTAGATGATGGCCGCGTCCGCGGCACGGGCGAGCGTGCTCGTGTCGCTGCTGGTAATTGCGAGGACCGCGCCGGCGAGTTTCTTGAGTGGGCCGAGCAGCCGCACGAGTTCGTCGGACTCGCCGCTGTGCGAGAGGAGCAGGGCCACATCGTCCGGGTGGATACTACCGAGGTCGCCGTGAACGGCGCGAGTGGCGTCGAGGGTGTAGGCGCGGGTGCCTGTCGAGTTGAGCGTCCCGACGGTCTTCTGGCCGACATCCGCGGACTTCCCCACGCCGATGACCGCAACGCGCCCGCGGCACGCAAACAGGGCGTCCGCGACCGCGCCGAACCCGTCGTCGAGCCGGCCCGCGACTACGTCCAGCGACGCGGCCTCGGCGCGCAGCACGCGCCGGGCGAACGCGATCCGGTCGAACGGCGGAGCGGGGTCCGTCATAGTGGCACGTCCCTGTGCCGGGCGCAGGTCGAGAGCAGGTGAATAGCCTGCACCCGCCGGCAACGCAAGGCGAACCCACAAGCAAGCGGGGGGCGTCAGCCCCCTGTTCGTTGAGCCGCACTGTGAACCAGAAACAGAGAACGAACCACAGAGTCACAGAGGAAGATGAGGAAGGCAACGAGCAGAGGAGAATGAAATCGATGCACTCAAACCACGGTCCTCATCTTCTCGGCCTGTCTTCATCATCTTCCTCTGTGACTCTGTGGTTCAATTTCTTCTGGTCGTCGCGAACTGGGGGCTGACGCCCCCCGCTCGCCTCGGCCTCACTTCTTCACGTTGAAACACAGCAGCTTGTCTTGGTCGCGGAGGTACAGCTTCCCGTTGGCGACGACCGGGTGCGCCCACGCCTCGGAGTTGCGCCCCGTCGAGCGGTCGGGCTGCTCGAACCGGCCCTTCTCGACGTACTTCTTCGGGTTTGCCTCGACGAGCAGCACGAGCTTGCCGCCCTCGTTGCGGTGGTACAGGTGCCCGTCGGCGTAGGTGACGGAGCCTTTTCCCGCGCTCCCGCCCGGCGCGGACCAGACGATCTCGCCGGTCTTGAAGTTAATGCACGCGAGCTTGCCGCTGGCCTCGCCGTACATGAACCCGTCCACCAGCACCAAACCGCCGTGATGGTTTTGGAGCCGCTTCTCGAAGTAGACCTCTGTAGCGGCCAGTTTGCCACCGGCCTTCTCAATCTTCGCGAGGCCGCCCCCCTTGCCGTAGGACGACGCGCCGAACACGTGACCGTCGTGGAAGATCGGTGTCGAGCAGTTCGCCGTGCCGTTGGCGGGGCCGTCGTACCGCCACAGGAACGCGCCGTCCGACGCGCCCACGGACACGATCCCGCCCCCGACGAACTGCACGTACTGCTTCTGCCCGCCGACCTCCACAGCAATGGGGGAGGAGTAGTGTGCGCCGTCGCCCTTCGGCACTTCGGCCTTCCACACGACCTTGCCCGTTTCCTTCTCCAGTGCGACGAGCGTGTTCTTGCGGCCGGGGGTGCAAATCACGTGGTCGCCATCGATCAGCGGCGACTCGGTGTAGCCCCAGCTCGGTACGCTGCCGCTAAAGTCCTTCACGAAATCGACCTGCCACTCGATCTTGCCGGTCTTGGCATCGAGGCGCGCGAGCTTGCCCTTGCTGCTGACCGCGTACACCTTCCCGCCGACGACAGTGGGGGTGCCGCTCGGCCCGTTGTTCTGGTTGATGTTGCGCGGGTCGTCGATGGGCGTGAACCACAGTTCCGCACCGTCGGCTTCCTTCAGCGCCCACACGCCGTCCTTCTTCTTCCCGTCTTCGGTCTCGCGGGTGCCGAGGCCGTACACGACGCCGTTGGCGACGGCGGGCGTGCTGTACCCGAGGCCGAGGTTCGTGGCCCGCCACACCTGCTTCGGGCCGTCCTTTGGCCATTCGGTGAGCAAGCCGGTTTCGGTCGAAACGCCATCGCGCTTCGGCCCGCGAAACTGGGGCCAGTCAGCGGCGCTGGCGCTCGCGGCGGTCAGGACCGCGCACGCGAGGAGGGGGACGCGAAGGGTCATACGAGCAGCTCCGAGAAGGGCAGGGGCGGTAGGTGGGTCCGGTCGGCAGAAGTGTCAGTATAAGAAGCGGCGCGGCGTGCGGAACCCGAAAGCCGTGTTCCGCAAGCCGCACGCCGAAGCCGCAGTGCTTAGTTGCCCGCGCCGACTTTCACGGTGAACACGTGCAACTTGTCTTGGTCGCGGATGAACAGTTTGCCGTTGGCGATGACCGGGTGCGCCCACTTCGCGGCCCGGCTCGGCTCGGGGTACTTGAACGCGCCCGCGACCTTTACCTCTTCGGGGTTCGCCTCGACCAGTACGACGTGCCCGCTCTGGTAGTGGTAGTAGAGCATCGCGTCGGCATAGGCGACCGCGGCCGACCCGCTGCCGCCGCCCGCGCCTTTCGCTTCCTTGTACTTCTGCTCGCCGGTCTTGAACTCGACGCACGCCGGGTAGCCCTGCCCGTGGTTGGCCCCGAAGTACACGTGTTCGCCGACCAACACCATGCCGCCGTGGTGGTTCTGGAGCGTCTGGTCGTAGTACTTCACTTCCTTGACCGAGACCTTGTCACCGTCGGCGGTCATCTTGAGGAGTGCTGAACCGCCGTCGCGGTAGCCGGTCGAGGCCCACACGAGGTCGTCGCGCACGATCACGGTGGGGATGTTCGCGGTGCCGTTGGCGATCTTCCCGTACTGCCACAGGAGCTTGCCGTCGGCGGTGTTGACCGCGACCACACCGCCGGACTTGCCCATCACGGTGATATACATGCTGAGCTTGCCGAGCGTCGCCTTGATCGGCGAGGAGTAGCCCGCACCACCACAGCGGGCGATACTCGACTTCCAGATCGTTTCGCCGGTCGCGGTGTTCAGCGCGACGAGGGCGGCGCTGTCGGAACCGGGCGTGACGATGAGCTTGTCGCCGTCGATCAGCGGCGACTCACTGAACCCCCATCCGGACATCATGCGCCCGCCGAAGTCCTTGCCGAAGTTTTTCGACCACACCTTCTCGCCGTCCGCGGCCTTCACACACACTAGATCGCCACCGACGCCGATTACATACACCACAGCGCCGATCTTGGGATCATTGTGGTACGTGGGTGTGCAGCGCGGGCCTTCGTCGTAGCCCACCTTGCCGGGCGCGGCGAACTCCTTCTTCCACACCTCGGAGCCGTCCTTCTCGCTCAGACACCAGACGTACTCCTTCCCGCCCTCTTTCCCCGCGCCGAAGATTTTGCCCCCCGCGACGACCGGCGAGCCGTACCCGCCGCCGAGTCCTTTCGCGGTGAATGCCTTCGGGGGGCCGTCGGCGGGCCACTTCTTGAGGAGGCCGGTTTCCTTCGAAATCGCGGTGCGATCCGGGCCGCGCCACTGGGGCCAGTCGGCGGCGGTCGCGGTGGTCACGAGCAGGAACGCGCCGGCGAGCATGGGAATGCGCAAGGTCATGAGGCAGCGTCTCCGAGGGGTTGCAGGAGGGCAGGGTGGGGAGGGAAGCGTTAGCTTACGGCCGCGTGGCGCAGCAGCAATACTTACGCGCGCCGCCCGCGGGGTTCACACATGGAACCCCGCGGGCGGCGCGCGAGTAACGCGGTCCGACTGGATTTACCAGCGGCGACCGTAGTAGACACCCGGCCCGTAGCACGGTCGCGGGTGATAGCCGGGGCCGACGTACACGACCGGCGCGGGCCGCACGACGACCGCCGGCGGCGACTCGTAAACGACCGGTGCGGTCTCGCGAACCACGACGCGCGCGGGCGCGAGCGCCGGGCGCGACGCCTGCATCTCCGCGATCACCCGAGGCGAGACGCCCGCGTTTTTCAGCATGTCGAGATCGGACGCGGTCAGGTCGAACGAGCTGCGCGTGTTGCGGATCTGGTTGATGATGACCTGATCGTTGTGGCCCCCTTGCGCGAGGCCGATCACGTCCGCAATGCCCATGCGCTGCTGTTGCGAACGGGCTTCAGCGACCGCTTGGGCGTGGGCGATGTCGCTGGCGCGCTTCTCTTCCTTGTCCGCGGCGTTGCCGACCAGCGCGCCGCCCGCGGTGCCGATCAACGCACCGGCCGCGGCCCCGGCCAACGGGCGGCCCGATGCCGCGCCGACCATCGCGCCCGCCGCGCTACCGACCAACCCGCCGGCGGTCGCGCCGCGCTCGGTGTTATTCGTGTGGGCGCAACCGGACCCGGACCCGGTGAAGAGCGCCAGTGCCAGAACCCCGATCCGCCGCAAGAGTTGTGTTCGCACGTGTGCCCTCGCCTGTCCCGGCCCGTAGGCGGGTGTATGCCCGAGACCCCGCGCGCCGTCAACCGCAGGTCCGGGTCGCGTGTTGACTTCGCCCGCGCCGACTCGCACATCATCTATCGGCACGAACCGAACCGCGCCCGCAGTCTCGTGTCGATAAGACGGAGCGCCCGCGCTTGCCCAGTTTGCCAGAGGAGCCTGATGAACGCCGATCGGCCGGTGGACAACGCCCCGTACCTCACTCACGTTCACGGTGGCCTGACCGTGGAGGGCTGGTCGCGCGCCGCGGTCCAGAGCTACTGGCGCGTGCCCGAACTCAAGGTGGGGTTCGACCTTGGCGCACAGCCGTGGGACTTCATGGGCACGCCGAACTGGTTCGTCTCGCACGCGCACCTCGACCACATCGCCGCGCTGCCGGTGTACGTCGCGCGCCGCCGCATGATGAAGATGGAACCGCCCGTCGTGTACGTGCCGACCGAGAGCCTCGAAGACGTGAAGAAACTGCTCCTCATCATGCAGCGCCTCGACCGCGGGCGGCAACACGCCGACCTGCGCCCGGTCTCCCCCGGCGACGAGATCGAGCTGTCGCGTGAGCACGTCGTTTCGGTGTTCAACACGGTCCACACGATCCCGAGCCGCGGGTTCGTGGTATGGGAGCGCCGCAACAAGCTGAAGGACGAGTTCGTCGGGTTGCCGGGCGACAAACTTCGCGACCTGAAGTTGAGCGGCACCGCGATCACCCGCGAGGTGCGCATCCCGCTGGTGGCGTACAGTGGCGACACATCGCCCGCGGGCCTCGATGCCTGCCCCGCGTGCTTCGACGCGAAGGTGCTGATTACCGAGATGAGTTTCATCCGCGCCGCGCACCGGCGCGACAAGATCCACAAGTACGGCCACATGCACATGGACGACTTCATCGAGCGCGCCGCGCGGTTCCAGAACGAGCTGATCGTGGCGGCCCACTACAGCACGCGGTACCACCCGAACGAGGTCCGCAAGCTGGTCGACGCGAAGCTCCCGGCCGAACTGAAGGCGAAGCTGAAAGTGTGGATTTGAGGCGCGCTCTGTAGGCGGCCTCAGCGAGGCCGGAGCTACACGGCGCACTGAGCGCCGGCCTGACTGAGGCCGGCAAGAGAACATCCAACCCGGAGATTCTCGATGTTCACCGCGATTACACTTTCCTTGTGCACGGTTGCCGCCGGCGACAAGGTCGGCGGGTGGCCGGAGCTGTTCCCAGAACTGCAGAACTTCGAGCGCAAGGTCGCCGCGCCCGTCGTGGCGAAGGGCGAGAAGCCCGCGGCGTACTCGCAGGCCACCACCTACGAATGGCTCGGCGGGCGCTTCGAGGTGCTGACGGTCACCATCGCGCACGACCCGGCGTTCAAAGTGAAGTACACCGCCGAGGCGATGAAGAAGGCGAAGTACGAGAAGTTGGAGGTGAGCAAGCGCACCGCCTACCAGTGGGACCGCATGAAGTCCGAGATGCTCGACACGGTCAACAAGCGACTCGTGGTGATCTTGGCCGATGACAAGGTGCTGATCGTCGAACAGCGCGGCGCCGGCCTCGAACTCGACGAAGTCGCGAAGAAGCTCGACTTCGAGAAGGTCGCGAAGGCGCTGGAGGGCGCGCCCCCGGCCGCGAAGTAGCTCAGCACACGTCAACCGCAGGCGCGCCGAACTCCGCTAGCTTCGGGGTGCAGCCCAACCCCGGCGCGAGCGGGGCCGCGAGCCGCCCGTTCTTCCGGTGCGGCGCGCCGTCCGCAACCGAGCGCGTGACGTAACTGTTGAAGTCCGTCGAGCTGAACAGGAACTCGGTGGGCGTGCTGTGCGCGATGTGCGCGATGGCGGCGGTGACGATGTCGCCGCCCCAACTGTCTTCGAGCGTCATGCCGATGCCGAGCGAGACGCACAGGTCGCGCAGTTGCTTCGTTCGCGTCAGGCCGCCGAGTTTACTGATCTTGAGGTTCACGACATCGGCCGCGCCGTCGGCGTGGGCGCGCATCAACATGTCGATTCCGTCGATCACTTCGTCCAGCACGAACGGCTGATCGATCTGCCGGCGAACGGCGCGGCACTCTTCGTACGTGTAACACGGCTGTTCGATGTACACGTCAACGTCGCGCACGGCCTTCGACACGCGAATCGCCTCGTGCTGGAGCCAGCCGGTGTTGGCGTCGGCAACGAGCCGGTCGCCGGGTTGCAGCACCGCGGCCACCGCCTTGATGCGGGCGATGTCGGTGTCCGGGTCGCCCCCGACCTTGAGCTGGAACCGCCGGTAGCCCTCCGCGCGGTAGCCGGCGACGTTCGCGGCCATCGCGTCGGGCGCTTCTTGCGAGATCGCCCGGTACAGGTGGAAGTCGTCGCCGTAGCGCCCGCCGAGCAGTGCGCACACGGGCATATTGGCTTGCTTTCCCAGAATGTCCCAACACGCGACATCGACCGCGGACTTAACGTAAGGGTGCCCTTTCAGCGCCGCATCCATCGTGCGGTTGAGCCGGCCCAGTTGTGTCGGGTCTTCGCCGATCAGCTTCGGGGCGAGCTCCTTCAGCCCCGCGCGCACGCCGGCAGCGTAAGCGGGCAGGTACGCCGGACCCAGCGGGCACACCTCGCCGTAGCCGGTAATGCCGGCGTCCGTTTCTACAGCGACGACCGTGCTATCGAACACCAACACCGACTTCCCGCCGGACCACTTGTAACTGCCCTCGTGCAGGGGCAAATCCACTTGCCACGCGGCGATTCGCTTGATGCGCATTGATCACTTTCTCAACGAATCAGTTCGTGAATAACGTGCCCGTGAACGTCGGTCAGCCGGCGGTCGATCCCGTTGTGCCGCACGCTCAGCTTTGTATGGTCGATCCCCAGCAAGTGGAGGATCGTGGCGTGAATGTCGTAAACTTCGGTCGGGTTCTTGCGGTCGGTGGGCTTGTACCCGAAGTCGTCGCTGGGGCCGTATGAGATACCGCCCTTGATGCCGCCCCCGGCCAGCCAGTTCGTGAAGCAGTACGGGTTGTGGTCGCGGCCCTTGCCGCCCTGCGAGGACGGCATCCGCCCGAACTCCGTCGTCCACAAGATGATCGTATCTTCGAGGAGGCCGAGGCGCTTCAGGTCCGCGATCAGCGCCGCCGCGCCGCGGGCCATGCCGTACGCCAGCGGGCCGTGGTCGCGCTTCACGTCCTCGTGGCTGTCCCAGTTGCGCCGCGGGAAACCGTTGTCGTTGCCGCTCCAGATTTGCACGAACCGCACGCCGCGCTCCAGCAGCCGCCGCGCCACGAGGCACTTGCGGCCGAAGTAGTCCGTCTCTTCGACCGGGTTGATCTCCTTGTCGAACGTGCCCTTGCCGTGATCGAGGCCGTACAGCTTGAGCGTGGCCTTCGTCTCCTTCGAGATGTCGAGCGCCTCCGGCGCGGCGAGTTGCATCTTCGCGGCCAACTCGTAGCTCTTGATGCGCGCGTCGAGCCTCTCGTCGCCGGGCCGCGCGGTCGCGTGGTCGCGATTGAGCTGCGAGAGCAGGTCGATCCCGGCCTTGTCACTGTCGCGCGTCACGAACTTCGCCCGCTCGTCGGGGAACAGGTCTTCGATGGGGTTCTTCGTGCCGGGGTAGATTGCCGCCCCCTGATGCTGTGCGGGCAGGAACGCGCTGTCCCAGTTCTTCGTGCCGTTCGAGGCGAGTCCGCGGTGGTCGGGCAGCACCACGAACGTGGGCAGGTTCTGGTTCATGCTGCCGAGGCCGTAGCTCGCCCAACAGCCCATGCCGGGGAAGCCGGGCCGGTTGAAGCCCGTTGTTTGCAGCAACGTCCCCTGCGAGTGAACGCCGGTCTTGCCGACGACGTTGTGAACGAACGCCATCTCGTCGACGACGTCACCCAGCGGGGCAACGACCTCACTCAGTTGCTTGCCGCTCTTGCCATACGGCTTGAAGTCCCAGACCGGCTTGAGCCAAGGGCCGAGGCCGTTCTGGAACGCCTCGACGTGTTCGCCGAAGTTCGACGGCTGCCCGTGCCGCTTCACCAGCTCCGGTTTGAAGTCGAACAGGTCGACGTGCGACGCCGCGCCCGCCATGAACAGTTGCACGACGCGCTTGGCCTTCGGCTTGTGATGGAGCTTGCTATCGGCGCGCGCGTCCGCGTCGAGCATCGCCGCCAGCGCGACGCCGCCGAACCCGTTGGCCGCGTGGAAGAGGAAGTCTCGCCGGTTCATCATTGCTCCCATGCGTCAGTCCACGAACACGAACTCGTTGAGGTTCAGGATCACGCGGCAGGTGTTGGCGAGGCCGTGTTGTTTCGCATACGCGAGCAGCGCGTCGCGCTCCTTCGCGGTCGGGTCGCGGCCCAGCGCGAGACGTACCGCGGTCGTGATGCGCTCGACATCGGTGGTGCCCAACTTCTCGACGCGGGCCGCGAAGTGCTTCGCCATTGCGAGCGCGAGCTGGTTGTTGAGCAGCGCGAGCGCCTGCTGCGGGGTCAGCGTCTGGTTCCGCTTCTCGACCGCGAGCGACGGGTCGGCGCAGTCCAGCGCGGCCATGAACGGCTGTTGCTTGGAGCGGACAACGAAGCGGTAGATGGCGCGTCTGTGGGCCTTCGCGTCTTCGGGGTCGTGAAGGTGGTACTGGTAGTGCGGCGAGTGCTCCGGCTTCTCGACGACGAAGTCGCGGAAGCTTGGGCCACCGGGCGTGAGGTCGAGCTTGCCAGCGACCGCGAGGATGCTGTCGCGCACCGCTTCCGCTTCGAGCTTCCGCCGGTTCTGCCGCCACAGATAGTGGTTGTTGGCGTCGATCTTCGCCCCGGCCTCGTTTGATAGAGACGATTGCTTGTAGGTCGCGCTTGTCACGATCAGCATGTGGAGCTTCTTCAACGATTGATGATCACGCAATTCGCTCGCCAAGTAGTCGAGCAATTCCGGGTGGGTCGGCAGTTGGCCCATCTTGCCAAAGTCGTTTGGCGTATCAACGAGGCCGCGACCGAAGTGATACTGCCACACGCGGTTCGCCATCACGCGATATGTGAGCGGGTTGTTGACATCGGTGATCCATTTCGACAGCGCCGCGCGGCGCTCGCCCTCGGTGTGGCTCGTCGGCAGGTTGAAGTTGCCGTTAATGCCGGGAATGGCCGGGACCGCGCCGGGCGCGACCTGCTTGCCGGGTTTAGTCACGTCGCCGCGCGCCAGCAGGTGAATCGGGCGCGGTTTGCCGCTCGCGCCGGTGCCGACGAAGTTCCCGCCCCCGGTGTGAACGGTGCCGATGTACGCGGTGCGGCGCGAGCCCGAGAGCTTCGCAAGCTCCGCATCGGCCGCAGCGACTTCGGCGCGGTGCGCGGCGATGTCCGCCACGCCATTCTCGCCAAGTGCTTTTTTCAGCAGCGAATCGCGCCGTTCGGTCAGCTTCGCGAGTTCGGCCGCTGGCAGCTTCGGGCCGGGGGCGGCGAGGCCGTCGGTCAGGTTCGACTTGCGCCACCGCGGACCGGCTTCGATGCTATCCAGCGCGGTCACCGGTGCCTTGAGCGCGCGGTTTTTGCCGTCCGCGTCGAGCGCTTCGAGTTCGGCCAGCGCGAGCATGTAATCGTTCTGGCGCGGGGCGAGTTTCGTCGCGGTCACGCGGATGTAGCGGCCGGCTTTGCCGTCGGCCTTCGCGGTGTAAGGGGCCATGCCGGACGGCGGGAAGTCCTTCGCGGTCTCGTCGGCGAGTATTACACTCGTCTTGAATGTGGGATCGTCGCTCACCTCGACCTTGAACCGCACTGGGAAGCCGAAACCAGCGCCGATGTTGTTGAAGTCGTCGTGACACGGCTTCAATATCACGCGCTCCAATTTGACACATTCGTTGAGATCGACCTGAACCCACTTGTTGACATTTTGTTGAGGCGACAGTTGAGAGTGGTAGCCGAACTCGGCCGGCTTCGGTGCGCTCGCGGGCTTGGTCGCGTCCGCGAGTTGCTTATCAATATCGACCAGCACCGCGCCTGCCTTCTGCCGCGCTTCGCCTTCGAGCGTAGCGAGTTTCGCGGTCGCGGTCTTCTTCTGGGCTTCCAGTTCCGCGCGGCGGGTCGCGACCTTCGGGTCGGTGTCGTAGCTCCGGTCGGCGCGGTCGATAGCCGCGAACACCGCTTGCAGCCGGTAGTAGTCCTCTTGCGCGATCGGGTCGAACTTGTGGTTGTGGCACTGCGCGCAGTGGACCGTCAGGCCCATGAAAGTGCCCATCGTGTTGGAAACGAAGTCGTCGCGGTCGAGGTGGCGCGCGACCTTGCCGTCGATCTTCGTTTCGGGCACTTCGACGTGGCCGATGAAGTCCCACGGGCCGGCGGCGAGGAACCCCAGCGCCTCGATGCCGTCCACGGTGCCGGGGAACAGCACATCGCCGGCGAGTTGCTCCTGCACGAACCGTGCGTACGGCTTGTCGGCGTTCAGCGCGCGGATGACGTAGTCGCGGTAGGGCCAAGCGTTTGGGCGCGGCTGGTCCTTGTCGTAGCCGTGTGTTTCACCGAAGTGGACCACGTCTAGCCAGTGCCGCGCCCAGCGCTCGCCGTAGTGTGGGCTGGCGAGCAGCTTGTCCACCAGCTTTTCGTAGGCGTCCGCGGCGTTGTCGTTCACGAACGCTTCGACCTCGTCCGGCGTCGGCGGCAGGCCGATCAGGTCGTAGTATAGCCGCCGAACCAGCGTGCGGCGGTCCGCCTCCTGTGAGAGTGACAGTGCCTTGTCACTGAGCTTGGCTCGGATGAAGGCGTCGATGGGGTGCGCGCTCACCTGCGGCTCGCGGCGAACGGGGACTGCTGGTTTCTTCAGCGGCTTGAAGCTCCACCAGTCGGCCGGATCGGTCTTCACCGCGTCGTTCGGCCCCTTCGCGCCCTCGTCGATCCACTTGCGCAGCGTGGCGACTTCCGCGGCCGTGAGGCGCGGGCCTTTGGGCGGCATCCGCACGTCGGGATCGTCGGACATGATGTGCTTGATGAGCGAGCTGTCGGCGCTCTTGCCGGGCGCGATCACCGCGCCGCCGTCGCCACCGGCCAGCGCGTCGGCGCGGCGGTCGAGGCGCAGGCCGCTCTTCTGCTTGTCCGGCCCGTGGCACGACGCGCAGTGCTTTGCAAAGATCGGTTTCACGTCGCGGTCGAAGTCCACCGCCTTCGGCTCGGCGGTACTGGCGAGCGGGGGGCGTAAGTCCCCTGTGGTGACGAGCAGAACGCAGAGGGCGAGATGCGGCGGAACGCGGAACAGCATCAGCGGTACTCCGGCGGATGTCATCCAGTGTACCCGAACGAAAGCAGTAGGCACACTCCGTGTGCCGTCGCAGTCCGCGCGGTACAGCGACGGCACACGGAGTGTGCCTACTACTTACAGCCCAAGAAGCGCGCCGGTGTCGCGCGCAATCAGCGCTTCGATCTTGGCTTCGTTCAGGCGGGGCAGGGCGGTGCCTTCAAGCATGGTGTTGAGGCTGCGCAGGCCGTCGAGCGTGGCGTTCACCGTCGTGAACGGGTAGTCGGTGCCGAACAGCACCTTGTCCCAGACGCCGTATTCCTGCACCAGCATCAGGCTGTGGTAGAACTGGAACGGCCGGTAGTGCAGCGCGCTGATGTCCGCGAACACGTTCGAGTGCTTGCGGATCGTGACGACGCACTCGCCCTCATACGGGTGGCCGAGGTGCGCCATGATGATCTTCACATCGGGGTGGCGGATCGCGACCGCGTCGAGGTGCCGCGGGAGCGTGCATTCGAGCGGCGCTTGGCTCACGAACGTCGTGCCCGTGTGCAGCAGTACCGGGAGCGCGTGCCTCGCCGCGTACTTCCACAGTGGTTCGAGAATCTCGTCGTCTGGGCGGAACCCGGCGTACATTGGCAGCAGCTTGATCCCGCGAAGGCCCAGCACTTCGTGCCCGTCGCGCAGTTCCCGTTCCCAACCGGGTTGCGTCGGATCGACGGACAAGAAGCCGATGAGCGTGTCCGGGTGCGCGCTCACATACTGCGCGATGCGGGCGTCATCGACCCACACGCCGGAGCGCCGCGCCTTGCCGCCGAAGACCACCGTGCGCACCGGGAGGCGGCACGCGGCCACGTAGTCTTCGTAGCGCACGGTCAGGTCGAACTCGGTGCCGCCCTTCGCGCGCTTCGCCTGCTCGCGAAAGTCCGCGGTGAAGTCCGTGGGGTACTCCCAGAAGTGGCTGTGAACGTCGATTACCATGTGGCGTTTTCGTCCCCCTTCGGCGCGTCGGGAAGCGGCGTCCAGCGGTACAGCCACCACATGCCGGCGTTGATGAGCAGCGCGAACACGTACACGTCGAACAGCGGGTCCCACGCGGCGCGGCCGGTCAGCCCGCGGTCCTTCTGCCAGTCGGCGAAGACGCCCACGAAGCCCTGCGACACCAGCGCGCCGAACACGCCGAGGCCGTTCATGAGGGCGAACAGAGTCGCGGTGTGCTTGCCCGCTTGCGGGATCGCGCACGACCACCAGTTCGGCAGCGTCACGTGCATCGCGCAGAACGATACCCCCCACAGCGCCGCGAGCGCCAGCGCGTCGTCTTGGCGGATGCCGAGGAACAGGCACGCGGCGGCGACGAGGTAGCAGCTAACGCCGAGGACACGCCGCGCGCGCACCGGGTCCGCACACTTCGAGAGCCGGTCGGCGAGCCAGCCGCCGAACAGCATCCCGACCGCGGAGCAACCCATGATGAGTGACGTGAGGTTGCCCGCTTCGACGTTCTCGATGCCGCGCGAGGCGTTCAGGTACTTCTGGAACCACGAGTAAAAGAAGTAGGTGTAGAACGCGCCGAACACCATGATGCAACTGAGGACGATGATGCCGCGATTCGTGGCGACCGCGGCCCACGGCACCGGGCCGGGGTTGGTGTCATCCGTCTGCGGTTCCGCTTCGGCGCGGATGCGTTCGAGTTCCGCTGGGTTCACGCCTTTGTGCCGCGCGGGGTCATCGCGGAACCAGAACCAGAAGCCGACCGCCCACACCGCACCGAGGATGCCGTAACTGAGGAACACCCAGCGCCAGCCGGCGACTTCGATAAGGCGCGCGGTGGCGACGGGCGCGGCGACCGCGCCGACCTGCGCGAACGCCAGCATCACGCCCTGCACGCGACCGCGCTCGGCGGGTGGGAACCACTTCGCCATCACCTTCGCCGCGCCGGGGAACGCGCCGGCCTCGGCCGCGCCGAACAGGAACCGCGTTAGCACGAGCGTGAGCAACCCGGTCGCTGCCCCGGTCATCGCGGTGAAGAGCGACCACGCCATGACGATTTGCGCGAGCACCGAGCGCGGCCCCTTGCGGTCGGCCCACCATCCCACCGGCACCGCGAACAGCCCATACGCGAGCGTGAAGGACATGAGCACGAGGCTCATCTGCGAGTTCGAGAGGCCGAGTTCGTTCTGGATGGGCACGACCGCCTGCCCCATGCAAATGCGGTCGAGGTACAGAATGCCGGACAGCCCGCACAGCCACGCGGCCACGAGGAGCCGCGCGCGTGTCGGCAACAGCTCGGGGGGGGCCGGTTTGGGAGACGATGACATGGGCCGCATTGTAGCCCGCCGTTCCGCGACGGTCCTCTGCCAATTCGCGCGCTGTGAAGAACCGCCGCGGAGCGCGCGGGCTACTCTAATCCAGCCACGAGTACGGGTACTTGGGGTCGTCGAGTTCCATGGCCTGCTTGGTGACGAACAGCGGGCGGAAGGTGTCCACCATCACCGCGAGTTCGTCGGTCCACTTCACGTCGCGGCTGGCGACGATGGTGCCGGGGTGCGGGCCGTGCGGGATGCCGTGGGGGTGTAGCGTGAACGAGCTTTCTTCGACCCCGCGGCGGCTGCCGAACTTGCCGCGCACGTAGTACAGCACCTCGTCGCTCTCCACGTTGCTGTGGGCGTAGGGCACCTTGATCGCGTCCGGGTGCGTGTCGAGCATCCGCGGGGCGAAGGTGCAGAGCACGAAGCCAGACGTCTCGAAGGTCAGGTGGATGGGCGGCGGCTGGTGGATTGTTCCGGTGATGGGCTCGAAGTCGTCCGCGTTGAAGGTGAACGGGTACACTAGGCCGTCCCAGCCGATCACGTCGAAGGGGTGGCTCGCGAGAACGTAGCGCGTCAGCCTCGAACCGTCCTTGATGAGGACCGGCGTGTCCTTCTCCTCGTCGATGACGAACAGGTCCGTGGGGCCGTGGAGGTCGCGCTCGCAGTACGGCGCGCCGAGGCGCAGTTGCCCGTCGTGGTTCAGGTACTTGGGTGGGATGTTGATCTGCCCCTCGGACTCGATCACGAGTAGGTCGGCTTGCGTGGCGGCGTTCATTTCGAGCTTGTAGGTGGTGCAGCGCGGGATAACGACGTAGTCGAACGGCTTCACCAGCAGCACGCCGAACTGCGTGAGCAATCGCCCGCTCCCTTTGTGAACGAAGATCACTTCGTCCGCGAGGGCGTTGCGGTAGAGCTCGGCTTGCTTTTCAGAAGGCCGGCATCGCCAGAGGGTCACGTCGCTATTGGTGAACAGCGGCACGCGGCCCGTCACGGGGTCGCCGTTCGCCGGCATCGCGCCGCTCTTCAGGTGGTGGTGCCGCAGTTCGGGCACGGCCGCCGCTTCCACCACGAGCGTACCGGTGGCCTCGACGTGCCGCACGCGCGTCGGCGGGCGCAGGTGGTATGCACTGGAATACGCGCGTGAGAACCCCTGCGTCGTAATGACCTCTTCGTAGAAGATGCCCTCGTTCTTGAACCCCGGCGACGTGCGGTGCGCGGTGTGCCGCTTTGGGGGGATGCTGCCGCGGGAGAGGTAGTGTGGCATTGGTCTAAGTCCCAAGTCGTAAGGTCGAACGTCGTAACGTCGAAGAGTGCCGGCGTCGAAGTCTGTGACGTAACGACTTTCGACCTTACGACGTTCGACATAAAGAAGAAGCGTGGCCCAGCACCGTCGGCCCTTCCTTCAGCAACGAACACGTCGGCTTCCAACCGAGCGCGACGCGACGGGCGAGCAGTTCGTCCGCAGTCGGCCGGTGATCCCAGACGGCGACCGCCGCAAGTTCACCGAATCAGGACACGCCGAACACGAGCCATCGCGCGTCCGGCAGCGGTAGGTACAGGTCGTAGCTGTACTCGTCCTGCTGCACGAGGTCGATCCCCGCGAACGCGATGCCGAACCCCGGTGCCCACTTCAGAATCGCTTCGAGGTTCCGCAGCGGCGCGACCAGCGCGCCGAGCGCGGGATCAGCAGCGCGGAGTGCGGCGAGTTGGTCGGCGTGGGTCATGTTCAGACCACAGATTGGTGATTATGCCTTTCGTTTCTACTGGACGCAGAGGCGCAGTCTTTCAATCGTCAATCACCAATCTGCAATCGAAAATCACAGCGTCCCGCGCAGTTCCTGTTCGCGCTCGATGGCCTCGAACAGGGCTTTGAAGTTGCCCTTCCCGAAGCTCTTGCTGCCGCGGCGCTGGATCACCTCGAAGAACAGCGTCGGGCGGTCGGCCACCGGCTTCGTGAAGATTTGCAGCATGTACCCCTCGTCGTCCTTGTCCACGAGGATGCCGAGGTCGGCCAGCTCCTTCAGGTCTTCGCGGATCGGGCCGACGCGCGCCGTCAGCGTTTCGTAGTAGGTCATGGGCACGCGCAGGAACGACACGTCGTTGGCCCGCATCGCGCGCACGGTCTTGATGATGTCGCCGGTGATGAGCGCGATGTGCTGAATGCCGGGGCCACCGTAGTACTGCAGGTACTCGTCGATCTGGCTGCGGCGCTTGGCCTTCGCTGGCTCGTTGATGGGGAACTTGATGCGCCCGGTGCCGTTCTGCACCACCTTGGACATCAGCGCGGAATACTCGGTGCTGATGTCCTTGTCGTCGAACGAGACGAGCTGGTTGAAGCCCAGAATCTTGTTGTACCAGCCGACCCACTCGTTCATCTTCCCTTCTTCGACGTTGGCGACCATGTGGTCGATGGCCGCGAGGCCGACCGGCCGCGCGGTCTTGTCTTGGTAGCGCTCCGGGTCGATGGGCCGGTAGCCCGGCGCGAACACCCCGCGGTAGCGGTCGCGGTTAATGAACGTGTGCGTGGTGTCGCCGTAAGCGTGGATGCTGGCCGTTTCGTAGACGCCGTACTCGTCTTCGAGCGCCTCCGGCGCGCGGGCCGGGTTCGCGCCGCGCCGAACGGCCTCGTCGAACGCGGCACGCACGTCGGGCACGTCGAGCGCCACGTCCATCACCCCGTCGCCGTGGCTCACGAGCCGCTTGCTCTCGGGGTGCTGGTCGGACAGTGGCGAGGTCAGCACAAAGGTGATCTCGCCCTGCTTGAGGACGTACCCGGCCTCGTGGCGGACCTTCGTTTCGAGGCCGGCGTAGGCGATCACGTCGAACCCGAAGGCGTTGCGGTAGAAGAACGCGGATTGGCGCGCGTTCCCCACGAAGAACCGGACGTGATCGATCTTCCGCAGCGGAATGTCTGTCATTGGAACTCACACTGGATGGAAGGTTTCGATGCACGATGAACGCGGGAGAAAGACACGATCAGAAAGAAGCAGTGTTTGAAGAACTCTGTTCTTTGCCTTGGTCGTGTCTTTCTCCCGCGTTCATCGTGCGGCGGAACCTTCTCGATTACAGCACCGGGATGCCGAAGCGCCGGACGAGCGCTTCGAGTTCGCGGCGCAGGAAGGGCATGGACGGGGCGACGAAGAAGTCCACCTGCATCTGCGACGGGTCGTAGTCCGTGGTAATCACGGTGTCGGTCACGAACGGCCGGCGCGTCGCGCGTGGCGAGAAAAGCGAGTGGGGAATCTCGCCGGTACTGCTGAGGATTCCGGCCCCAAACACCTTCGTTTCGCCGGCTTCCTCGATCAGCCCGAACTCGATGCTGAACCAACTGAACCGCTTGAGCGCGAGTACTTGGTCGCCCTTCTTGGTGGTCGCGGCGGCCTTGCCGATGAGGGTGAGGAGTTCGGCGTAGTCTTGGTTCATCAGGGGCGGGACGTGGCCGAGGCAGTCGTGGATCATGTCCGGTTCGGGCGTGAACTCGGGGTGAGACCCGTGCCGGATGAACTGCGTGACCGGGAACCCGCGCTCCGCGATGTACTCGTAGAAGGTGCGGTACGGGAGCGCGCCCTCCGCGGGCACGAGGTGCATGTTCGTTTCGCGCTCGAGCCGCTTACTGAGGGTCCTCAGTTGCGGGATCTCGTCCTGTGTGATGGCGAGATCGTCCTTCGCCTTCAAGTAGAGGGCGCATGCGTGCTTGCGGTGCAATTCGTCCAGCTTGGGCGTCACCTCGCGCCAGATACGAGTCTCTTCGGGGGTGTACGTGACAAACGGGGGGCCGAGGCACTCGAGCCGGTGCTTGCGGGTCTGCGCGAAGAGCTCCTTGCGGCGCTCGATGTAGCCGTAGTCGTTCTCGCCGGGGTGCCCCGGGTCGAGGATTAGTTCGGTCACGTCTTCGGGCACGACCATTGAGTTGGCGTCGATGACCGTGCCGTATTCGACCAGCGTGTTCGGTGCGTCGTTCATCTGTTACGCTCCCCATCTGGGAGAGGCCGAGGGGTCCAGCTATTCTATCGACGCTGGGGCGGGCCGTGGTTCGAGTATTGCCGCCCCGCGCCCGACGCGCCCCGTTTCGCGAACGCAGGAACCGAACATGAAGGTCGCTTTTTTCGAAACGACCGGCACGCCCGACGTAATCCGCGTGGGCGAACTACCGACCCCGGAGCCGAAGGCCGGCGAGGTCCGCGTGCGCGTCGGCGCGGCATCGATCAACCCCATCGACACCTACATCCGCTCAGGAGCAGCGCCTATGCCGCTCCCGAAGCCGGCAATCACTGGAACCGATTTTGCGGGCATCGTGGACGCCATCGGACCGGGTGCGACCGCGTTCCGCGTCGGCGACCGCGTGTGGGGCAGCAACCAAGGATTACTGGGCCGGCAGGGGACGTGTGCCGAGTTCGTGTGCGTCGAGGAACGGTGGGCGTACCCCGCGCTCGAAGGGGTCGCGGACGAGGTGTTCGCGTCGGTGGCGCTAGTGGGCATTACCGCACACTTGGGTCTGTTCCAGCGTGCGAATCTGGCACGCGGCGAGGTCGTCTTCGTCAACGGCGGCACCGGCGGCGTCGGGTCGATGGTCGTTCAGATGGCGAAAGCCGCCGGCGCGAAAGTCATCTGCACTGCGGGAAGTGATGAAAAAGCCGCAATTGCTCGCCAACTGGGAGCCGACTGGATCGTCAATTACAAGACGGACGACGTCGCGGCCCGCGTGAAGGAAGCCACGGGCGGAGCGGGCGTCAACGTATGGTACGAAACGCTGCCGCCGGGCGACTTAGACACGACCGTGGAACTGATGGCCCCGCGCGGGCGCATCGTCGTGATGGCCGGGCGCGCGGCGCGTCCCGTCCTGCCGAACGGCCCGTTCTACGTGAAGGGGCTGTCGCTGGTCGGGTTCGCGATGTTCAACATGAGCGCGGACGAGCAGCGAAAGGCCGCGGACGCGATCCGCAACTGGATTCGCGAAGGAGCGTTGCAACCGCTCATCGGGGCGCGATTTCCGCTCGACCGGACGGCCGCGGCGCACCAATTGCAAGAAGAGAATACGCTGAAAAAGGCTGGGACGCTGACCGGGAAGATCGTCATTCTTCCGGGGGAATAGCGGGGAACGCGCGTAAGGTTGCGCCGCTTGCACCGAATAACCGTTCGAGCAACCATTCGGGGTGTAACATGTCGCAAACCCTTATGCTTCTCGTGCTCGGTGGTGTCGGCGTCCTGCTGTCCGCGTCGCCGGCGGCGGCGCAGTTCCCGCGCGGTTACCCTGCGGTGCCCAACATCGTCCCGTCGTACAACCCATTCTTTTACCTGCCCCAGTACCGCTACCAGACGAGCCGGTCGCTGAGCTTCTCCGGACCGTACGGGAACTTCCAGTACAACTCGTACCGCTGGGGCGTGAGCGTGAACAACCCCTACGCGGTGGCCGGTGCCGCGGCACTGTACAATTCGCACCCGCTGTACGCGGTCGGGATGTCGTCGATGAGCGGTGGCACTGGGATGCCGACCCAACTCGCGCTGGCCGAACAGCGGGCAATCGAGCGCGCACAGCGCGCCGCAGCGCTCCCCGGCGACGACAGAACAAGCCCGGATCGTGGCCCGGTCGGGGGCATCCCGCTGCCCGGCCCCGGCCTCGAACTGCCGAAACACATCGCGGCCGCACTCGCAACGCAAGACGCGACTGTGATCGGCGGCGGCGACCCGCTGAACGCGATCCTGAAAGAAGTACAGCGGTTCGAGTCAAAGGGCGCGAAAGGGCCAAGCACGTTCGTCCCTCCGCTGCAACTCGACGACGTGCGCTTCGCCGGTCCGCCGGTCGCGGACCTTCTGAACCTCGCGCGTCAGGGCTCTAAGTTGAACCTGCCTGCGGTCTTCGACGACGCGGCCCTTGCGGCGGTGCGGAAGGACTTGGAGAAGGACTTCGCGGCGGTCGCCGAGGCTCTGCAAGCGGGCAAAGCCCCAGACGCGGCGAAGGTGGCGATCCTCGCGGGCACCATGAAGCGCGTGCAAACGGCCGCGGCCCCGCTCGTCAAAGACCTGCCCGCGGACGGCCCGACGCGAACGTTCCTCGCCGAACTCGACCGCGCGACCACCGCGCTCCGCGCCGGCGGTGGCGCGGGCCTAATCGACCCCAAGTGGGCGGCAGAGGGGCTGACCGTGGGCGACCTCGTGAAGCACATGGCGAAGCACAAGCTGACGTTCGCCCCGGCCCCGCTCGGCCGCGACGATTCGTACGTCACACTCCACAAGAACCTCGCGACTTACCTGTTCGTGCTGTCGGAAGCCAAGAAGTAACCCGTCTCGTGTTATGGCTTTCGCTTCTGTAGCCGGCCTCAATCAGGCCGGCTCCAACACGCAGTACACGCGCGCTGAGGTAAGACCCCACAACTCCCCCACGTTTCCCACTTGTGCCCGCCCGCGGGCACGATATACAACAACCGCAACGGTCCCGGAAGCGCCGAACACGGCGCGGCCCGCGGGCGTTTCCCCGTTTAGAAGGCTCCACGCATGAAGCGCGCGCTCATCACCGGCGTCACGGGTCAGGACGGCAGTTACCTCGCCGAACTGCTTCTCGAAAAGGGTTACGAGGTTCACGGCACCGTCCGCCGATCCAGCACGGAGTCGTTCGAGCGCATCGAACACCTCGCCGGTAAGATTCACCTCCACCAAGCCGACTTGCTCGACCAACTCTCGATCATCGACGTCGTGAAGGAGACAGACCCGCACGAGGTGTACAACCTCGCGGCCCAGAGCTTCGTGCCGACGAGCTGGAAGCAGCCGATGCTGACCGGCCAGTTCACCGCGCTTGGCGTCACCCAAGTGCTGGAAGCGATCCGCTTGCTCGGCAAGGACCGCATCCGGTTCTACCAAGCGTCGAGCAGCGAGATGTTCGGTAAGGTTCAGGAAGTGCCGCAGCGCGAGGAGACCCCGTTCTGGCCGCGCAGCCCCTACGGGGTGGCGAAGGTGTACGGGCACTGGATCACGGTGAACTACCGCGAGAGCTACAACATGTTCTGCTGTAGCGGCATCCTGTTCAACCACGAGAGCGAGCGCCGCGGCAAGGAGTTCGTGACCCGCAAGGTGACGGACGGCGTCGCCCGCATTAAGCTCGGTCTCGCCACCGAACTGAAGCTGGGCAACCTCGACGCCAAGCGCGACTGGGGCTTTGCCGGCGACTACGTTCGCGCGATGTGGCTAATGCTGCAACAGGACAAGCCCGACGATTTCGTCGTCGCCACCGGGGAGACTCACACCGTCAAGCGCCTCGTGGAACTGGCCTTCGCCGCGGCCGGGCTGGACTGGCAGAAGTACGTGAAACTCGACCCTGCGCTCGTCCGCCCGGCCGAAGTGGAACTGCTCATCGGTGATCCGGCTAAGGCGCAGCGCGTACTCGGCTGGAAGCCCGAAGTCACCTTCGAGCAACTCGTCGAGCGCATGGTGAAGGCCGATCTCGCGCGGCTGCAGGGCAAACCGCTTCCCGACTTCAAGGCCCGAGGCATCTGATTGTCGATTGCAGATTGTTGATTGCAAATTACAGCCGGCACTACGTTCGCCGCAATGCCGGCACTTCAATCACAAATCTGCAATCGTAAATGCCCCTATGCGAATCCTCATCACCGGCAGTACCGGGTTCGTCGGCGGCCACTTGGTGGAACACCTTGCGGCGGCGGGCGGGCACGCGCTGGTGGGGCTGAGCCGGCGCGGGGCGTGGCCGGCGGCGCTCGCTCACCTCGCGCCGCACGTTCAGCTCGTTGCGGCCGACTTGCTCGACGCGGTCGGCACCGAGCGCGCGGTCCGCGCCGCCCAGCCCGAATGGGTGATCCACCTCGCGGGCTACGCCAACACCGGCGGCTCGTTCCGCGACCCCGATCGGGCGTGGGCCGAGAACCTGACCGGCACCCGCACGCTCTACGACGCCATCGCGCGATCGGGCTTGGAGCCGCGTGTGCTGTTCGTCTCCACAGGTCTCATCTACGGCGAACCCGACCGCCCGGACGCGGCGTGCGACGAGTCCACGACGCTGAAGCCGGCCAGCCCCTACGCCGCGAGCAAGGCCGCCGCCGACCTCGCCAGCTACCAGTACTCGCGCAGCCACGGGTTCGACGTGCTCCGCGTGCGCCTGTTCAACCAGATCGGCCCGCGGCAGGGGGCCGACTTCGCGGTGCCGAACTTCGCGCGACAGATCGCGGCGGCCGAACTCGGCAAGCAGGCGCCCGTCGTGGAAACCGGCGACCTGTCCGCGAAACGCGACATCACCGACGTGCGCGACATCGTCGCGGCGTTCCCGCTGCTGTTGCAGAAGGGCACGAGCGGCGAGGCGTACAACGCGGCCCGCGGCGACTCCTACCGCATTCAAGACTTGCTCGACCGCCTCGTCTCAATGGCCCGCGTGCCAATTCAGGTGCATCAGACCATCGAGCCGGGGCGCAAGTCCGATACCGCGGTCACGCGCGCCGACGCAACAAAACTGCGCACCGCGACCGGCTGGGCACCGCGCGTCCCGCTCGACCGCTCCCTCGCCGACATCCTCGACTACTGGCGCGCCGTCGCCCGCGGCTGACGCGCTCAGCGCGCGGCGGTAACGTGAATCTTTCCGCTGCCGGGGCCGCTGATGCGGCCGATGATCGCGCTCGCGAGCACGCCGCTCGCGGCAAGGGCGCGCGACGCCTCTCCCGCGCGCGCTTCCGGTATCGCGGCCAGCAGCCCGCCGGACGTTTGCGCGTCGCACAGTAGCAACTGCACGTCGGGCGACACGTCCGGCGCGAACTCCACCCAATCGGCGAGGAACTTGGCGTTAGCGCGTGTGCCGCCGGGAGCAATGCCGGCCTTCACGTACTCGCGCGCCGCGTCCAGCACCGGCACGCGGTCGGCCCAGACCTCCGCTGTTACGGCGCTGGCCGCGGTCACGTTCCGCAGGTGTCCGAGCAGCCCGAACCCGGTCACGTCCGTGAGCGCGTGAACGTCGAACTCGGACAGTACCTCCCACGCGCCGCGGTTCAGCGTCGTCATCACTCGGATCGCGTCGGTGATCGCGCCGCGCGTGTCTTGATCGTTCTTCGCCGCGGTGGAGATGATGCCGAGGCCGAGGGGTTTGGTGAGAACGAGCGCGTCGCCCGGTCGCGCGCCGGCGTTTGCCCGCACGCGCTTCGGGTGCACGGTGCCGACGACCGCGAGGCCGAAGATCGGTTCTTCGCTCTTAATGGTGTGCCCGCCGACGATGCTGATGCCCGCGGTGGCGGCGATCTCGCTCGCGCCCGCCAGTATCTCGCCCAACACAGTCGCGGGCAGCGCGTCGGGGAACCCGACGATGCTGAGCGCCGCGGTCGGTGTGCCGCCCATTGCGTACACGTCCGAAAGGGCGTTGGCCGCGGCCACGCGCCCGAAGTCGCGCGGTCCGTCCACGATGGGCGTGAAGAAGTCCGTCGTCAGCACGAGCGCGAGGTCGTCGCTGAGTTTGTAAATCGCCGCGTCGTCGGCGGTCGAACTGCCGACCAGCACGTTCGGGTCGGTGACGGGCGGCAGCATCCCCAGCAGCGGCAGCAGGAAGCCCGGCGGGTGCTTGGCGGCGCACCCGGCGCGCTTGGCGAGTTTTGTGAGGCGCAGCGGTTCGGTCGGGTTCATAGTGCGAGTTCCTGTCAGTGGTGTGCCGTCAGTGTAGCCGAACGCCCCACCGTCCGGGTACGATGTGTTCACCCGCCTTCTCGGAACCGCCATGCGCCGACTCGCTCTCCCCACATTGCTCGTCCTCGCCGTACCCGCGCTCGCGGCCGACGCACCGCACTGGGCGTTCCAGCCGGTGAAACGGCCCGCGCCGCCCGACCTGAAGCTCACCAACCCCATCGACCGCTTCGTCGCCAAGAAGCTCAGTGACAACGGACTGTCACTGTCGCCTGAAGCCGACCGCCGCACGCTCCTTCGGCGGCTCAAGTTCGACCTGCTCGGCCTGCCGCCGACGCCGGACGAGGTCGACGTGTTCGTGAGCGACAAGGACGCGAACGCCTACGAAAAGCTGGTGGAGAAGTACCTCGCCTCGCCACACTTCGGCGAGCGCTGGGGGCGTCACTGGCTCGACGCGGTGCGGTTCGCCGACAGCCACGGGTTCGAGATGAACCAGCCGCGGCCCAACGCCTACCACTACCGCGATTGGGTCATCAAGAGCATCAACGACGACAAGCCGTATGACCGCTTCGTAACGGAGCAACTCGCGGGCGACGCGCTCGGCGCGGACGCGGCCACGGGGTTCCTCGTCGCCGGGCCGTGGGATCAGGTGAAAAGCCCGGACCCGGTGCTGACCGCGAACCAGCGCGCGGACGAGCTGCACGACATCATCGGCACGACGAGTTCGACGTTCCTCGGCCTTACGGTGGCCTGCGCGCGGTGCCACGACCACAAGTTCGACCCGATCCCGCAGAGCGACTACTACCAGTTCAAAGCGGTGTTCGCCGGGGTGCAGCACGGCGAGCGCGCCGTGCGTGTCGGCGACGACGCGGCACGCCGGTTCCGAACTGAATTGTTGCGAGCCAAGCTCGCGGCGACGGAAGCAAAGCTCGCGGCGCTAGAACCGTACGCGGACCCGGCCGCAACCGAGGCCCGCCGCGCGCCGGTCAACTCGCGGGCCAACGTCGAACGGTTCAAGCCCGTGAAAGCGAAGTTCGTGCGGCTCGTTGTGTTCGAGACGACCAACTTTGAGCCGTGCATCGACGAATTGGAAGTGTTCACCAGCGGGCCGAACCCGACCAACGTCGCGCTCGCGAGCGCCGGAGCGAAGGTCACGTCGTCCGGCAACTCCCCGCCGTCCGAGATTCACCGGCTCGAGTTCCTCAACGACGGCAAGTACGGCAACGAGCGTAGTTGGATCTCGAACAAGGTCGGCCGCGGGTGGGTCGCGGTCGAGTTCGCCGAGGTCGCGACCATCGACCGCGTCGTGTGGGGCCGCGACCGCGACGAGAAGTTCATCGACCGCACGCCGACGCGCTACCGCGTCGACGTGTCGCTCGACCGCGAGGCGTGGACCGTGGTGGCGTCGTCGGACGACCGCGCCGCGTTCAGTTCAAAGGAAGTACCCGGCTCGCCGGCGCGGGCGGCGGTCGCCCGCGAGGTGGCCGACCTGCGCGCCCAACTCGCCACAGTCGCGCGGGCCTCGATCGGCTACGTCGGGCGCATGACAGCGCCGGAAGCGACACACCGTCTCCACCGTGGCGATGCGACCCAGAAGAAAGAAGCCGTCGGCCCCGGCGGGCTGAGCGAGATTGGTGCGGCGCTTGACATTCCCGACCGCGCTACCGACCCCGAGCGCCGCGCGGCACTAGCCAAGTGGATTACGGCCCCGGCGCACCCGCTCACCGCGCGCGTCGCCGTAAACCGCCTCTGGCACCACCACTTTGGCACCGGCATCGTGGATACGCCGAGCGACTTCGGGCTAAACGGTGGCAAGCCCTCGCACCCGGAACTGCTCGACTGGCTAGCTGCAGAGTTGGTTCGACCCACCCCCCCGGCCCCCCTCCCTGAAGGGAGGGGCGAGAAAGGCAGTGGCAACTCTTCCTCCCCCCTCCCTTCAGGGAGGGGGGCCGGGGGGGTGGGTTCTGCTTGGTCCCTCAAGCACATTCACCGCCTGATCGTGACGAGCACCACCTACAAGCAGTCGTCCGTGATGCGCGCCGACGGCGCGGCGAAGGACGCGCAATCGCGCCTGCTGTGGCGCTTCCCGCCGCGCCGGTTGGAAGCCGAACCGTTGCGCGACGCGATCCTTGCCATCAGCGGCAAACTTGACCTCACGCCGGGCGGACCCGGGTTCGACCTGTTCGAGCCGAACAACAACTACGTCCGCGTGTACTCGCCCAAGAAGGACTTCGGCCCGGCCGAGTTCCGCCGCATGGTGTACCAGTTCAAGCCGCGGATGCAACTCGACGATACGTTCGGGGCGTTCGACTGCCCCGACGCCGGACAGATCGCCCCGAAGCGAAACGTATCGATCACCCCGCTGCAAGCGCTGAACCTGATGAACAGCAACTTCGTGCTGCAACAAGCGAGGTGCTTCGCGGAGCGCGTCGAACGCGACGCCGGAAAGGACGCCGGGGCACAGGTACGCCGGGCGTTTGTGCTGGCGTTCCAGCGCGTGCCCAGTGCGAAGGAGCAGTCCGCGGCCGTCGCGCTCGTGCAGGCCCACGGCCTCCCGGCCCTGTGTCGCGCGCTGTTCAACGCCAACGAGTTCTTGTTTGTGGGCTGAACGCTGAAGATGAGGGCACGCGCGATCCGATGGGCGGGGGGGCATTCGTCTGCTTCCGAAGGTCGTGTGCTCGCATATCCGGTTCCGCGGTTCGGGCCGGAGACGAGTTGGCACTCTGGCAAACTGGCAATCTTGGGGAGGCAAACACTGGAAAAACCAGCGTTTCACCCAAAGTGGCCACTCAACAGAATTGGCAATCTGGGGTGGCAATCTGGCAATCTGGGTCGGGAATGAACGGTCTCTTTTTGGTAATCTGGGTCGAATTTCGCGTCGGGAGGTAGGCAACGATGGGGTTGGAACGCACGGTTCAGTTCCCGGCGGACGGGGTGCCGGCGTGGGGCGCGGTGGCGGCGCACCTCGCGCGCGTCGGCGCGGCTGCACCGCTCCGCATGATCGACGGGATGCCGGCGTTCCCCGACGAAGAGCCCGAACGGGGGTGGCGCGAGCTGCGCGCCGGCCTCCCAGCGGGTATGGTCACGGTGCGGCGCGCAGGCGACTCGATCGCCGTCGTCGTTTGGAGCAACGCCGATGCCGCACTTCTGGCGGCGCGCGACGTGGTCGCATGGGCGTGTGCCGCGGCCGGCGGCGGGTCGGTCGAGGGTGCGCTCGCCGACGAGTTCGCCCGAGTGTGCGGCCTAAGTCCGGCATAACCGGCACAGTCACGCGCCCCCGCTCAACTTCCCCTCTGTTCCGCCTTTCCCCGACCTTCGCGAGGGCCGATACCTTACCGTAGCCGGTTGGTCTTGTCCGCGCGGCGCGGGTTCGCTACCTTCCGCGAACTTCGGGGCCGCGCGCCGGCCCGGAGGGAAGGGGTTCCACCGTGGGCGTAACCGTCCGGGAACTGGCCGAGTGGGTTCGGGGCGAGCTGCACGGCGACCCCGAACTCGCCATTATGAACGCCCGCACCCTGTCGGAAGCGGGGCCGGGTGACATCACGTTCGTAGAGAACGAGAAGAACCTCGCGGCGTGGCACACCAGCCGCGCGAGTGCGGCCGTTGTGCCGTCGAGTGCGCCCGTTAACGGGCGGCCGGTCATCCGCGTCGCGGACCCGCTCATGGCGTTTGCCGACATCGTGCGGCACATGCGCGGGCACCCGGCAGAGCCGGTCGGCGCGGTCCACCCCGCGGCGTTCGTTCACCCGACGGCCGCGCTCGCGCCGGGCGTCTCGGTCGGGCCGTTCGCGGTGGTCGGTGAGGGCACATCGATTGGGGCGAACTCGAACATCGGGGCCGGGGCCGTGATCGGCCGGTTCTGCAAGCTCGGCTGCAACGTGACCGTACACCCGCGCGTCGTGGTGTACGACGACTGCGTGTTCGGTGACCGCGTGACCGTGCACGCCGGGTCGGTGATCGGCGCGGACGGGTTCGGCTACCGGAACCACGAGGGCCAGCACATCAAGGTGCCGCAACTCGGTTGGGTCGAACTCGAAGACGACGTGGAAGTCGGCTCGTGTTCGACCATCGACCGCGGCACGTTCGGCCCGACGCGGGTCGGCGCGGGAACGAAGATCGACAACCTTGTGATGATCGGCCACAACTGCCAGATCGGGAAACACAACGTGCTGTGCGGTCAGGTCGGCATCGCCGGCTCGTGCACGACAGGCGACCACGTCGTGATGGCCGGGCAGGTGGGCCTCGCGGACCACGTGACCATCGGGGCGCGCGTGACCATCGGGGCGCGGTCCGGGGTCGCGGCCGAGATTCCGCCCGACAGCAACGTACTGGGCGCGCCCGCGGTGCCGCTGCAACAGCAGAAGCGGCTGCTCATCAGCCTCGCGAAACTGCCGGACCTTCGCGACGACGTGAAGAAGATCAAGAAGCACCTCGGGCTGGAGGGCGGGTGATGGTGCCGGCGGTGCTGCCGTTCGGGGCGGGCGCGCCGGCGGCGTTCGACACGCGCGAGCCAGTCGGGTTGCTGGCGTGCGGGGGCCGGTTCCCGGTGCTGTTCGCGGAGAAGGCCCGCGAGTGCGGCGTTCCGGTCGTGTGCGTCGGCGCGGCGGGGATGGCCGACCCGCGGCTGCGCGAGGTCTGCACCGAGTTCCGCTGGATGCGCAGAATGGCCCTCGGCGGTGTGGCCCGCACGTTCCGCCGCGCCGGGTGCCGCCGGTGGACGATGGCCGGCAAGTTCGAGAAGCGCGTCCTGTTTCAGCCGTGGCGCTGGCTGTACCTGCTGCCCGATTGGTTCGCGGTGCGGTTCTGGTTCCGCCGCCGGCGCGGGGCGAACAACGACGACTCGCTCCTGCTCGGCCTGATCGCCGAGTTCCGCCGCTACGGGCTGGAGTGCGTCTCCGCCCTCGACCTGTGCCCGGAGTTGCTCGTGAAGGAAGGCGTACTCACGAAGCGGAAGCCGACCGCGGCCGAGGCGAAGGACATCGCGTTCGGCTGGCACCTCGCGCGCGAGATGGGCCGGCTCGACGTGGGCCAGAGCGTGATGGTGCGCGACCGTGCGGTTCTCGCGGTCGAGGCGATTGAGGGCACCGATCAGGCCATCGCGCGGGCCGGCGAACTGTGCCGCCGCGGGGCGTTTGTGGTCGTGAAGGTGGCGAAGCCCGAACAGGACCGGCGGTTCGACGTGCCGACCGTGGGCACCAAGACCATTGAAGCGATGAGGGCCGCAGGCGCGACGGTCTTGGCCGTCGAAGCCGGGCGTACGATCCTGCTGGACGAGGCCGCGACCGTCGCGCTGGCCGAGAAGTACGGGATGGTAATTACCAGCCTCGTGTCGCCCCCGGCCTGATGCCTCCGTTTAGTGGGGGCGCGGAACGAAAGCTCCGCAATCCCTGTTCCCTTCGCGCCCGCGGCGCGGGTATAACTAACGCGGTACACCGTCGCTGGGTCCGGTTCGGCTCGTTGCCCGCCCGCGCCACCCGCAGTGCGACCCGACTGGTCCGCTCATGGGGTCGATCTCGTTCTTGCTCCCGAACCCGCTCCCCAGCGCCGCCGCGGACGCGCTCCCGGCCGCGTGCCTCGCGTCCACGCGCGGGTACGACGACCAGACGCCCGTCCCCACCAAACTCGACATCATCGGCGACCGCCTCACGGTCACGCGCACCCAGAACGAGAGCGGCTACCTGCTCGTGCCGTGGCCGGTGGAGCCGTTCGGCACGGTCGCGGTGTGTACCAGCACGCTTCGCGAGCGCCCCGAACCGTACCGGCTCACGGTGGAGCTCGCGCGCGGCAAGCTCAATCAGGTTCGCGTGCAGTTGGCCGAGTGGCAGGCCATCGGGCTGCACACCGGGGCCGACTTCGACCGCGCGATCGCCGACGCGACGCGGGCGTTCGGGCGCGCGCTCATGGCCGACGCGCCGGGCGAAGCCGACGCCCTCGCCGGGCGCGTGCTCGAACAGGCCCACGGCCTCGCGGACCGGCTCGCGCGCGACTACACCGAACAGATGTTCGCGACGCGCCACGGCAGCGAGGGGAAACTCGACACGCGCCTCACCGCGCGGCTGACGCGCGCCCCCGTCGGCCCCGCGGCCGAGGAGTACGCCCGCGCGTTCAACGGCGCGAACGTCTGCTTCCGCTGGCGCGACGTGGAGCCGAACGAGGCCCAATACGATTGGAGCGGCCCGGACGCTGCGGTCGCCGCCGCGGTCGCCGCCGGGTTGCCGGTAACAATCGGTCCGGTTATCGACCTCGCGCCGGGGATGCTACCGTCGTGGGCCGCGGGTTGGGGCACCGACCTGCCCGCGCTCGCGGCCTTCATGTGCGATTACCTCGAAACTGCGGTCGCGCGCTACAAGGGCGATGTGCGCCGCTGGGTCGTGTGCGCCGGGTTCAACCACGCGGACGCGATCGGCCTCGTCGATGACGACCGCCTGCGCCTCGCGTACCGGCTGTTCGAGGCCGCCGCGGGCGTAGATTCGGGTTTAGAATTGGTACTGAGTGTCGCTCAGCCGTGGGGCGATTACCTCGTGAGCGACGATCAGACGATCTCTCCGGTCACGTTCCCAGACGACCTCGTTCGCGCCGGGGTGCGGCTCGCCGCGGTGGAGCTGGAACTGCGCGCCGGTACGCGACCGCGCGGGAGCTACACGCGCGACCTGCTTGACACTGCGCGCGTACTCGACGTATTCGGGCTCCTCGGGCTGCCGCTCGAAGTCGTTCTGAGTTTGCCGTCGTCCGACGCGCCGGACCCCACCGCGCGAGACCACCAGCAGGATGTGTGGCGACCGATGTGGCGCGCCGGTCCGTCGCCGGAGGGCCAAGCGGAGTGGGGGGCGTCGGTCGCCGCGCTCGCCATGTGCTGGCCGCAGGTCCGTGCGATCACTTGGGACAACTGGAGCGACGCCGACCCGCACCTGATCCCGAACGGCGGGCTGCTGGGCCCGACCGGCACCCCGAAACCGTTGCTCGCGCGGCTTCGCGCGCTCCGCACCGAGCACCTCGCCCGGTGACGCTCGCGAGACCGGCACACGGTCGAGCCGCGAAGTTCACAACTCGGTCGTTTCATTCCGAACGGAAATGTGGCAAGATAGTTCCACCCCGGACGAACACTCCGTTGACCCGCTCCGTTTGCACACGCCGGCTAACGTTCGGCTCGCGAACCCGTTGCTTCGACGGCTCGTCTGTTCTGTAACGGCGTGCCCGACCGACATCGCCCACGTGGCCCGGCCGCGATACGTTACCCGCGCGACTCGCACGCGCGATTACAGTCCGCCCCCGCAACGTACCGACATGAGGGAGGTACTCCGATGTCGGCCGATTTGAGCCCCCAAGCGAATGACCCGGAGCCGCGCGCGGTCGCCGGGTTCCGACTGCTGCGCAAAGTCGGCGAAGGCGGGATGAGCGCGGTCTTCCAGAGCTACGACGTAGCCGCGGATCGACCCGTGGCCGTGAAGTTGCTCGCGGACCATCTCGCCGGCCAGCCGGAGTTCGTCGGTCGGTTCTACCTCGAGGCCCGGCTGAGTCGCGTCCTCGAGCACGCGAACGTGGTGCAGGGTTTCGCTTCCGGATTCGACGCCGACGCGAAAAAGCACTACCTCGTGCTTGAGTTCATCGACGGCCCCACGGCCCACGGGGCGCTGGCGCGCCTCGGCCGCCTCCCGGTCGGAATGGTCGTCCGCATCGGCATCGACATCGCCCGCGCGCTCGAGTTCCTCCACGACCGCCAGTACGTCCACCGCGACGTGAAGCCGGACAACATCCTGCTGCACCCGGACGGTACCGCGAAGCTTGCCGACCTCGGCCTCGCGAAGCGCCTCAACGACGATGCCCAACTGACCGCGATCCATCAAGGGGTGGGGACGTCGTATTACATGCCTTACGAACAGGCGGTGAACGCGAACCTCGTGGACGGACGCAGCGACCTCTTCGCGCTCGGCGCGACTCTGTATCACCTGCTGACGGGCGAAGTACCGTTCCCCGGAACGACCCACGACGAGATCGTGCGCGAAAAATGGGACGGGGCGTTCCGCCCGGTGCGCGAGGCGATCCCCGGCGTTCCGGGCGCGGTCGCGGACCTGATTGAATCGGCGCTGGCGTGCGACCCGCGGGCGCGGGTTCAGAAGGCGGGGCAGTTCGCGGGCGTCCTCGAAGCGACGCGGCTCGCGACGACCCTCCCCTCGTTCGCACGCGCCGACGAGGGCGACGCCAGCGGCCCGGACTCGGACACCCCGACGCGCACCGACCACCGCGCCCCGGTCGGTCCGC
>VGZJ01000022.1 GCA_016872595.1 Planctomycetota bacterium
AACCGTTCGACCGTGGTCGGGACCTCATCCGGGTGCGAAAATCGTTGCGGACCACCCTTCGCGGGGGTACTTTGTGGCCGCACGGCCGATTTGCGTTTCCAGAGGCGTTCATCTGGGAAAGATCGGCTCATGGCTCTGAGCCTCGGGGCCTCGCTGGTGCTGGTTCTGATCGGCCTCGCGGTACCGGCGCTCGAGCGCGGGGCCGCCGACTTCGTCCGGCGCATCGACCTAAACGAGGCGTTCCTCCAAGGGATGTTGGGGTTCTTGCTGTTCGCGGGCGCGCTCCACATCCGGCTCGACGAACTCGCCTCGCGCAAGTGGACGATCCTGACGCTCGCCACCGTGGGCGTCGTCGTCTCGACGGTCGCGGTCGGGCTGATGGCGTGGGGGCTGCTGCACGCGGTCGGCATCCCGGCCCGGCTCGTGTACTGCCTTATGTTCGGCGCGCTCATCTCGCCCACCGATCCTATCGCGGTGATGGCCATCCTAAAGAGCGCCGGTGTCCCGAAGGACACCGAGATCAAGATCGCCGGCGAGTCGCTGTTCAACGACGGCGTCGCGGTCGTGGCGTTCTTGGGCCTGTTCGAAATCGCCACCGGTACGGTCGGGTTCGACCCCGTTCACCTCACCAAACTGTTCCTGTGGGAGGCGGTCGGCGGCGCGCTCGTCGGGTTCGCTCTCGGCTGGATCACCTACCGCATGTTGCGCTCGGTCGATCACTATCAGGTGGAAGTGCTGCTCTCACTGGCGCTGGTGGCCGGCGGGTACGCGCTGGTGAACCGGCTCCACATGTCCGGCCCCATCGCGATGGTCATCGCCGGCCTACTGATCGGCAACCTAGGCCGGGCCTACGCCATGTCGCAGACCACCATCGAGCACGTCGACACGTTCTGGGAACTGCTCGACGAGATCCTGAACGCGGTGCTGTTCGTGCTGATCGGCGTGGAGGTGCTGGCGCTGGCGTTCACCGGGAAGCTGCTGCTGATCGGGCTGGCGGCGGTCCCCGTCGTGCTGCTGGCCCGATTGGTGTCGGTGGCCCCGCCGATCGCGCTGCTGCGGAAGCGCGGCCGGTTCCCGCGGTACACGATCCGGGTGCTCACGTGGGGCGGGCTGCGCGGCGGCATCTCGGTGGCACTGGCCCTCTCGATCCCGCGCGCGGTCAAGGGCGAGCCGGTCGCCGAGCGCGACGCCCTGCTCGCCATGACCTATGTGGTCGTGGTGTTCTCGGTGCTGGTGCAGGGGCTGACGCTGGGGCCTCTGGTGAAGCGCTGGATGCGGTTCCGGCCCCACGGCCCCCGCACCCCGGCCGCGTGAGTGCCGGGTCAGAAGCGGTAGCGCAGCTCGAACCGGGTCGTGTCGCGCGCTAGGTACTTGCCGGTGATGCCGTGCTGCCAGCCCACGCCCACGTCGAGCACGTCGCCGAAGAACAGCCGGAACCCGGTGCCGAGGTGCGCGCTCGTCCGCTTCGCCAAGCGTTGGGAGCCGAGGACTGGGTCCGTGAACAGGCCGTCCTGGAACGAGATGCCCGTTGTTTCCACCGTGCCAATCAGTTGCACGTCCTTGATCGGCTGCCACCACATGTGGTTGATGCTCGCGGCCCAGCGCAGGTGCGCGCCTTGATAGTCGTTGTCGCCGCCGAGCGGGATCCACTCGACCACCTGCGCCTGAAGGTACGTCTTGGGCGCGGCGCGCAGCCCGAAGTTCAGGCCCGGTTCCAGCGCGACGTGCCCCGTGCCCAGTCCCTTCGTCGGCACGCCGATCGGGATGTACGTCCGCATCTGGAACCCGAACAGCGCCAGCTCGCTGTCGAGCAGCATCGTCTTGGCGGTGACGGTCATGTCCGCGAACCCGGCCCCGTCCTGGCCGAACGGGGTGCTGTTCACCGACCGGTACGGCGCGGCGATCTGCACCCCGGTCGCGCCCATGCCGATCTCCGTGACCAGCATGAACTCGTGCGCGTCCACGTACGGGATGCTCCGCAGCGGGGCGTTCGCGCGCGGGCCTTTGCCGTTGCCGTCGCCGCGGGCGAAGAAGAACTCGCCGCGGTCCGGGTAGGCGTAGTGGTTCATGTGGTCCCAGCGGAACCGGGTGCTCGTCTTGGGCCGCACCGCGTCCACGAAGAACGCGGCGTCGGCCAGCGGCTCCCACTTCGGCTGGTAGCACGGGTCCGGGCAGACGACGCTCGAATAGATCAGGCCGATGACGCGGCCCGCGGCGGTCTTCGCGGGGAACGGCTCGCACCGCCCGCCGCGGCACGGCGGGTCGCCGCACGCGCTGCAACTGCCGTAGCTCGCGCCGTGCGTGCAGAGGTTCCCGTCTACCAGCTTCGTGAGCGCGTCGAACGTCGCCGGTTTGCCGTTCAGTTCAATGGCCACGGGCGCGGACTGAAGCGGCGGCAGTTCGGCCGGCGGAGGCGGTTTCACCTCCACCGCGGGCGAATCGCTCGTGCGCGCGGCCGACGGCAGGAACGCCTTCGACTTCACCGGCGGCGGCAGCGGGGCGTCGGGCACGGTCGGGATCGGCGGCAGGAACTCGCCGGGCGGAGCCGCGGGCTCGACCGGCTTCGCCGGCTCGTGCGGTTCCGGCGCGGGCCGGAGCGGGATCGGGCCGGGCGGCTCGGTCACGGGCGGGAGGCTCACGGGCCGGTCGTCGTCGCGGGTCAGTCGCGGCGCGCGCGCGGTGCGCGCCGCGGCGCTGGCGCGGATCGTCCCGGCCGCGACCCACGTGGAATCCAGATCGTCCGGCGGCGGAACGGCCGCGGTCGAGGTGAGCAGGTCCGCGGCCTTCGCAGTGGGCAACGGGAGCGGCAGCGGAACGGCGACCGCGGGCGCGCGCGCGGCGGGCGGAACGTCGGGCGTGGCCGCGCGCACCAAGGTCACTTCCGGCGGCTTCAACTTGGCGAGCGCGAACGGTTCGCGCGGCTCCGCGACGGCACTGCCGGGGCGCGCTCGGCCCCAGTCTGCTGCGGCAGGTGGCACCCGGCCGCGAGCAGCACGAGCGCGACGCGCGAACTGCGAAGCAGGCGACCGCCCATCGCGCCCCCGCGCCGGCCCACGTCGCTCCCCCGGTCGCGCGACTGGGCGCCTTGAGCAGCGTCCTCTTGTTTTCGGCGCGCCGCGCTCGCGACCTTGACGCTTGTAGCGGTTTGGCGCGCCGATTCCGGCGCGCGACACTTGCCCAAGTTGCCCACAGCGCGCGACCGCGCGAACCGGCAGATTCCGTGAAGTCATCGGGCCGCGCCGCCCGATGAACGACGGTGGCGCAATAGCGGAGGGCTTCGCATGACGGCGCGTGCGGAGGTACTGATGGTGGCGGTCGCCTGCGCGCCGGCGCACGCGCAACCGACGCTGCCCGGTGCGCCGGCGCTGCCCGGTGGCCCGACGCCGGCCGCTGCCGCTGCGCCCGCGGCCGGTGGGGGCGGCGCGCCGCGCAACATCTGGAGCTTCTTCATGAAGACTCCCGAACAGAAGGCGCAGTGCAAGGCGAACTTCTGCAACTCGCGCATCGGCCTGTTCGTGAACAACCTGCTCGTGCCCGCGGGCGCGGCGACCGGCGGGTTGCTCGGCCCGGTGTGCCCGCCGCCCGGCGTCGGCGGCGCGGTGGGCGGCGCGCCCAACCCCGATGACCTGAAGAAGCCCGCGACCAGCCCCGAAGGGGCCGCCGCCAAGATCAAGGCGGAAGAGGCCGGGGCGAAGGCTAAAGTGGGCGCGATCGAGTTTCTGGGCACGGTCAATTGCCGCTACTACCCGGAAGCCGAGGCCGGGCTGATTGCCGGGCTGCGCGCGGAGAAGAACGAGTGCGTGTGGATCGCCGCGGCCAAGGCGCTCGCCACCGGGTGCTACTCGCCGAAGGTGGTGAAGGCGCTACTGACGTGCGTGAACTGCTCGAACAAGGACGGGTTCCCCGCGGAGGCGTCCGAACTGGTGCGCACGTACGCCTACGTCGCGCTCGAGCGCTGCCTGCGGAAGTGCGCCGAAGAAGAACCGGACGCGCCGCCGGAACCGCCACCGGCCGCGAAGAAGGCCATGTATGAGGCGCTCGTGCCGATGGGCGCGACGGTCGATTACAGCGCACACATCTTGCTGGCGAGCTACTACCCGACGGAGGCGCGCGAGACGCCGGCGCAGGTGTACGCGGAGGGGCACCGGGCGCTGGCCCGCGGGCTGAAGGTGTCGCCGCGCACCGTCGAGCGCCTGTCCGGGCCGCGGAACGTGGCCGACGCGGTGTTCCCGTCCGGCGCGCGCGAGCCGGTGTCGTTGGCCTCGATCACGTCGTTCGCGCTGCCCTCGCTGCCGTCGCTCCCCTCGTTCGCGTCGATCCGGGCGCACGCGCCGCCCGTCGCGGAGCCGCCGGCGCGAAGTGTCCTGCCCCCGCCGCAACTGGTGGTCGAGCGACCCGCGCCCGCGACACAGCCGGCGCGGTACGTCGCCCCGGCCGCGGCCGTCGCGCAGCCGGTCGCGCAACCCGCGCCGCCCGCGCGCACGGGGCGCGGCAACTTGATGAACATCTTCCAAGACGGCTGGAAGCGGTGAGTACAATTCGGCAGGAGGTTCGTTATGCTCCCGTTTCCTGCCGACGCGGGGCCGGTGCTGGGCGGGGTGCGCGTGCTCGACGCGGCCCGCGTGCTCGCCGGCCCGTTCTGCGGCCAACTGCTCGCCGACCTCGGCGCGGACGTGATCAAACTCGAGCGCCCCGGCGCGGGCGACGACACGCGCGGCTGGGGGCCGCCGTACCTTCCCGGCTTCAACGACCTCTCGGCGTACTTCCTCTCGTGTAATCGCGGCAAGCGCGCGCTCACGCTCGACATCGGTACGCCCGATGGCAGCGACATTTTCCATCGGCTGCTCGCGAAGTCCGACGTGCTGATCGAGAACTTCCGCACCGACAGCGCGGAGAAGTTGGGCCTCGCGCCGGCCGACCTGCTGGCGCGGCACCCGCACCTGATCGCGTGCTCGATCTCCGGGTTCGGGCGCACCGGCCCGCTGCGCGACGCGCCCGGCTACGACTTCGCGGTTCAGGCGCTCAGCGGGCTGATGAGCGTCACCGGGCCGCCGGCCGGCCCGCCGTACAAGGTCGGGGTCGCGCTCGCCGACGTGCTGACGGGCCTGTACGCCTCGAACGCGATCCTCGCCGCGCTGCACGCCCGCGCCCGCACCGGCCACGGGTACGCCATCGACCTCGCTCTCGCCGACTGCGCGCTCGCGGCGCAGGTGAACGTGGCGCAGGCGTACCTCACCAGCGGCACCGTTCCCAAGCGGCAGGGCAACGCGCACCTGCAAATCGTGCCGTACCAACTGTTCGCCACCGCGGACGGCTGGCTCGTGCTGAACGTCGGGAACGACGGGCAGTGGCGCGCGTTCTGCGCCGCGGCCGACGCCGGGGAACTGGGGGCCGACGCGCGGTACGCCACCAACCGCCAGCGCGTCGAGGCTCGCGCCGAACTGGTGCCGCATGTCGAAGCGCTGATGACGCGCTACACGACCGCGGACTGGGAGCGCCGGCTGACCGGGGTGAACGTGCCGCACGCGGTCGTGCGCACTTACGCCGACGTGTTCGCCGACCCGCAGGTGATCGCGCGCGGCATGAAGCTGACGGTGCGCGACCCGGCCGGGAACGCGGTCGATCTGGTCGGGAACCCGGTGCGGTTCCACGGCGCGCCGAACCCCGACCCGACCGCGCCGCCGCAACTGGGCGCGCACACCGCGAGCGTGCTGAGCGACCTCCTCGGCCTCGACGCCGACGCGGTCGCCGCGCTCCGCGCGAAGGGCGTGGTGTGACTGTAGTTCCCGCGCATCGCGCGCGGGTACACTGGGCACATTCGGCCGAACTCGCGAAGCTGCGCGCGGAGTTGGCGAAGGCGCAGCAGCAGTAACCCGAAGGCGTTCCCCATGCGCCCGTGCCGTCAGTGTCGCGTGCCGATTGAGAACCGCGCCCCGGTGTGCGCGCGGTGCGGCGCGACTCAAGAGGCGGCCCCGCGAGCCGATACCGAACCCACCCCACCGCCCAATAGCACGGCGCGGCGCGTCACTCGCGACGCGGGCACGCTCCTCTGGCTCGCGCCGCCGTACTCGTTGCTGTTGCTCGTCCTTCCGCTCGCGGCGGTCGGCTACTGCGCCTTCGGTCCAACGGGGGCGACGGTCGGGGCCGTTCTTGCGCTGGTCGTCTGTGTCGGCGCGCTGCTGTCCGATTCCGGGGGCTGACGCCGCGCGCGCCGTTCTTACAATTCCCGGCACGCATTCCTCCCCACTCTCTCTGGAGTTCACCGTGCCGACCAACGGATCGCTCAACCGCAAGCTGCGCATGGGCCTCATCGGGGGCGGGCAGGGCGCGTTCATCGGGCGCGTTCACGCTACTGCCGCGGTGCTCGACAACCGCGCGGCGCTCGTCGCCGGGGCGCTGTCGTCCGACCCCGCGCGCGCGAAGGCCAGCGCTGGCGACTACGACATCCCCGCCGAGCGCGCGTACGGCTCGTACAAGGAGATGGCCGACGCCGAAGCCAAGCGCGCCGACAAGGTGGACTTCGTGAGCGTCGCGACCCCCAACCACACGCACTTCGAGATCGCCAAGACCTTCGCCGAAGCCGGGTTCAACGTCGTCTGCGACAAGCCCCTCACCTTCGACCTCGCGCAAGCGGAAGAGCTGCTCAAGGTGGTCGAGAAGAGCGGTGTGGTGTTCGCGGTCACGCACAACTACACCGGCTACCCGCTGGTGCGGCAGGCCCGCGAGATGGTGCTCAACGGCGAGTTGGGCGAGATCAACGCGATCCGCTCGAACTACATTCAGGGCTGGCTCCGCACGCGGCTCGAATCGAGCGACCAGAAGCAAGCGAAGTGGCGCACCGACCCGAAGCAGAGCGGGGCCGCCGGGTGCTTCGGCGACATCGGCACGCACGCCTACAACCTCGGTCGCTACATGACCGGGCTGCTGCCCAGCGAACTGGCGTGCAACCTGAAGGTGTTCGAGCAGGGCCGGGCGCTCGACGACTACGGCGTGGCGCTGGTGCGGTTCGAGAACGGCGCGCTCGGCACCGTGACCGCGAGCCAGATTTCCCACGGCCGCGAGAACGACATCTTCATCGAAGTGGACGGCACGAAGGGCGCGTTGGAGTGGCACCAAGAGGAGCCGAACAAGCTGTTCGTGCGGAAGAACGGCGACGCGCACAAGACGTACACCCGTAACGGCGGGCCGTACCTCGGCGCGGCGGCGGGGGCCAGCGTGCGGCTGCCAAGCGGCCACCCGGAAGCGTTCTTCGAGGCGTTCGCGAACGTCTACACCGCGGCCTACGACGCGATCATCCAGCGCGCGAGCGGGGCGAAGTTCGAGACCGTGAACACGGTCTACCCGAACGTGTACGACGGCGTGGAGGGGATGCTGTTCATCACGCAGTGCGTCGAGAGCAGCAAGCAGAACGGCGGCTGGGTGAAGTTCCGCCACCCCAAGAGCCGGAAGTAACCGCCGTGCGCCGCAAGCACGTCCTCGCCGCGGTCGCGTGTACCATCCTGCTGACGTGCGCCGGGCTGCTGTTCCCGGCGATCCAGCGGACGCGCGAGGCCGCGGCGCGCATGAGGTGCCACAGTCATTTCAAAGGGTGGACCGTCGCGCTGCACGGCTACGCATCGTCCCACGACGACAAGTTCCCGGCGGGCACCGTGTCGCACCCGGACCTGCCGCCCGATCAGCGTCTGAGTTGGTTCGTCGCTGTACTGCCGTTCTACGAGCAGGAACACGTCTATAAGCAGTTCGACCTAACGCGCAGGGCGGGCGATCCGGTGAACGCTAAGGCCGTGAGCAACCGCTTCCGGTCGATGGTATGCCCGTCGTCCGGCGAACAAAGCTACAACGATAGGCCAGCCGTCTGGAGGTCACCCACACCGCTGACGCATTACGTCGGAATTGCGGGCGTCGGCACGGACGCCGCCGCACTTCCGTCGAAGAACCCGCGAGCCGGCGTCTTCGGCTACGACCGTCGCGTGACGGTCAAAGACGGCGTGAAAGACGGCTTCCCCGACGGCACCTCCAACACGCTCCTTCTGATCGAGACGGCGCGCGATCCGGGCCATTGGACTTACGGCGGGTTCGCGACCGTGCGCGGGTTCGAGCCGGGCGCGGCCCCGTACATCGGCGAGGGGCGACCGTTCGGCGGGTTCCACGGCAACCACTGGCTCGGCACGCGCAACTGCACGGTCGCGTTTGCCGACAGTTCGGTACGCAGCTTCACACCCAAGACCGACCCCGCGCTACTGGAAGCGCTCGCGACCGTCGCCGGCAAAGAGGCTCTGCCGGCCGAGTGGTAGGGGCGCGACGAAATCCGCGCTAAGTCGTCCGCGCTTCTTGCTTGCCCAAACTCTTCTTCCCTTCTGGCGCGCAGCGGCTATCATCCGGGCACTTGAAGCGCCGTTGTTCGCGGGGCCACACATGATCGCCGGGCTGTTCGTCGGGGCCGTACTCTGCGCCGGGGCCGAACCCCAACCCGAACCCGCGCCGCGGGGGCCGACCGAGGCCCGTAAGGACGCGCTCGCGCGCTACGGCGCGGCCGTTTGGAACGTGCGCCGCGAGCGACTCCTCTCGGCCGTCAAGCAACTCGAAGCGGTCGCGAAGGACGACCCGGACGCCGCCGAACCGCGCCGCGAACTGGTCCGCCTGTACGCCCAACTCGGGCGCGAGCCGCGCGCCATCGAACTCGCCCGCAAGCTCCTCGACAAAGACCCCGACGACGCCGACACCGCCGCGCTGCTCGCCCGGCTGCTGTTCGACGCGGGTGAACTGAAAGACGCGCTCGCCGCGGCCAAGCTCGCGGCCGGCGCGAAGGCGCTCGCCGACCGGCCCGACCGCGCGGTGCGCGTGTACCGCGACCTCGCCGCGCTGTGCGAGAAGGCCGACGACCTCGCGACCGCGGAGGCCGCGCTCCGCAAGGCCGTCGAACTGCTGACCGAGGGCCGGGCCGCGGTCATCAAAGTCGCCGCGTTCACGCCGAAGGAGGCCGACAGCGAGGCGGCGGACCTGCTCGAACGGTTGGGGCAGATTCTGGTGAAGCGCCAGCAGCACGAGCCGGCGGCGGAAGCGTTCGCGGCGGCGGCGAAGCTGTACGCGGACCCCAAGAAGGTGAACGACCCCGCGAGCGCCGCGCGCCTGTCGTGGAACCTGTCCGGCGCGCTGGAGGCGCGCGGCGACGCCACCGCCGCGCTCAAGCACCTGCAGCAGTTCCTCAAGTACCAGCCGCGGGCCGCGGAGCCGTACCAGCGGCTCGCGCGCGTGCTCCGCGCCGCCGGGCGCGGCGACGACGTGGTGCCCACGCTCCAGCAATACGCCGACCGCGACAAACTGAACCGCCCGCTGGCCGCGGTGCTGGCCGCGGAGATGGCCGCGGACCCGGCCACGCGCCGCGCCGCCGACGAGCTGTTCGCCGCGCTGACCGGCGAGACGCACGACCCCGCCGTCATCGCCGTCGTGGTGCGCTCGCACCTCGACACGCGGCGCGCCGGCGAGATCATCAAAGACGTGGACCGCGCGTTCGCCGTGCTGAAAGAGAAGGACAAGGAGAAGGACAAGCCGGAGACGCCGGAAACGGCCGCGGCCCGCGAGTTCGCCGGGGCGAAGGCCCGCGCCTACGCCGACGCGCTCTTCAAGGAACCGGACGGCGTCGACGCGCTGCTGCGTGCGGCCGGCGACGACCTGAAGGCCGGCAACAAGCGCGCCTACGGCACCTACTTCTACCTCGGCTCGCTCGCGTTCCGCGCCCGCAAGCTCGAACTCGCCACGCTCCAATTCGAACAGGCCGTGCGGCTCGCGCCGCGCGACTCGCAGTCGGACGCTTACACGGCGCTCTTCCAAGTTCACTGGCTCGCCAACAAGCCGGACAAGGTCGAGGAACTGTGCGCCGGCGTACTGGCGGTCGATGACCAGTTCCGCGCCGACGTGTTCTTCAACTTCCACCGCGCCCGCGCGCTCGCGGAGTTGGGCAAGAGCGCCGCCGCGCTCGCCGCGGCCGATAGCGCGATCAAGCAGGCCGGCGACGCCGACCGCCTCACGGTGCGCCTGCGCCGGCACCTCGTGTTGTGCATCGGCGGGCAGTGGGACGAGGCCATCGAGTACGGGACGAAGCTCGCGGACCAGTTCGACGCGCCCGCGGACCGGACCCGCGTGCGCCACGCGCAGGCCGCGGCGTACTGGGGCGCGAGGAAGCCCGCGGAGGCCGAGGCCGTGCTGCGCGCGATCCTCGACGACGACCCCGACAACGCCGGCGCGTGCAACGAGCTGGGCTACCACCTCGCAGATCAGGGCCGCAACTTGGACGAGGCCGAGCGCCTGATTCGTCACGCCATCGCCACCGACCGCATCGACCGGCGCAAGGCCGGGAGCGCGGACCCGGAGAGCGCCGCCTACCGCGACAGCCTCGGCTGGGTGCGGTTCCGGCGCGGCGACCTCGCCGGCGCGCGGGCCGAACTGGAAACGGCGGCGGCGCTGCCCGGCGGCGCGACCGATCCCGTCGTGTGGGACCACCTCGGCGACGTGCTGTTCCGCTCTGGGGAGAAGGTGAAGGCGAGGGCCGCGTGGGAAAAGGCCCGCGACCTGTACGACGCCGACCCGCGCGCCTCGTCCCGCGGTCGGCGCGACGGCCTGCTCGCCGAAGTGAAGCGCAAGCTCGCGCGCCTGCCGTAGCCACGATCCGCGCGCCGGGCCCCAAAGTTTCGTAAGCTGTCGCGGACGCGACCCGTTCCCATCAAGCCGCTCGCGGAGCCGCGAGCGGCCGGAGGCTCACCATGCGCCGCCTTCTCGCTCTCGTATTCGCGCTCCCGGCCCTCGCGTTAGCGACCGCCCAAGACGCCAAGCAGCCGGACGTGCCCAAGGGCACGACGTTCAACTTCACCTTCGCCAAGAGCAAGGTGTTCCCCGGCACCACGCGAACCGTAACCGTGTACGTCCCGGCGCAGTACGACGGCAAAACGCCGGCGTGCGTGTACGTGAACCAAGACGGGCTGCCCGGCTACGTCGGGCCGACCTTCGACAGGCTCATCGCGGCGAAAGAGATGCCCGTTACCATCGCCGTCGGCGTCACGCCCGGTGTCGTGCCGGCCGCGAACAAGGACGCGCTGCCGCGGTTCAACCGGAGCTTCGAGTACGACGGCCTCGGCGACGCCTACGCCCGCATGCTGCTCGACGAACTGCTGCCCGAAGTGGAAACGAAGACCGCGAGCGGCGACCGCAAGATCGTCCTCTCCAAGCGCGGCACCGACCGCGCCATCGGCGGCGCGAGCAGCGGGGCCATTTGCGCGTTCACGGTCGCGTGGGAGCGCCCGGACGCCTTCACCCGCGTGTTCAGCACTATCGGCACCTACGTGGGCTTGCGCGGCGGCGACGTGTACCCGACGCTGGTCCGCAAGTTCGAGCCGAAGCCGCTCCGCGTGTACCTGCAAGACGGCAGCAAGGACCTGAACATCTACGGCGGCGACTGGTGGATGGCGAACCAGACGATGCAACGCGCGCTGGTCTTCGGCGGGTACGAGGTCAAGCACTCGTGGAACGAGGGCGGGCACAACGGCGGCCTCGCGGCGCACGTGTTCCCCGAGGCGAGCGCGTTCCTGTGGAAGGACTGGCCCGAACTCCCGAAGGCCGGGAAGGGGTCGAGTCAGTTGCAGGAGATTCTGATTCCGGGCGAGGGCTGGAAACTGGTCGGCGAGGGCTACAAGTTCACCGAGGGGCCTGCGACCGACGCCAAGGGGAACGTGGTCTTCAACGACGTGGGCGCGAGCAAGACGTACAAGGTGGTTGACGGCAAGCCGGTGGAGTGGCTCGCGGACAGCAAGCGCGGCGACGGCCAGCGGTTCGGCCCGGACGGGAAGCTGTACGCCAACAGCGCCGCCGAAAGCAAAGTGCTGGCGTGGGACGCCGACGGCAAGGCGACCGAGTTCGCCGGCGGCTTCAAGGGCAACGATCTCGTGGTACTGGCGAACGTCGCGGTCTACGCCACGGCCCCGTTCGACCCGCCCACCAGCAAGGTCTACTACGTCTCGCCGAAGGGCGAGGCGAAGGTGGTCGATACCGGGCTGAAGTTCGCCAACGGTATCACGGTGTCGCCGGACCAGACGCTGCTCTACGTCGCGGACAGCCGCACGCACTGGGTGTACAGCTACGTGATTCAGGCCGACGGCGCGCTGGCGAACAAGCAGAAGTACTACCACATCTACCAGCGCGACACGGACGACGACACCGGCGCGGACGGCCTGCGCTGCGACCGCGACGGCCGCCTCTGGGTGGCGACCCGCGCCGGCCTTCAGGTGTGCGACCAAGCGGGCCGCGTGAACTGCATCATCCCGACCCCGAACGGCAAGGTCTCGAACCTGACCTTCGGCGGCGCGGACATGGACACCGTGTACGCGACCTGCGGCGACAAGGTGTATTCGCGCAAGGTGAAGGTGAAGGGCGCGAACGCCTTCGAGAAGCCGTTCAAGCCCGCCACCCCGCGGCTGTGAGCGCGTCGCAGTCTTCGCGAGCGGCCCGGTTCACCCCGGCCGTCTGTTGCTGCCAAGAACCAGACGGCCGGGGAGAACCGGGCCGCTCGCGAGCGCCCCTATGCCCAAGCCATTTGATGAGCTGTCGTCCGAGGGCGTGCAGAAAAGCGGGGTTCTCCAAACAGTCACGGAGGTTCGGTATGGTGCGGTTCGCGATTCTCGCCGCTGTTGTGGCGCTCGGGCTGGTCGGGTGCGGGGCGAAGGACGCGACCACGACCCCGGCGACGGGCAAGGGGCCGCAGCCGAACGGGGGCGAGGGGCCGCGCGCCGGGGGGCCGTCGCTCGCGGAGGCGCGTAAGGGGTTCGTCACCAAGTTGAAGCGCCGAGAGAGGGCCGACGAACCGGTCGATGAGCCGCCGGCGAACACGTTCCGCAAGGTGCAGTACGACGCGCCCGTGGGCAAGTGCGCCGCGTACCTCACCCCCGACCCGAAGGACGGCAAGAAGCGCCCCGCCATCGTGTGGATCACCGGTGGCGACTGCAACACCATCGGCGACGTGTGGTCGCGCAAGCCCGCGAGCAACGACCAGACCGCGCGCCAGTACCGCGACGCCGGCCTCGTGATGATGTTCCCGTCGCTCCGCGGCGGCAACGACAACCCCGGGGTTCAGGAGAACTTCTACGGTGAGGTCGACGACGTGATCGCCGCGGCCGACTACCTCGCGAAGCTCGACTACGTGGACCCGAAGCGCGTCTACCTCGGCGGGCACAGCACCGGCGGCACGCTCGTGATGCTGGTCGCGGCCGTCCCGAACCCGTTCCGCGCGGCGTTCTCGTTCGGCCCCGCGGACGACATCGCCAACTACGGCGGGCAGTTCACCGAGGCCGTCAACTTGTCGGACGCGCGCGAGGTCGAACTGCGCTCGCCCGCGAACTGGGTTCACTCGATCTCGTGCCCGACGTTCGTGTTCGAGGGCACCGTGAACGGGAACCTCGGGGCGCTCCAGTCGATGGAGAGCGCCTCGACCAACCCGAAGGCCAAATTCGTCCCGGTCGAGGGCGCGAACCACTTCAGTATCCTCGCTCCGGTGAACGGGGTGATCGCCCGGAAGTTGATCGCCGACACCGGCCCGGAACCGAATATCGCGTTCACCGCGGCGGAACTGAACAGGCTCTTCGGAAGGTGAGCGGCCCACATTTCCGGCCGGGTCTCAACTCGGCCCGTTGGCGCGGGGAAAAGCTCGCGCCGCGGTTTGCGGGGCGGGCGGGGTGAACTAGGGTTGTGCGGATTCCCCGCGCCCGCGGGCAAACACGAGCGCGCCGCGACCCCGCATGACCACTGCCGACGATCCCCTGCCCGCGCTCGTGCGCGACCTGCGGAGCCAACTCCCCGGCGCCCGCCTGCGCGCGGCCAAAGACCTCGGTCGCCTCGGGTGGCTCGCACGCGAGGCGCTCCCGGCCCTCGTCGCGGCCCTGCGCGACCCCGACGGTAAGGTGCGCGAGTCAGCGGCGCAGGCCATCGGCCTCATGGGGCCGGAAACGCTGCCCACGCTCCTCGAGATGCTGGCCCACGACGACAAGTACGTGCGCCGGCACGCGGTGTGGGCGCTCGGCAAACTCGGCCCGCTCGCGCGCGACGCGCTCGGCGACCTGTGCGGTGCGCTGAAGGACGGCGACCCGCGCACCGCGTCCGGGGCCGCGCAAGCGCTTGGCGCGTTGGGCACCGACGGGGCCGACGCCGTAGTCGTACTCGCGGAGGCCATGCGCGGCACGAACATCGTGCTGTGCCGGCTCGCGTCGAAGGCGCTCTCGCAGATCGGCCCGCCGGCGCTCGCCACGCTGATCGCGCACCTGCAACACGCGGACCCGTTCGTGCGCGGCGAGTCCGCGCTGGCAATCGGTTGGATGGGGGCCGCGGCGCGGTCCGCGGTGCCGTTCCTCGCGCGCATCGTGCGCGGCCCGGAGTCGGCGCTGCTGCGCACCCCCGCCCCGCTCTCGTTCACGCCCGCGTCCGTTGCCCCGCCCGACAGCGACACCGCGACCCCGCCGCAAGTGGCCGACGGCACGACCGCGTCGCCGGACGTGAACTGCCGCGTATACGCGGCGCAGGCGCTCGGGCGCATCGGCCCGCCGGCCGCCGCCGCGCTCCCGGACCTGCGCGACGCCGTCACCTACGGGCCCGGCCCCGTTCGCGCCGCCGCCCAGCAAGCCCTGCGGCAGGTGGAGGGAGAGTAGGCCGAAGAAACCCACCCCCCGGCCCACTCCCTTCAGGGAGTGGGCCGGGGGGTGGGTTTCTTCGCCTCTCACTTTCCGCGTGCATCCGGCCCCCCATCGCAGTACAAGTGCGGTGCCTCCCTTCTCACGGAGCCCGCCGCCATGACCCGCCTGTTCCTCTCCCTGTTCGCGCTCGCCGCGCTCGCCGCGAGTTCGCGCGCCGCCGACGTGCCGGTTATTGACGTCGAGGGCCAGCCGCTCGCGGCCAACGCCGGCCGGCTCCTCAAGGCGCTCGACATGCTCGGCGCCCCACTTCCGGCGGACGCGACCAAGTCGATTGAGAAGGCTATCGCCGACAAGGACGCCAAGAAGGTTCAGGAACTGCTGGATAAGCACGTCCTGTTCGCCATCACCATCAACCCGGAGGCGCGACTGAAGGTCGCCACCGGGCCGGCGGGCACCACCATTCAACAGGCCGGGTGGACGCCGGTCGTGGTGAAGGTGATGAACGACAGCACCGTGAAGAAGCAACTGAAGATCATGAGCAACCAAGCCGGGCCGGTGTACACCGGGGCCGGCGGGCAGTTCCGCGACCCCAAGTCCGACCCGAAGGTCGTGGAGCGGTTCCTGTCACTCGAAGTGTTCACGCAGCCGCCCATGACCGACACCCTCAGCGGGTTGAAGGTCGAGTACGCCATCGCGCTCATCTATTCGAGCGAGAGCGGCAAGCGCGAGGCCACCATCGGCTTCGACATCGGGCAGGGCAACCAAGACCTCGGCTTCCGCGGCGAAGCGCCGGTGCTGTTCGACGTGAAGCCGGCGGTCGCGGTGAAGGTGAAGGTCGCGGACTTCGATGGGAAGCCGACGACCGGCCGGTTCCTCATCACCGATGCGCAGGGCCACGTGTACCCGCCGCAGGCCAAGCGCCTCGCCCCGGACTTCTTCTTCCAGCGGCAAATCTACCGGCACGACGGCGGCACGATCCTGCTCCCGCCGGGCAAGTTCACGGTGCAGTACGGCCGCGGGCCGGAGTACTCGCTGAAGTCGCAAGAGCTGATCGTGCGCGGGCCGAACGCACGCTTCCAGACGCAACTCGACGTGAAACTCGCGCGTTGGATCAACCCCGCGGACTATGGGTTCTTTAGCGGCGACCACCACATCCACGCCGCCGGGTGCGCGCACTACACGAACCCGACCGAGGGTGTGCTGCCCGAAGACATGTTCCTGCACGTGAAGGGCGAGGGGCTGAACGTCGGCTGCTGCCTGACGTGGGGGCCGTGCTACGACTACCAGCGCAAGTTCTTCGAGGCCAAGCCGTGGGTGCGGAGTGAACCGTTCACCATCCTCAAGTACGACGTGGAGGTAAGCGGCTTCGGCTCGCAGGCGATGGGTCACGTGTGCCTGCTGAACCTGCGCGACCAGACGTACCCCGGCTCCGACGGCACCAAGACGAAGGGTTGGCCGACGTGGACGACGCCGCTGATGAAGTGGGCGAAGGATCAAGGCGCAGTGACCGGCTACGCCCACTCCGCGAACGGCCTCGGCGTGAACCCGAAGGAGTGCGCCAAGCGCCTGATGGAGATTCTCGACACTAACAACGACGGCATCATCAGCGTGGCCGAAGCGATGAAGGGTAAGCTGCCGCTGCCCGAGCAGTTCGTCAAGATCGACGCCAACAACGACGGCGACATCAGCGCCGCGGAGTTACTCAAGAGCATCGAGCGCACTGCGAACCTGCTCCCGAACCTGAACGTGCCCGAAATGAACGGCATCGGGGCACAGGAAATCTGCGTCACCACCGCGATGGGCGTGTGCGACTTCATCAGCGCGATGGACACCGCCCGCGTGCCGGAGTGGAACTGCTGGTACCACATCATGAACTGCGGGTTCCCGCTGAAGGCCAGCGGCGAGACCGACTTCCCGTGCATCAGCGGGAGCCGCGTCGGGCAGGGCCGCGTGTACGTTCAACTCGGCAAGAAGACCGACATGGTGGACTACGCCGCGTGGTGCAAGGGCATCCAACTGGGCCGCTCATACGTGTCCGACGGCTACGCGCACGCGCTCGAGTTCAAGGTCAACGACACCGCACCCGGCTACGGCGACGTGAAGATCGACGCGGCGGGCAAGGTGAAGGTGTCGGCGAAGGTGGCGTTCGCGAAGGACGTGGCGCTGGGCACCGCGCCCGGCGCGACGGCCCCGACCGGCGACGTGCGCAAGCTCGAACTGGTCGTGAACGGCAAGGTGGTTCAGTCGAAGGACATCCCGGCCGACGACAAGACCCACGACGTGAGCTTCGACCTGCAAGTGGATAAGAGCTCGTGGGTCGCGATCCGCCACTTCCCGCAGATGCACACGAACCCGGTGAACGTGCTGGTGGGCGGGAAGCCGATCCGCGCGAGCAAGCAGAGCGCGCAGTGGTGCATCGGGGTGATCGAGCAACTGTGGACGGTCCGCGGGGCCGGGATCAAGGCCGAGGAGCGCGACGAGGCCCGCAAGACCTTCGACAAAGCGCTGGAGATGTACAAGAAGATCGTGGCCGAGAGCGCCGACGAGTAGGCGCAATTCGTTCGCCGCGAGCCGCCGGCGCGCGTTCGTTCGCGCGCCGGCGGCTCGTGCGTTCCGCCGGTTTTCCCGTCAAACGCCGGGCGCGAACCGCGTATCCCCAACAGCGGGCGCGGTTTCGCGGCGCGAATCCTGTCCACGGCCGGCCCCGCGCGCCTAAGATACCTGCAACCGCAGGGGACACCCCACGTCCGACCTCTCCCTCGCCTATAATCGAGGTTCTCGGCTCCATGAACTCTACGAACGTATCCGCCCCGCGCACCCGCGAACAGCGCGAGTCCGTCACCATCAGGTTCGCGGGCGACAGCGGCGACGGTATGCAAGTCGCCGGCACCAAGTTCACCGACACCTCCGCCCTGCTCGGCAACGACATCGCCACGTTCCCCGACTTCCCGGCCGAGATTCGCGCGCCCGCCGGCACGCTCGCCGGGGTCTCCGGGTTCCAAGTCCACTTCAGCAGCACCGACATCCACACCCCCGGCGACGACCTCGACACGCTCGTCGTGATGAACGCCGCGGCCCTCAAGACCAACATCAAGGACCTGCAGTCCGGCGGCATCCTGATCGTCAACACGGACGGGTTCGAGACCAGCGACCTGAAGAAGGCGAACTACAAGACCAACCCGCTGGAGGACGGCACCGTCAAGGGCGTGCGGGTCATCCGCGTCGCGGTCGCGAAGCTCACCGTCGAGGCGGTCAAGGAGTTCAAGCTGAGTCCGAAGGAAGCGGACCGGTGCAAGAACTTCTTCGCGCTGGGGCTGGTGTACTGGCTGTACGAGCGCCCGTTGGACTCCACGGTGAAGTGGATCAAGGGGAAGTTCGCCAAGAACGTTCAGTACGTGAACGCGAACACCGCGGCGCTGACGGCCGGGTACAACTACGGCGAGACGGTCGAGGCGATGCCGGTGCAGTACTTGGTGGCGAAGGCCCAGATTTCGCCGGGCAAGTACCGGAAGATCACGGGCAACGACGCCGCGGTTCTGGGGTTCGCCGCCGCCGCGCAGCTCGCGAAGAAGACGCTCGTGTACGCCGGGTACCCGATCACCCCCGCCAGCTCGATTCTGGAAGGGCTGACCGACATGCGGCGGTACGGGGTGAAGACGTTCCAAGCCGAAGACGAAATCGCCGCCGCGGGCGTGGCGATGGGCGCGAGCTACGGCGGGGCCATCGGCGTCACCGGCACCAGTGGCCCCGGCATCTGCCTGAAGTCCGAGGCCATCAACCTCGCGGTGATGACCGAACTGCCGCTGGTGATCGTGGACGTGCAGCGCGGCGGCCCCAGCACCGGGCTGCCCACCAAGACCGAGCAATCGGACCTGCTGCAAGCGATGTTCGGGCGCAACGGCGACAGTCCGGTCGCGATCATCGCCCCGCAGTCGCCCGTCGATTGCTTCGACATGGCGATTGAGGCGGTGCGCCTCGCCACGCGGTTCATGTGCCCGGTGTTCTACCTGTCGGACGGGTACATCGCCAACGGCTCCGAGCCGTGGAAGATTCCCGCGGTGGCCGACCTGAAGCCCATCGAGATCAGCCACCCCACCGAGCCGAACGGCACCGGCACCGACCTCGCGCACGAGGCCGACGAGGAAGGGGGCGGCGCGGCGGGCAAGTTCCTCCCGTACAAGCGCGACCAGTACCTGTCGCGCCCGTGGGCCGTGCCCGGTACGCCGGGGCTGGAGCACCGCATCGGCGGCATCGAGAAGCAGGACGTGACCGGCAACATCAACTACGAGCCGGCCAACCACCAGCACATGACGGACACGCGGGCCAAGAAGATCGAGAACATCGCGCAGGTGATCCCGGACCTCGCCGTGACCGGGGACCCCGACGGCGACCTGCTCGTGGTGGGCTGGGGCGGCACGTTCGGCAGCATCACGACCGCGGTCGAGCGCGCCCGGCGCAAGGGGCTGAAGGTGGGGCAGGCCCACTTCCGCTACCTGAACCCGATGCCGAAGAACACCGAGGCCGTGCTGAAGCGGTTTAACAAGGTTCTGGTGCCGGAACTGAACAGCGGGCAACTGTGCTGGCTGCTCCGGGCCAAGTACCTCGTTCCGGCGCAAGGGCTGAACAAGGTGCAGGGCAAGCCGTTCCTCGTGTCCGAGATCGAGGCCGCCATCGAGAAGGCGCTGGCGTAGGCGCGCCGCGCTCGCCTTCGGCTCGCGGCTAACCAAACACCAAACACCAAACACCAAACACCAAACACCACCATGCCGACCGCTCTCCCGCTAACGACGAAAGAACTGACCACCGACCAAGCCGTGCGCTGGTGCCCCGGGTGCGGGGACTACAGCATCCTCGCGCAGATGAAGACGGCGCTGACCACGGTGGGCGTGCCACGCGAGAAGATGGCGTTCGTGTCGGGCATCGGCTGCTCCAGCCGGTTCCCGTACTACATGAACACCTACGGGTTCCACACGATCCACGGCCGCGCGCCCACGTTCGCCAGCGGCCTGCGGCTCGCCAACCCGGGCCTGCAAGTGTGGGTCGTCACCGGCGACGGCGACGGCCTGTCCATCGGCGGCAACCACCTGATCCACGCGCTGCGGCGCAACATGGACATCAAGGTGCTGCTGTTCAACAACGAGATCTACGGGCTGACGAAGGGCCAGTACTCGCCGGCCAGCCGCGTCGGGACGCCCACCAAGACCAGCCCCGGCGGGTCGTTCGAGACCCCCATGCGCCCGCTGTCGGTGGCGCTCGCGGCCGAGGCCACGTTCGTCGCCCGCACCATCGACGTGGACGTGCAGCACCTCCGGGCCACCATCCAGAAGGCGGCCGAGCACAAGGGGAGCGCGTTCGTCGAGATCTACCAGAACTGCGTGATCTTCAACGACGACGTGTACAAGTACGCCACCGACAAGGCGGTGAAGGCCGACAACCTGCTGTACCTCGAACACGGCAAGCCGATGATCTTCGGCAAGGACAAGAGCAAGGGCATCCGGCTCAACGGCCTCAAGCCCGAAGTGGTGACCATCGGCAAGGACTGTCAGATCGACGACCTGTTGACGCACGACGCGAATGCCGAGGACCCGACGCTGGCATACCTGCTGAGCCGGATGTCGCACGACGCGCGCGCCGCGGCCCCGTTCCCGGAGCCGGTCGGCGTGTTACGCAGCGTCAAGAAGCCCACCTTCGAGGACGCGCTCGACACCCGCGTCGCGAGCGCCGTCGAGAAGAAGGGGCCGGGCAAGATCGAAGACCTGTTCAAGGCCGAGGACATGTGGACGGTACAGTAGCCGTCAGCTATCAGCTATCAGCCATATAAAGAACCGGGACGCGGGTGCCGACACGGGCGGCGCGTCCCGATTCGGCTTTCCGGCTGAAAGCTGATAGCTGACAGCTGATAGCTTTCAACCATGTACTGTCCCGCGTGCGGCCACGACAAGAACCCGCCGGGTACGGACCAGTGCGCGAACTGCGGGCTGGCCCTCACGCACCTCGACGCGCCGGTCGCCAACGGGCCGGTCGAAGCCAGTCTCACCTCGGAAGCGGTTTCGGTTCTCGACCCGCGCCCGCCGATCACGGTCCCGGTTGACGCGACGCTGGGCGACGCCATGCGCGCGATGACCGCGGAGCGCACCGGGGCCGTGCTCGTGACCGGCGCGGGCGGCGAACTGGTGGGCATTCTGACCGAGCGCGACTTCCTGACGAAGGTCGCGGGCGAACCCGGCTTCGCGGGGTTGCCCGTGAGCCGGTTCATGACACCGGATCCGGAAACGGTCGCGCCGACCGACGCGCTGGCCTTCGCGCTGGGGAAGATGGACGCGGGCGGCTACCGGCACCTGCCGGTGGTGGCCGCGGGCAAGCCGGTCGGGGTCATTTCCGTGCGCGACGTACTGCGGCACATCACCGCGGTTTGCCCGGACGGATGACCCGCGTGCGGGGCAACAGATGTGAAAGGGCGTCAAGTAGGGGGGCGCTGTTTTCATCATTTTCCCGTTGACACCACACACAATTTTCGGAAGATTTAATAAATCGTGGGGCTACTCCGCACCCCCGGTTGACGACTCGCGCGATGTGGTGACTCGCACCCGCACACGTGCCGCCGACCCGAGTACAGAACCGCACGATTCCGCCCAACGCGGTGTTGTGTTCTTATCGTCTCGTACCCGCCGGTTTCGACCCGGCACTACGGAACGCGGTCCGATCCGATTCTCCATATTTTCTTCTGGATCGGGTTCTCGCGCTCCCCTTGGAGGTCTTCTATGTCTCGCTCTCGGACCAAGCGTGGGTTCACGCTGATCGAACTGCTGGTCGTCATCGCGATCATCGCGATCCTGATCGGCCTGCTGCTGCCCGCCGTGCAGAAAGTGCGCGAGGCCGCAGCCCGCATGAGCTGCACCAACAACCTCAAACAGATCGGCCTCGCGGCGCACAACTACGAGAGCGCCAACGGGTTTCTCCCGCCGGGCGTGAACAACAACGCGATGTCCCCGGTTCCGAACTCCAGCAACTCCGCTTCGCCCGGCTACGGCGGGAGCATGGCCGGCACGCACACGTACCTGTTGCCCTTCGTGGAGCAGGACAACGTGTTCCGCCTCATCCCCACCGGCGCGTTCACCCTGCCCTCGACGGGCAGCTACTACCCCGGTGGCACCGCGACCCAAGCCAAGATCAAGTACTTCGTGTGCCCCTCGACCACGGTGGCGGAGGGCGTACCGACGCTCGGGACGTTCGCGTTCTTCGTGTACTACAACGGAAGCATGACGGGCTACTACTTCTCCGGCAACACGCCTTACGGCCGCACGACCTACGCCTCGAACGCCGGGTACCTCGGCAACATGCCGAACAACATCGCCTTCCAAGGGCCGTACGGGGTGAACACCCGCACGAAGCTGACCGACATCGGCGACGGGACCAGCAACACGGCCGCGTTCGGCGAGACCGGTCTCGGCCCGACGTTCTTCAACAACTGGTACAGCGCCAACCTGCCGACCGCGTGGGGCATGAACTCCAACCCCCAATGGTATCAGTGGGGGAGCAAGCACAACGCCGGCGGCACGGTGAACTGGGTGCTGTGCGACGGCTCGGTGCGCGGCATTCCTGTCGGCATGAACTCCAATCAGTTCATCTACTTCACCGGGATGACCGACGGTCAGGTTATTCGGATCGACTGACAAACTTCAACCGCCCGGCGCGCCCCGCCAGGCGGTTCGTTCCGCACACCCGAGGAGCCCCCGTTACTATGAAGCGCCTCTGCCCGATTCTCGTACTCGCCGCGCTCGTCGTCGCCCTCGCCGGGTGCGGCAGTAAAGACACGCCGCCGCCTGATGGCCCGGCCCACGACCCCGGCAAGGCGAAGAACGAACAGCCGCCGCCGCCGCCGCCGCCGCCCCCGCTGCCCAACAAGAAGTAAGCGCCCGCTCTCCCCAACGGCTCGCCTCTGGCGGGCCGTTGCCCTTTACGCCCGCACCGCGCCGCCGTTCACGCGGATCGTTTGCCCCGTAATGAACCGCGCCGCCGGGCTCGCCAGCCACACCGCCGCCGCCGCGACGTCGTCCGCCAAGCCCCACACACCCAGCGGCGTTTCGTCGCGCACGCGCTCCTGCCACACGTCCGAGGCGGTTTCGCCCCACGCGGTGCGCACCCAACCCGGCGCGAGGCAGTTCGCGCGCACTTCGGGCGCGAGCGACAGCGCGAGGCTGCGCGTGAAGCACGTCACCGCGCCCTTCACCGCCGCGAACAACTGCCCGCTGTCGCCCTCCATCCCGGTTTCGGCTTGGTCCCAGCCCACCGTCAGAACGCTCCCGCGACCCCTCTGCTTCATGCGCGTTCCGATGTCGCGCGACAGGCGCATCGTGGCCTTCAGATCGACCGCGAGCAGCGCCTCCAGTTTCTCGTCGAACGACAGCTTCGCGCCGTCGCCGGTGAGCGTGTCCGCGCCGGCGTTGCACACCAGCACGTCGAGGCCGCCGAACGTGTCCCACGCCTCGCACGCGAGCCGGTCCACTTGCGCCGGGTCGCGCAGGTCGGCCGAAACGAACCGCTCGTCGGGGGCGAGTTTCGCGCGCCTCCCGTGGCGCACGACTTCGGCCCCGTGAAACTGGAACTCGTTCGCGATGGTCGCCCCGATGCCGCTGGTCGAGCCGGTCACGAGCGCACGTAGCCCGGTGAGCGTCTGCGGCCGCTGCCGCCGTTCGAAGTACAACCGCGGGCGCGGCACAGAGGGGTCGGCGTAGGTCGCGAGAAACGGTTCGTACAGCTCCTGCGCAGTCTTCTTCAGGATCGGGTGAACCGCCGGATCACCAATGCTGTTCGCGGCTTCCGCAAGTGGCGCGAGAACGAAATCCCGCTCGTGCATCCGCGGGTGCGGGAGCGTCAGTTCGGGCGTGTTCAGGACGCGGTCGCCGTAGAGGATCAGGTCGAGGTCGAGTGTGCGCGGCGAGTTGGGTTCGCCCCGCACGCGCCCGAACTGCCGCTCGGTGCGGAGGAGCAGTTGCAAGAGGTCGTGCGGTTCGCGCGCCGTCTCGATGGCAACGACGGCGTTGAGGAACGCCCCGGAGTCGGGCGGGCAGTTGACCGGGGCGGTCTCGTAGAACTCGGAGCTTTCGCGGACGCGCAGGCCGGGTTCCGCGTGCAGCCGGTGCACCGCGGCCGAGAGGGTGGCGTACCGGTCGCCGAGGTTGGAGCCGAGTGCGATGTACGCGAGTGGCATGATTCCGGGTTCCAAGTAACGAAGTTCCGAGTTGAGGGTAGCGGCCGGGGCCACGCGCCTTCAACTCGGAACTGGGAACTCGGAACGTGGACGCTACTTCTTGGGGGCCGGGGCCTTGCTAGCGGCGGCAGTCGCGCCGGCCGCGGGGGTCGCGCCCGCGGCACCCGCGGCGGCGTCGCCCTCGGCCGCTTCCTTCTTGACCTTCTTCTTTAGCGCGACCTTCTGGACGCGGGTCTTGGGGAGCCCATAGGGGCTGGTGTCGGTGCCGAACTTGCCGTTCTCCATCATCTTCGCGATCCGCTCGGCGCGGGTCAGCACGCACCGCTGCTTGGACATCCCGCCCTTGCGCTTCAGGCTCTTGTCGATGGACATGGTCGTGTGTGGGGTGCTCGGTGTTTCGGGTAGCCGCGAGCCGCGGGCGAGCGCGAGCCGGGCGTGAACAGTGATCCTATTGCGCCGGCGGCGGGCGTCCACTCGCGCGCCGCGCAGGTGCCGGAGGGCGCGGCGACGGCGTCGCACGTTCGTCGCGCGCCTCCGAACCGTCTGCGCGACACACACGGTAACGAGGTGGGAACTTCTTGCACCCGCGGGGTGCGGGCGCGTATGATCAATGCGGCGACTCGGAGGATGAGTCGGATGAACCGCCCAGCGCTCGACCCGCTCTCGATGATCCGCCCGCGGCGGGGGATCACCGGCATTTCCGCGATCCTGCTCCCGTTTACCGACCGTGGCGACATCGACTGGGCGGCGTTCGCCGCCCACTGCGTGCGCACCGCGGACGCCGGCCTCACCCCGGCCGTGAACATGGACACCGGGTTCGGGAACCTGCTCGCGCCGGACCAGAAAATTGCGGTTCTGGACGTGACCCGTTCCGCTCTGGGCGGAAAACCTTTTGTCGCGGGCGCGGTTTTCGTGGACGCTCCGGGCGAAATCTTCGCTTTAGATAAGTACCGGCGGGCGGTCGCCGACATCGTGACCCGCGGCGGCACGCCCGTGGTCTGCCAGAGCTACGGCCTGACGGCACTGCCGGGGCCGGAACTGATCGCGGCCTACGAAGCCATCGGGCGCGAGTGTGACGCCTTTATCGCGTTCGAACTCGGCCCGATGTTCGTCCCGTTCGGTAAGGTTTACGATCTGGAGGTGTACCGCGGACTGTTGGGCGTTCGCGCGTGCGTCGGGGCCAAACACTCGTCGCTGCGGCGCGAACCGGAGTGGGCGCGGCTCGCCCTGCGCGACGCGGTGCGCCCGGACTTTAAAGTGTTCACCGGCAACGACCTCGCGGTTGATATGGTGATGTACGGCAGCGACTACCTGCTGGGCCTGAGCACTTTTGCCCCGGACCTGTTCGCGCGGCGCGACTCGTACTGGCGCGCCGGCGACCCGCGGTTCTACGAACTGAACGACGCCCTCCAGTACCTCGGTTGCCTGACGTTCCGCGACCCGGTGCCGGCGTACAAACACTCGGCCGCGATGTTCCTGAAACTGCGCGGGTGGATCGGGTGCGACGCGACGCACCCGCGCAGCCCCACCCGGCCCGAGTACGATCGCGAACTCCTTCGCGGTATTCTTCGACGGTTAGAAGCCCTGTAGCGCCCCTTCTTCCGGAGTGCGCCCGTGCCCATCAGCGATCAATTGCCTCTCCCGCCCTCGGTCTACCCCAAACCGCGGGTTCTGATCGTAGACGACGAACCGTCCGTGCGCCACGTTGCCCGGCTCATCCTGGAACTGGACGGGTACGCGGTCGTGGAGGCCGCGACCGCCGACGACGCACTCGAGTGCGTGCGCGGGGCCGAGCGCCGGTTCGTCGTGATCCTCCTCGACGTGACCCTGCCGGATCGCCCCGGCACGGAGTTGATCCCGGAACTGTGGGCCGCGGCCCCGCGCTCGAACATCGTTCTCACCAGCGGGAAACCGCTGGACGGCGCGACCGAGTTTAGTGCCGACGGCTACCTGCCCAAGCCGTTCACCCGCGACCAACTGGTAAAGGCGATCCGGGCCGTGACCGCCCTTACGCCCACGTAGTCGCGGTCACGCGCCGAACAGGAACGCCAGCACCTTGTCGAAGCGCGCGCCCCAGTGCGCCTCGTTGTGAACGCCGCCGCGCACCTCGACGTGCTTCAGACGCGGGCCGAGCCCGTGCTTGCGGAGCAGCCCGGCGAGCCGGCGCACCCGGCCGCGCGTCGCGGCGCTCCCGCTGCGCGACCCGGCCTCGCGGTCCCCAACGTCGAGCCACACCCGCGCCCGCGCCAGCCAGCCCGCCGAAACGGTCACGTTCCGCAAGAAGTTCTCGCGCTCCCACCACAGCGACGGCGACAGCGCCGCGCACTTCCCGAACACCGCGGGGAACCACTTGCACAGGTGCAAGGAGATCAGCCCGCCCATTGAGGAACCGCCGACGGCGGTGTCTTCGGGGCCGGGGCGCGTGCGGTACAGGCCGTCGACGAACGGCTTCACCTCTTCGACGAGGAACCGCCCGTAGGCGCGCGAGCGGTCGCCGGCGCGCCGCGGGCCGCACCGCGTCGGGCCGTACTCGTGGATGCGGTCCGGGGTGTTCGCCACGCCCACCATGATGACCGGCGGCACGCGCCCGGCGCGCACCGCGCGCTCCGCGCTCTCGTCCGCGCCCCACGGCACGCCCCCGAAGGCGGTGTGCGCGTCGAACAGGTTCTGCCCGTCGTGCAGGTAGAACACCGGGAACCGGCGGTGCGGGTCGAGGCCGTAGCCCGGCGGCAGCCACACGGCGACCGTGCGCGACCGCAGCCCGTCGCGCGCGGGGAACTCGTGGTGGTACTCGATGCTGGTTTGGTCCCAGCCGCGCACGTCGGCTTCGACGCGGGGCCGGTCGGCGTGAACCTCGCGCGGCGCGATCTCGTGGCCGTGGCCGTCGCTCTCGGCCTCGCGCCAGCGCCCGAGCGTGACGACGAACCGGCCGCGGAACCCCGGCGGCACTTCGACGCGCGCGCGCCGGGTGCCGTCGTCCCAGCGGTCGAGCGCGACGCCGGTCGCGGCCCAGTCGCCCAGCGGCCCGTCGCCCGCGAGGAACGCGCGGCGCTCCGGCGGGGTGTCGTCCGGCACGCGCACCACGAACTCGGTCATTCCGCCCCCGCCCTCGTCGCCCCGCGCCGCGCGCGCGGTATCATTCAGGGTACACGCTCGCGGAGAGGCGCGCCATGCTCGACCCCGGAGTTATCGTAGCGGCGCTCGAAGCGGCCGGGTTCACGCACCTCGTTTGGATCCCGGACAGCCACCTCGGGACGTGGGAACCGGCGCTCGCGAACTCGCGCCTCGCGCCGATCCGCGTGTGCCGCGAAGGGGAGGCCGTCGGCCTCGCCATCGGCCTGATGCTCGGCGGCGCGCGCCCGCTGGTGGCGGTGCAATGCACCGGGTTCTTCGAGGCCGGGGACGCGGTGCGCAACGCGGCGCACGACCTCAAATTGCCGCTGAAAATGCTGGTCGGGGTGCGCAGCGCGCGGGCGGCGAAGGCCGGCCCGGTGCGCGACAACTGCCCGCACTTCGCCGAGCGCGTGGTCGTGGCGTGGGAGCTGCACCGCACCCGCTTCGACCCCGCGGAGGGCGACGCGACCGCGCTGGCCGCCGCGCTCCGCGCGCTCGCCGACCACCCCACCGCCGCCGCGCTCCTCTGGGACGAGTGACCGCGCGCCCGCTGTCCCCGCGCGCGGCGGCGTGGTATAAGAGGCTATCCCCCGGAGCCACACATGGCCGCGCACCTGCTCTCACTCGCCGACGGGCCGAGCATCCTGATCGACAAGCCGATCCTGCTGTTCGGCCGGCACGAGGAGTGCGACGTTCAGTTGAACTCCAAGAAGGTGTCGCGCCGGCACTGCGTGCTGGCCCAGATCACCGACTACCTCGTGATCCGCGACCTCGGCAGCACCAACGGCGTGAAGATCAACGGCACGCGCGTCGTCGAGGGGAAGCTGCGCCCCGGCGACGAGTTGCAGATCGGCAACTTCAAGTACCAAGTGTGCGGCGACCCGCTCGGGCGCTCGGCCGCGCCGCCCCCGGCCGCGGAGTACAAGTCCGTGCCGCACACCGAACGCGCCGACCTTTCGAACGACGACAAGGAAGAGTCGATGAAGGACGGCTCGTCCGCGGGCTGAGCGCGCCCCTACAACACCCCCATGCTCGACTTTGCCACCACCGCGTTCGTCTCCATCCTGTTCCTCGTCGACCCGCCGGGCACGGTGCCGGCGTTCATGGCCCTGACCGCGCGCTACACCCCGGAGCGCCGGCGGCGCACGGCCCTCGTCGCCAGTGCGGTCGCCACGCTCACGCTCATGGGGTTCGCCGCGGTCGGCAACGTCGTGTTCCGCGGGCTGGGCCTCACGCTCCCCGCGTTCCAGATCGCCGGGGGCGTGATCCTGTTCCTCGTGGCGCTCGACATGATCCGCGGGCAGCGGACCACGCAGGAAGGGCCGGGCGAAATGAAGGAGGGCGAGGAGGCGAACGACGTGGCGGTCGCGCCGCTGGCGATTCCCATGCTCGCGGGGCCGGCGGCGCTGAGCACGGTCGCGGTGCTGATGGCGCAGGCGAAGGACACGGCGCACGTGTCGCTGGTGTTTCTGGCGATCGCGCTGACGGGGCTGATCTGTTACGTGACGCTGCGGCTCGCGGCCCCGATCCAGAAGCGCCTCGGCACGACCGGGGTCCACATCCTCGGCCGCGTGCTGGGCCTCGTGCTGGCCGGCATCGGCGTGCAGTTCATCCTCAACGGCCTGAAGGCCGCCGGCCTGATCCCGCTCCAAGCCGCGGGGTGAATCAGCACGATTCGCGCCACGGGCGACCGAGCAGCAGGTCGATGACCCAGCACCCGCGCACGTGCGTTGCGGTCGCGTCGCGGCAGTGGTTAAGCACCTCGTCGTTATCGCACCCGGCGTCTTGCAGCGCGTCCGCGAGAATCGGCATCCGGTCGAACGCCTTGTCGTCGTAAATGCCGCGCGCGAGCAACACCACATCCGACGTGAGCCACGACGGGGGAACCGCGACGTCGCGAAAGGGGAGGGGGCCGAAGATGTCGTGGAGGAGCGCGACTTGTGCAAAGTTCGAATCCGCCCGTGTGACCGTTGCAGCTACTCCATCTTCTTCCGCAGCAAGGGCTGCTTCGTACGCACACCATATTGGGTACGGGAAATCGTCTTCAGACTCGTACCATTCACGCGAGCGATAGAAGGGCAAGTGCAGATCGTTGACGTTGTACAAACCCGAAATTACCGCGCGACAGGCATCGGCTTCGGTGGTGGTGGCGTTCGTACCGCCCCATTGAGCTTCGTAAGTTGCAACCACATGCTGGCGTGCTTGCAGGGCGGTCTCAGCGTCAATAGAGCCATCCGCGAATCGCTCTACGCCGTCCAGCGCGTCGAGAGCTGTGGACAGAGTAATGCAGTGCTTTACTCGCTGGCAGCAAGCCGCAGCAAATAAGCGGAACTTCCGATCAACTCCTTTGACTTCAAAGAATAACCAGTCGATCGGATCGTGAGGTTCGGTCGCGGCCCACCATTCGCTTTCGGTCATGGCAACCACCTCAGCGAGCCGCGACCGCAAGGGAGCGGTTTACGTTTCCCGCTCCCTTGCGGTCGCGGCTCGCAAGAATGCTTACTTCGCGGGCTTCCGCGGCTTGCCGATGTGCGTCGCGGCACCGTAGGCCAGTTCCGCGCTTTCCATTACGGTTTCGCTCAGCGTCGGGTGCGGGTGGATGCTTTCCAGCACGTCGCGCGCGACCGCGCCCATCTCGATGGCGAGGACGGCTTCGGCGATCATCTCGCCCGCGCCCGCGCCCACGATGCCGACGCCCAGAACGCGCTTGGTTTCGGGATCGACGAGCATCTTCGTCCGGCCCTCCGTGCGGGCGATGCTCACAGCCCGGCCGCTCGCGGCCCACGGGAAGTTCAGCGCCTCGTAGGGCACCTTCTTCTCGTCGGCTTCCTTCTGGGTGATGCCGGCCCACGCGATTTCCGGGTCGGTGAAGATCACTGCCGGGATGCAGCGCGGGTTCCACTCGGCCGGCTCGCCCAAGATTACCTCCACCGCGACGCGCGCCTCCGCGGTCGCCTTGTGCGCGAGGCCCGGTTCTTCGCCCACGTCGCCGATGGCGTAGATGTGCGGCACGTTGGTGCGGCGCTTCTTGTCGATGGGGATGAACCCGCGCTCGGTCACGGTCACGCCGGCCTTATCGAGGCCCAGCCCCGCGGAGTTCGGCCGCCGGCCCACCGAGATGAGCACGCGGTCGAAGGTCAGCGACGCCGGGGCACCGGCACCTTCGAGCTTCACGACGATGCCATCTTTCGTGGCTTCCAGCCCCTGAACCTTCGTGCTGGTGTAGATCGCCTCGAACTCGGTCTTGAGGCGCTTTTCGAGCGGGTCCACGAGGTCTTTGTCGGCCATGAAGAGGATGCGTTCGAGCGCTTCGACCACCGTGACCTTGCTGCCGAGCGCCGCGTACACGCTGCCGATTTCGAGGCCGATGTAGCCGCCGCCGATGACGAGCAGCTTCTTGGGCACGTCGGGCAGCAGCAGCGCGCCGGTGCTGTCCATCACGCGGTCGTCGCCGATGGCCCACGGCTTCGGGACCGCCGGGAGCGAGCCGGTCGCGATGATGCAGTTCTGGAACTTGATTGTCTGCGGTTGCTCGCCGGTCACTTCGATGGTGTTGGGGCCGGTGAACAGCGCCCGGCCCTTCACCACATCGACCCCGCGGCCCTTCGTCAGTTGGCCGATGCCCCCGGTGAGCTTGCCGACCACCTTCGCCTGAACGAAGTCGCGGAGCTTGGGCAGGTCGATCTGCGGCTCGCCGAACGAGACGCCGTACGCGGCCATCTCGTGGGCCTCGCGGATGATCTTCGCGGTGTGCAGCAGCGCCTTGGACGGGATGCACCCGCGGTTGAGGCACACCCCGCCGAGCTTCGCGCCCTCATCGACGAGCGTGACCTTCAGGCCGTGGTCGGCGGCGTGCAAGGCGGCCGGGTATCCACCGGGGCCGCCACCAATCACGAGCAGCGGAGTTTCGCGAACGTCAGGCATGGTTGGTTCTCTTAACGTCTTGGCGAGCGGGGGCGTAAGCCCCCTGATAGCCGCGAATGTCGAGATACATGAAAAGCAATCAGGGGGCTATCGCCCCCCGCTCGCCTTGATGGAATTGTATGCGCGGGCGCGCTTACGGGCCGACGCCGGTGTCGGTATCGACCGCGAGCTTCACGGCCTCGGTCTTCTCGTAGTAGGTCAGCTTGATCGCGACCGCCTCGGTCTTGGACGGCAGCGTGTACGTCGCGCTCTGCGTCACCTTGCCGCCGGGCGCGCTCAGGCTGATGGTGCCGCTCTGGGTCAGCGGCTTGCCGTCGGGCGTGGTGAAGTTCACCGCCTTGACCGACGCGCCCTCGGCCTTGAACGTCACCGTCAGCTTGTCCTTCGCCACGACGACCTCGAACGTGACCGGCCCGGCGGTCGCCTTCTCCTTGTCCTTGAGCGCGAGCTTCTCGACGTTCGCGGTCTTCTCGCCGGTGCCGCACAACAGCACCAGCTCGCCCTTCACGCGGGCGCGGGTCGCGCCGGCCGCGGGCGCTTTGTTGCCCAGCACGTACAACCGCCCCTGTTCCTTGCTCTTGTCGATGGCGAGCGAATTACCGGGCAGCACCTTCGGCCCGCCGAGGTCGGTGCCCTTGTCGTCGGTCAGCGCGAGCTTCGTGGCCGTGGGGTCGAACGAGAGAATCTGTTTGCCGGGCACTTGGATGAACATGTACACGCCGGTGTACGCGGGGCTGACGATCTCCTTCGGCGCGCCGGCCGGCGGGTTGTTCACGTTCAGCGCGTACGCCTTCACGGAAGGATCGGCCGCGGTAGCCGTCAGCGCGGCGCACGCGAGAAGGGCGAGGGCACAGGCGATTCGCATGGCAGCTCCGGTTACGGCAGAAGGTAGCAGAGTTTCGACAGGATCACAGGATAACACAGGATGAAACGAGAGGAATACCAACGCCCCAACTCTTCATCCTGTGTTATCCTGTGATCCTGTCGAAACTCTTCTGCCTTCTGTTTTTTGGGTCCTACTCTTCGCCGGTCAAGCCCTTGATGAAGGCGACCAGCCCGATGATGAACAGGATTGGTGGGTAGAAGAAGATGATGTCGTTGGCGAGGCCGATGACGAACCACACGACCGCGCCGATCATCGCCAAGAGGCCCACGGCCACGCCGCCGTGGACCACGTTCCCCTCGAAGCTGCGCCCGCTGTTCTCTTCGGCCCCGCTGCTCGACCCGCGGCGGAACTTCTTCTTCTTGGGCTTCTTCTTGGGCTTTTCTTCCTCTTCGTCCTCGTCCTCGTCGCGCGACTTGGTGCGCGCCATGCGATAGCCGGTCTTCGGCGCGTCGTCGTCGTCATCGTCGTCGTACTTCGATGTGGGCTTGCCGACGGGCCGCGCCGCGACCTTCGGCTTCGGCTCGTCCTCGACCACCTCGAACTGCGGTTCGGGTTCGGGCGGCGGCTCCGGCGCGGGCACGGTGCCGACGAGGTTGCACGCGGGGCACTTCACGCGCCGGCCGGCGAAGTCGTCGCCGACGCGCAGCGTCTTTCCGCACGGGCAGTCGAAGGTGATGGGCACGGGCGCGGTCCTACTGGTAGTTATCGGTTCCCTTGCGGAAGTTCGGCAGCCCGCCGCCCGGCCCGCCGCTCTTGCCCTTCGGCTTGCCGGTTCCCTTTCGCGGGCCAGCGCCGGAATCGTCGTCGTCGTTGCGGTCGGGTTTGGCGAGTCCGTAGGTGCTGCCGTCGTCGGAGTCGTCGTCCACAACCGGCTTGGGGGCGGGCAGTTCGCCGTGGCGGGCGGCCCCGGCGCGCGGCGGCGGGGGCGGCGGCTCCTCGACGATCTCGAACTGCGGTTCCGGTAGCGGCACGGTCAGCACCGCGGCACACGCGGGGCACTTCGCCCGCCGCCCGGCGAACTCGTCCGGCACGCGCAGCGTCTTCCCGCACGAGCAGTCGAACGCGATCGGCATGGCGCTCCCCCGGGTGTCACCCGCAGTTAAACCGAGCGCGCGAAGAATTGCAAGCTGCGTCGGAAATATGAACGCGAAGACCGGAAGAGTTCGATCCGCAGATTGCGCAGATGGACGCAGATTTCCAGAAGGCAGGAAGAGAGTTCACCACAGAGTCACAGAGAGCACAGAGCAAGGCAGAAGGCAGAGTAAGCAAAGAGAATGCAGGATTTGAACCCCAATCTTCTCTCTTCCTCTGTCTTTTGCCTTCCTCAGTGCCCTCTGTGACTCTGTGGTGAACTCTCTTCCTGCCTTCTGGAAATCTGCGTCCATCTGCGCAATCTGCGGATCGAACTCTTCCGGCTCCGGCTTACTTCTTGCCGGTCAGCTCGTCGGCCAGCGCGCCGGCGTCGTACACCTTGCGCAGCGACTCGATGATCGCCCGGCTGTCCACCGACACCGCCCGCGCGATCGTGTCGTCGTAGATGAAGTCGAGCACCAGCGACTGGATGTTGCCGTCGAAGATCAGCCCGACCACTTCGCCCTTTGTGTTGACGACCGGCGAGCCGCTGTTGCCGCCGATGATGTCCGCGGTGCAGACGAAGTTGTACGGCGTCTTCAGGTCGAGTTTGTCCTTACGCTCGACCCACCGCTTGGGCAGTTCGAACGGCCCCTTGTTGCCCTGTTCCTTCGAGCGGGCGTACAGGCCGTCCATCGTGGTGAACGCGGGCACGTCCTTGCCGTCCTCCTTGTACCCCTTCACGGTGCCGAACGCGAGCCGCAGGGTGAACGTGGCGTCCGGGTACACCTTGTCCCCGTCCATCGCGAACTTGGCCTTCGCCAGCGCGCTGTACGCCTGACGCTTCGGCTCGTCGACCTCGTTCTCGAACCGCTTGCGGACCGCGCGGCACGCGGGGTCGACCAGCGCCGCCACGTCGAGCATCGGGTCCTTGAGAACGCTGAGGTCGAGGGTGCCGCCGTTCTTGGTCGCGGTCTCGATGTTCTCGAAAACCTGCTTGCGGAACTTGGGGTCGCGCACCTTCGTGCCGCTAATCAGGTCGTAGGCGCGCTCGCGCGGCGATTTCCCGGCCAGCACCTTCTTCACGAGGTCCGAGTCCGGCCCCAGCGTGACCGCGAGGAACTGCAGCCCGTCCGCGAGCTTCAGCGTTTCGAGGTCTTCGTAGATCGGTTCGTCCGAGAACAGGCCGAACTTGAGGCTGGGCAGCCGGGCGTCGGCGAACTCGCGCAGGCGCTCCGCGTTCGGCTTCGGCAGTTCCGCGGCGGCGCGCACCAGCGTGCGGGCGATGCCGAACGACGCGCTGTTGAACCCGGCCGAGTTTTCCAGAACCGTGATGTCCTTGATGAGGTCGGTGCGGACCTTCTCGGCCTTCGCCACGGTCGCGAACGCGGCCTTGGCGTTGTTCACCATCGTCGTGGTCGCGGTGTCGGTGTCGTGCGGGCCGTTGAGGAACGCCTTCAGCCGCTCCTCGTCCTTGATCTTGCGGCCCATGAGCTTCGGGTCCATCAGCCCGGCCAGCCCGCCGATGCGGGCCTTGCGGCTGTTCTGGATGCTGAACAGTTCCTCTTCGCTCTTCTGGCTGTTGGCCTCGCTGCGCGCGCCCCACGAGCCGAGCAGCACTTCGAGCCGGTTCAGGCGGTTCAGGAGGTACGGGTAACCGGTGTCGCGCAGGTACTTGAGCTCGTCGGTGGTGTTGCCGCGGTTGGTGCGGCCGGGGTGCCCGCTGACCAGAACCAGCTCGTCGGCCTTCGCGCCGGCGGCGCTCCACTTCAGGTAGTTCTCGGTGTTCAGCGGCTTGCCGTCTTCCCAGACGCGGAAGAAGGCGACGTCGAGGTCGAACCGCGGGTACTCGAAGTTGTCCGGGTCGCCGCCGAAGAACGCGGCCTGCTTCTCCGGGGCGAACACGATGCGGATGTCGGTGTACTTCTTGAAGGTGTACAGGTGGTACTGCCCGCCGGCGTACAGCGTGACCACGTCGGCCCGCACGTTCTTGGCGGGGTCGGCCGCGCCCTTCTCAAGCTCGGCGATCTTCGCGGTGCGCAGCTTGAAGGCCTCGGCCGGCGCGGTGCCCGCGGGCACGGCCTTTTCGACCTCCGCGGTCACGTCCTTGATGGCCGTGAGCACGTTCAGTTCCAGCCCCTTGCACTTGATCTCGTCGTCGTGGTTCTTGGCGAGGAACCCGTCGCGTAGGTAGTTCTTCTCGGCGGTCGAAACCTTGTCGAGGTCGTGGGCGGCGACGTGGTGGTTGGTCATCACGAGGCCGGTGGGCGAGACGAAGCTGCCGCTGCCGCCGGAGTTGAACCGGACGCTAGAGAGGCGCACGTGGTCGAGCCACTTCTGGTCCGGCTCGAAACCGTACTTCTTGAGCTGGGCGCGGGGCGGGTTGCTGAACAACCACATGCCCTCATCGGCCGGGCTTTTCTTGGGGGTCATGAACAGTCCCAGCGCGGCGCAACCGGCCGCGACGACGAGGAACCGAATCGGGGAACGCATGGTGCGCCTCACGGCGTAAGGGACCGGCGCGCGAGTGTTGGGAGGAGGCAATCGCCGGGGCGCATCGTTATAAGGCGCACCGCGCGACGGGGCCACCCGCGGAAGAGGGTGGCCCCAACAACCCGCGGCCCGCGCACGCCGAACCGTGCCGATCTGTCCCGGCCCCCGGCTCACTTCTTCGGCTCGATCACGCCACCGTCGTGTACGATTTTGCACCCCGGCACCGCCGCGTGGAACTCTTCGAGCGCCTTCGCCGTCACCTTCGTCTTCCGGACGTCGAGGTGCTTCACCTTCGTCTTCCGGACGTCGAGGTGCTTCAGGTTTTTGCAGTCCTTGAACTGTGCCAGCCCCGCGTCGCTCACCTGCGTGTTGCTCAAGTAGAGTTGCGTCAGGTTCTTGCAGTCCTTGAAGTGGGCCAGACCCGCGTCGCTCACCTGCGTGCCGTTCAGGCCGAGTTGCGTCAGGTTCTTGCAGTCCTTGAAGTGGGCCAGACCCGCGTCGCTCACCTGCGTTCCGAGCAGGTTGAGGTGCGTCAGGTTCTTGCAGTCCTTGAAGTGGGCCAGACCCGCGTCGCTCACCTGCGTTCCGAGCAGGTTGAGGTGCGTCAGGTTTTTGCAGTCCTTGAAGTGGGCCAGACCCGCGTCGCTCACCTGCGTGTTGCTCAAGTAGAGGTGCGTCAGGTTCTTGCAGTCCTTGAAGTGGGCCAGACCCGCGTCGCTCACCTGCGTGCCGTTCAGGGTGAGTTGCGTCAGGTTTTTGCATTCTTTGAAGTGGGCCAGACCCGCGTCGCTCACCTGCGTGTTGCCGTGCAGATTGAGTAACGACAAGAAGAACTTGTCTTTCGGTAACTCGCCCACGGCTTTGATGTTGCGGTTTCCGCCGTTGACGGACACAACGCCGCCGATGGAGATGGCGTATTCGGCCGCTTTGCGATCGACATCAACGGCTTCGATCACGCCGCCGTCGTGCTCAATCTTGCACCCCGGCACCGCCGCGTGGAACTCTTCGAGCGCCTTCGCCGTCACCTTCGTCTTCCGGACGTCGAGGTACGTCAGGTTCTTGCAGTCTTTGAAGTGAGCCAGACCCGCGTCGCTCACCTGCGTGTTGCTCAAGTAGAGGAGCGTCAGGTTCTTGCAGTCCTTGAAATGGGCCAGACCCGCGTCGGTCAACTCCTTGTTCGCATCGAGATTCACGACCGTGAGCTGGAACGCCTCCTTTGGCAACTCCTTCACGTCACGCACGTCTCGCTCGCCACCATTGATGCGGATGATGCCGCCGATGGAGAGGACATATTCCGCCGCCCGGCGGTCGGGGTCGGACTTACTGATCCGCAGGTAGGGAATCCTGTCTATCTCCTCCTCGCATATGGGAAGGGTAGGTCGGACCCGTCCCACAGACTCCGGAGGAGGTCCGGGTCG
>VGZJ01000023.1 GCA_016872595.1 Planctomycetota bacterium
GAAGCAACCGCGCCCGCGCGCCGCGCCGCGTGAGGCGGCGACGGGAGCGGGCACTTTTCAAAATCGGTTGCACAAGGCCCGCGCTCCGATACCTCTTCTACGAACACGGGCGCGCACCAAAGCGGGCACTTTTCAACATCGGTTGCACAAGGCCATGGAGTTGCAAAACGAAACGCTCTGGTACAACTCGCGCACGTCAGAATGAGGCCCATCGTAGTCCTCACGCTCCGGGTGAGGACCGTTGGCGTACACGGTCGCGCGGGGCGCATACTGGCGCGCCTCGGTAGCCCCACGGTCCTCACCCGGAGCGTGAGGACTACGGTGGCCGAAGTTGCAAAACGAACAATCCTAATACCACTGGCGCTTATCAGAATGTCGCGCGACCGATGTGGCACTCGTCGACCAGGTTGCACAACGCCCCCAGAGCTGCCGATGTGGGGCCACGCGGCGCGCACACGTGGCGCGCACCGGGGTCGAAATAGGACACCTGTCCCATAATATACAGTGTGACACGTCATCTCAATCACCGTTACCATTTTTTCCCCGGCGCGCTACGCCCGCAGCACGAACAGAGCGGACACGGCGTTGAACAGGGCGTGGACCAACACCGGCACGAGCACGCCGTTGGTGCGCACCGCCAGCCAGCCCAGCCCCAAACCCAGCACGAACAACGCGACCGGGTTTGGCCACACCGACGAGTGCATCAGCCCGAACAGCGCGGCCGTGGCGTACACCGCGCGGCACCGCCGCGCGCCGGTCCGTTTCACGCGCCACAGCACCGCCAGCCCGACCGCGAGCGCCGCCGCGAACGCAGCCGCGCCGGTCTTCCCACTCGACACGGCAAACAGCGCCGCGGCGCACATCACGAACCACGGCCGTGCCGCCGTGACCGGGCCGACGCCCGCGCCCGGCACCGGCACCCGGCCCACACACCACGCCAGCAGCAGCCCGCGGATCAACAGTTCTTCACGGAGCGGCGCGCCGACGCACGCTTCCAAAGCCAGAAGTAGTTGATCGAGCGCCGGCCGCCCGGACATACGCGCGAGCGCGTGCGATTCGGGTTCGACGCCCTGTTGCTGCGAGAGGAAGTTCACGAGCGCGTTGAGGACGAGGACGAGCGGCGAGAGGACGAGCCACGCGCCGCCCGCGAGCGCGACCTGCCCCGCGAGCCCGCCGCGCCCGATCACCTGCGGTTCCCAAGCCGGGTAGCGCTGGCGGAGCGCGAACGCCAACGCGCCGAGTTGCAGCGGGAGCGACAGGACCGCGGCCCACAACATGCGCACGGTCTTGGCGATTTCCTTCTCGCCGGGGTCGGCGCTGTCTGCGCCGTAGACCGCTTGGAAGAAGCCGCTGCCGGCGAGCGCGTTGTACACGAGCGGCGTGATGAGGAACTGAACGACGAGGATCGTAACGACGACCTCGAACCCGTTCCACGGCACGCGCCACGGCGTCCACCGCGGGAGCATCGGCCCGCGCGGGCGCAGGGCGAGGGCCAGCAGCGCGACCGGCACCGCGCCCGCCGCGACCAGCCCCCCGGCGGTCGCCATGCGCGCGGCGTCGGTCCAGAAGTCGGCGGGCACGTTCGACCTCGCGGGCGTTGGTGTTCGAGCGACGAACGTTAAGATACCTTCCCCGCGCCGTCCGCACAGAGACGCCGAATGGCTACGATTCTGGACCGCATCGTTGAGACGAAGCTGCGCGAGATCGCCGCGGCGCGTGCCGCCGTGCCCGACCTCGAACTTGCACGCCGCTGCGCCGACCTGCCGCCGGCGCGCGACTTTCGGGCCGCGATCCGCCGGTTCGCGCACATCACCCTCATCGCGGAGGTGAAGAAGGCGTCGCCGTCTGCGGGCGTGATCCGCGCCGACTTCGATCCGGTCGCCATCGCCCGCATTTACGAAGAGCACGGCGCGGCGGCGATCAGCGTGCTGACCGACGTCGAGTACTTCCAAGGGAGCCTTAAATACCTAACGGACGTGCGCGCCGCGGTCGAACTACCGGTGTTGCGGAAGGACTTCGTCCTCGACCGCTACCAACTGCTCGAAGCCCGGGCCGCGGGCGCGGACGCGGTGCTGCTCATCGCCGAGTGCCTGCCGGGGGAGCGACTCGCGACCCTGCAAAGCGAGGCCGCGGCGCTGGGGCTTCACACGCTGGTGGAACTGCACGACGCCGACCAGTTGCCGCGCGTGCTGGACTGCGGCGCGCCGGTCATCGGGATCAACAACCGCGACCTGCGCACGTTCACCACGCGCCTCGAACACACGCTGGACCTGCTGCCGAAGATTCCCGCGGATCGAACCGTCGTGAGCGAGAGCGGTATCAAGGTCCACGCGGACCTCGTGCGGCTCGGCCGTGCCGGGGCGCACGCGGTGCTGGTGGGGGAATCGCTCATGCGCGCGCCCGACATCGGCGCGGCCCTCGTCGCGCTCAAGGGGTGAGCGCGTTCGGGTCCGGGGGCGGGCGCTCGTCGCCGCGCAGCAGCCGGTAGCCGCACCAGCCCCAGAGCGCGATCAGTAGGAACGTGTCGATCGGGTAGCGCACGCTGGTGTCGCCGAAGACGCGCGGGCCGGCGGTCGGCGCGCGCCCGTCGGGGCCGGGTTGGGCCAAGATGCGCATGCCCACGGTCGCCTCAATTTCTAACCCCGCGATCCAGTTCTCCATTACGAACAGCGCGACCAACACCGTAAGCGGGAACGAGTTCACGTAACCCACCATGCGCGCGCCGAACGGGCGCGGCGCGGGCGGCGGCGCGGCGAGCGCGCGCGACTCCGGCGCCCCCAGCTCAACAGGTTCAGGGTTCACAGCGAACGCCTTCGCTCGGAAGAGACGGCGCGGCTCCGCGAGCAGCACCGCGACCGCAACGAACGAAATCAGCGCGTCGTAATACATGAAGTGGAAGCACGTCAGATACGCGCCGAGGAACAGGAACGCGGCCCCGGTACCGGTCGCGCGACGGCGGTCGGCGCGCAGAACGTAGATTAGGACCGTTGGGACCATCACCGCGGCCCACAGGCTCCACCCTAGCGTGTCGTGGATCGGCTTGTTGCGGTTCTCGTCCGGCTTGGTGAAGTCGAACATCGCGCGGCGCGGAATGCCCTGTAGGTCGCGGCTCAGCGAAATCCAGTTCTCGTTGTGCTTGTACAGTTCGCTCGCCTCGCGGCCGATCTGCAACCAGTTGAACCAGTTCTCTATGCCGACAAGTGGGATCGTGGCCGCGCCGAGTACGGCCCCGGTGCCGACCATCGCGAGCGCGAACCGCCACCGGCCGGTTAGAAGCGGTACGAGGAACAGCGCCGCGGCCCACACCGGCTTGAACGCCAATAACCCCCACGCCGCGCCGCCCGCGCCGTCGCGCCCGCGGCTCGCGAGCACCCAGCCCCACACCACGATGCACAGCGTCACGCACGGGTTTTGGCCGAGGTCGAGGCCGCCGCGCGTGCCCGGGTGAACGAAGATCAGCACCGTAGCGACCGACCACCAGACTCGACCGCGCGTGAGCACCTTCACGCCCAAGGCCGCGAGCGGTATGAGTGCGATGCTGATGAGTTGGAACACGCGGTAGGCGTCCTGCGGGCGGTCGATGAGCGCGAGCGGGGCATACATGAGGGCGTGAACGGGCGGGTACAGCGGCCCGCCGATGACGGGTTCGTTGAGCTTCGCGACGACCTCCGGCGTGACCGCGTTCGCCGCGGCGCGTTCGTAGGCGACCGCGACCAGCGGGTTCGCCGGCAGCGGTTGCGCGAAGAGCAGTGCGGTCGCCCCGCCGAGGCGCTTCTGCTCCGCGTCCGGCTCATGGTCGCACCCCATGCACCACGACATGAGGTTCACGTAGTCGTGTTGCCACTCTTCGTCAGCGCGCCCGAGCTTGCGCCACTTCGAGGGAAGCCCGGCCTCTTGCTGTTGCAGGCGCGACTCGTCGGACACGCGGAACGAGTCGCGCGCGACCTGCCACTGCACTTGGCGGTGGTACAGGCGGCGGCCGTTGCCGGTGACGATCATGCGGCCCATGAGGTACTGGCCGCCGAAGTCGATTTGGGCGTGGCCGTTGTTCCCGTCCGGGCGCGCGCGGTCGGGGCCGGCGCTGGTGGGTACGTCGAAGATGGTGTACGCGCGGTAGCCGAAGCCGATCGCGCAGCCGAGCGCGACGAGCCACACGAGCGCGGCGCGCGCCCGCGGCGCGGCGAGCCACGCCCAGTAGCGCGCGGGGATCACATACGGGGGAGGGGGCGGGGCACTCACGCGGTCGGCCACTCGCCGGAGAAGACCTCGGTGGCCGGGCCGGTTTTGTAGACGCAGTTGTCCGCCTCGGACCATTCCAGTTCGAGGTCGCCGCCGGGCAGGTGAGCGACGATCTTCCGCCCCGTGCGCCCGGTCAGCACGCCGGCCACGCACACCGCGCACGCGCCGGTTCCGCACGCCAGCGTGATGCCGCTGCCGCGCTCCCACGTCCGCATCGTCACTTCACCCGGCGAATGCACCTTCACGAAGTGGGCGTTGACCCGTCGCGGAAAGACCTCGTGGTTCTCGATCTTCGGCCCCAGTTCCGCGACCAGATCGCGCGCGCTCGCGTCGAAGTACTCGTCGCCGACGTACACGACGGCGTGCGGGTTGCCCATCGAAACGCAGGTCGCGGCGAACGCGACGCCGCCCGCGGTGAGGGCCGCGTTCACCGGCGGGTCGCCCGGCAGCGTCGTGGGAATCTTCGCGCTCGCCAAGATCGGCTCGCCCATATTGACACGCGCGCGTACGGCCTTGCCGCCGCTCACTTCGAGATCGACTGTGAGCACGCCGCGCCCGGTTTCGAGCTTCAGTTGTGGCTTGGTGGCGATGCCGTGATCGTGGACGAACTTCGCGACGCATCGCAACCCATTCCCGCACATCTCGGACTCGGAGCCGTCGGCGTTGAACATCCGCATGCGCGCGTCGCCGCGCTCGCTGGGGCAGATCAGGATGAGGCCATCGGAGCCGATGCCGAAGTGCCGGTCGCTGACCGCGCGGGCCAGCGCCACGGGGTCGGCCGGCGGCTTGGTCCGCACGCAATCGACGTACACGTAGTCGTTGCCGATCCCGTGCATCTTGGTGAACCGCATGGCACGCGCCTCGCATGGAGCGGCCGTGAAGCAGCGCTTCGCTGCGACAGGCCGCGAGTCGAACCGAGCGGCCGTGAAGCAGCGCTACGCTGCGACAGGCCGCGAGTCGAACCGTTGGTGCAATTCTACAGCGCGCGCAGAAAAAGGTTTAGCGGTGTCCCCAGAGGGGACGCGCTTAGAATTGCGATCATGGCCGAGGCGAAGCCGAAAACGCGCACGGTGCGGATCGCGCGCCCCCGGAACGCGGACGGCGTCGGCATGTTCTGTATCGAGATCGACGGGAAGGGGCAGTTCTACACGTTCTGCGAGGTTCGGTGCGAGATCGGCGGGCGCGGGTTCGCGCTGCACCGCAGCGGGCAGGGCGACCTGTACCACGCGCGCGTCGGCGCGCCGGAAGACACGTCGTGCGAGTGCATGGGGTTCCTGCGCTGGGGCCGCTGCAAGCACACGGCAGCATTGGCGGCGCTCATTCGACAGAGGCAGTTGTAGGGGTCAGCCACTCCGCAATCTTCGCTTCGAGCTGCTCGACGAACGCGCTGCGCGGCAGCACGAGGTCGCAGCCGGCGGCGCGCGCGGCCTTCAACACCGCGGCCTCGACGTGCGAGCCGTAGGCGATAACGCGCGGCACCGGCGCGCAGGCTTCCTTGAGTGAAGCCAGCAGCGCCGGTAGGTCGAGGTCGGGGAAGTGAACGTCCACGATGACGCCGCCGGGCGGGGCGGCGCGCGCGGCGACGACGAGGTCCGCGACCGTGCGGACCATGCGCACGCTGAGCCCGGCGGCGCGCGCGGTCCCGCTCACGCGGCTGTAGAAGATCAGGTCGTCGCAGAGCATCAGGCCGGGCGCGCTCATTTCTTCTCCGCCAAGCCTTTCGCGTCGAGCGTAATCTCGATGGCCTTCAGCAGCCCGTCGTCGAACTTCTTGGCGCGGAAGTTCTCGATGATCGCGGTCTTCACCTTCGTCGCGTAGCCGGGGGGGAACTCGTCCGGGTGCGGCACGAACACGTACAGCGATTGCGGCGTCTTGCTCACGAGAATGTAGATGCCGTGCAGGTTCACTTCCTTAGCACGCTCCTCGGCCAGTTCCTTGAAGAACTTCTCGCGCTCCGCGCCGTTCATCGCCTTGATCTTGTCCGGGTCGCCCTTCCACGGCTTCTCGACCGTTTCGACGAAGATGTCGGTCTTCTTTTCTTTCAACAGCTTCTCCGCGGCCGGGGCGAGCTTGGCCCAGCCCGCTTCAGTGAAGATTTTCGCGTCGTCCTTGCTCGCGAGCGGCTTCTCGCGGTCCGGCTTCGGCTCCTTCTTGGGCGGGTCCTTCTTCGGCGGATCTTTCACGTCGGCAGTCGTGGTCGCTTCGGAGCGCAACGCCTGAACCGAGCGCCGGTTCATCAGCCGCTTCACCTCGGACAGTTCCACGAAGATGCTGATGGATTGCGCGTCGATCGCGCCGCCCTGTGTGACGCCGACGAGTTGGCCCTTGTCGTTGACGAGCGGCCCGCCGCTGTCGCCGGGGTTGGTGGGCGAGTCGGTTTCGATCACCTTCGCCTCGAACGAGACCACCGTGCGCTCGTCGAGCTTGGCCTTCCACTTCTTGCCGTAGAGCTGGCGCACCTTGCCGGGCGTGTACACCCACAGCGCGCCGCTCTTGCCGGGGTTGCCGATGGAATGCACCGCTTGGCCGGGATCGGGCGCTTCCGGGGCCAGCGGCAGTTCGGGCACGCCGTCCGGCACGCGATCAATCCGAATCAGCGCGAGGTCGGCGTTCTTGTCCAGTTCGACCACGGTGCCCGGAATGCCAAGTCGCCCGGCGCGCTCGGTGTAGAACTTCTTGTCCGGGATCGTCTTCTTCCCCTCGTAGGCCGGGAAGAACACGGTGGCTTGCTTCACGTCGGCGACGACGTGGTAGTTGGTGAGCACGAGTCGCCGGCCCTTGTCCACGAGCGTGCCGGTGCCGGTGGCGAGCCGCCCGCCGCCTCTGTCCGAGTGGACCCACGCCGTCGAGCGCACGACCTTCTGGTACACGGTCGCGCCCGCGTCCAGCGGGGGCGGCGCGGACGGGTCGGCCTTTGGCTGCGCGCGCGCGACCGGCGCGGTGGCGAAAGCGAGCAGGCAGGCGAGAGCGAGACGGCGCATGGGTACCTCGCGTGTGCGGTTCAGCAATTCTACGCGGACGAGCGGGGCGGCGTAATCCCACAAGGGTTATTCGACTACACTACCCGCATCTTAACCCCGAAGGAACCGAGTATGTCGCAACCCTTGCGCTGTGTTCCGCCGAACGCCCTCATCGTCGGGTACGACTTCAGCACGGGCGGCGTCAAAGCCCTCGCCTTCGACCTGCACGGCACCACCCTCGCGGACGTGAAGCTCTCCACAGACCTGTGGACCGATTACGCCAAGTGGCCGGACGCGCCCGCGGGCCAGACGCTCTACACCGACACCGGCACGCGCGAGCTGAACCTGATGATGCTCGAAGGGCAGGCCCGCGCCGCGACGCGCGCGCTGGCGCGCAAGCTCAGCCGGCGGTGGGTCGCGAACTGGGCCGCGGCCGGCGTGTCCGCGACGCACCACTCCGCGGGGCGCATCGACGAGAACGGCAACCAAGTACGTCGCGCGATCTGCTGGAACGATCAGACGCTGGCGCGGTACCATGCCGACGGCCTCGCGCGTCTCGGCCCCACCAAGCCGCACGAGTACACCTGCGGGCCGTGGGCCGTGCGGTACTCGCTCTCGCACCTCGTCAAAGACGAAACCGAACTGCGCGCCGACGACTGGGCGCGCACGGAACTGATTCTGCCACACGGCCCTCTCGCAGCGGGCTACCTGACGGGCCGGTTCGACGTCACGAGCGTGTCGTCGGCCGCGAGTACCGGGATCATGGACCTGCGCACGGACCGCTGGTCGCAAGCCATGCTCGGCGCCCTCGCGAACGAGCACTACCGCGCGCTCGCGTGGCGCGCGCTGCCGACCATCATCGGGATGAACGACCCCATCGGGCCGCTGAGCGAGTCGACGGCGCTCGACGCGGGACTTCCGTGCGGCGTGCGTCCACTCGTGTTCCCGACGCTCGACGATCAGGCCGCGGGGTTGATCGGCGGCGGGGCGGTTGAGGCGGGGCAGGTCGCCATCATCCTAGGCAACTCCGCCGTAGTGAACTCGTCGTCGGCGCAGCTCCCGCAAAGCGGCACGCTCGACGCGATGAAGCTGAACTGGGGGCCGTACCTGTGGATGCGGTGCTACTCCAACGGCGCGCAGTTCGTCGACGTGGTCGCGGGGAAGGACTGGTACACGCTCGAAGCAGAGGCCGCGAAGGTGCCGCCGCTGTGCAACGGCGTGAGCGTATCGCCGTTCCTGCTGTCGGAACCGTCGATCGGCGTAGACAAGCCGCGCGTGGAGTGGACGCCTTCGGAGCCGAGCAACCGCGCTGTGAATGTGCGGGCGTGTTTGGAAGCACTCGCGTTTCTGCTGGCGCGGGCCGTGAAGGAGCACGAGGCCGCGGGGCAGACGATTACCCGCGTCACCGTGTCCGGCGGGATGGCTCGCAGCAAGCTGATGTGCGAAATCCTCGCAAGCGCGATCAACCGCCCGCTGGAGCGCCTCGTGTCGGACGAAGGCCCGGCGCTGGGCGCGGCCGTGGTCGCGCTCGCCGGCCTCGAATCGCACTTGCGCAAGCAACAGGGGATCGCGGAGCCGTACACCGCTGCCGACGCGGTCGCCGCGCTGGTGAAGTTCCGCGACCGCGTCCAACCCGTGCCCGCATGGGTCGCGGCCTACGCGAAGTAGGCGTCGAACCGCCGGTGTGAGCCGGCTGGGTTCTGAGACAAGCCCATGCCGGCTCACACCGGCGGTTCGATACCTACTTCTCCAACAACTCGCGGCCGAGTTTGTTGGCGTGGCGGAGCGCGTCGGGCAGTTTGCTCGCGTCCTTGCCGCCGGCTTGGGCCATGTCGGGCTTGCCGCCGCCGCCGCCACCGATCAGCGGGGCGACCTGCTTCACGACGTCGCCGGCTTTCAGACCCTTCTTCACGAGGTCCGGCGACAGTGCTGCCAGCACCGCGACCTTGCCTTCTTCTTCCGACCAGCCGAAGACGACGAACGACGACGGGCACTTCTGGCGGATGCGGTCCACCTGCGTGCGCACGGTCTCCGCACTCGCGCCGTCGGGCAGTTTTGCGACCAGCACCTTCGCGCCGCCAACATCGTCGGCCTTCGAGATGAGGTCGTCCACGAACGCCGTGAGCGCCGCGCCCGCGGCCTTCTTGAGTTGGGCCTGAAGCGCCTTGAGTTGCTCCTGAATGGCCTCGACGCGCGCCGGCAGCTCCTCCGGGCGGCACTGGAGCTTGCCCGCGAGGTCGTCCACCACGGCGCTGCGGGTCTGAACGTCGTCGTATGCCGGCTTGCCGGTCACGGCGGTGATGCGGCGCACGCCCTTCGCCACCGGCTCTTGCGACAGAATCTTGAAGTAGCCGATGGTGCCGGTACGCGGCAGGTGCGTGCCGCCGCAGAACTCGACCGAATCGTCGCGGCAGGCTTTTTCCGGGGTTTCCGGCCCGATCATCACGACGCGCACTGGGTCCGGGTACTTCTCGCCGAACACCGCGCGTACGCCCTGAATCTCCTTCGCCTTTGCCAGCGGCATCGTGAGCGCGGTAACGGGCTGATCCATCACGATCTGCCGGTTCACGCGGCGCTCGATCTCCTGCACCTGCTCCGCGCTCACGGGCTTGTCGTGGCTGAAGTCGAAGCGCGTCTTCTCGCCATCGACCAGCGAGCCTTTCTGCTCGACGTGGTGGCCCAGCACTTCGCGGAGCGCGAGGTTGAGGAGGTGTGTCGCGGTGTGGTTCCGCATGATGTCGATGCGCCGCATCGTGCCCTGTTGGAGCGACACGCGGTCGCCCACTTTCAACTCGCCGCTCAGCAGCGCGCCGACGTGCAGCACGGTTTCGCCGAGGCGCTGCGTGTCCTCGACCTCGAACTCGACGCCCGCGGTTTCGGGACGGTCGATGGTGCCGGTGTCGCCCACCTGCCCGCCCTGCTCCGCGTAGAAGTTGGTGCGGTCCAGCAGCAGCGCGACCTCGTCACCGGCCTTCAGTGTGCCGGTGCGGATTACCTCGTTGTCCTTCACCCAGCCGAGCACGGTCGCCTCGATCAGTTCCGCGGCGTACTTGGGCGAATCGTCCGTCGCCGGCAATTCACCCTTCACGGCCGTGGTGACGAACTTCTTGCCGCCGGCCCGCGCGCCCGCTTGGGCCTTTGCCATCTCCTCCTCGAAGCCCTTGGTATCGACCGTCAGCCCTTGCTCCTGCGCCATCTGGAGCGTGATGTCGATGATGACGCCGTAGGTGTCGTGCAGCTTGAACGCTTCCGCGCCGCTCACTTGGGTGCGGCCCTGCGCCTTCATCTCGTCGGCGATGCGCGAGAACAGCGTGATGCCGCGGCGCAGGGTGCGGAGGAACGCGGTTTCCTCGTCGCGAATCTGGTCGATGACCTTGTGCGGGTTCTTCTTCAACTCCGGGAACGCGGCCCCGAAGTGTTCGACCACCGTGGGCACGAGCTTGTAGAGGAACGGCTCGTTGGTACCGAGCACCTGATAGCCGTACCGCTCCGCGCGGCGCAGGATGCGCTTCAGAACGTAGTCGCGTCCGACGTTGCCGATGGTCGCGCCGTCCGTGAGCGCGAAGGTAAGGGTACGGATGTGGTCCGCGATCACGCGGTACGCGGTGTCCTTCAGGTCTTCGAGCACACCGCCGTAGGGCACGTCGCAACCCGTGACCGTGTGAATCGACGCGAACAGCGGCAGGAACACGTCCGTGTCGTAGTTGCTGTTCTTGCCCTGAATCACCTTCGTGATGCGCTCGAACCCCATGCCGGTATCGACGTGCTGGGCCGCGAGTTTGGTCAGGCTCTGGTCCTCATTGCGGTTGAACTGGATGAACACGAGGTTCCAGATTTCGATGACCTTATCCGTGCCGCCGTTCACCAGCGGGCCGCCGCTCTTGTCGGGTGTGTGGTCGTAATGGATCTCGGTACACGGGCCGCACGGCCCGGTATTGCCCATCTCCCAGAAGTTGTCCTTCTTGTTCCCCAGATGGATGTGCGCATCGGGCACGCCGACCGCCTTCCAGTACCCCGCGGCCTCGTCGTCGCGCGGGATGTTCGCCTTCTCGTCGCCCTCGAACACGGTGACGTGCAGGCGCGTCGGGTCCAGCTTCCACACGTCCGTGAGCAGTTCCCACGCCCACGAGATGGCGTCCTTCTTGAAGTAGTCGCCGAAGCTCCAGTTGCCGAGCATCTCAAAGAACGTGTGGTGGTAGGTGTCCTTGCCCACGTCGTCGAGGTCGTTGTGCTTGCCGCCGGCGCGGATGCACTTCTGGGTGTTGGCGACGCGCACGACGGGCGGCTTCTCGGTGCCGAGGAAGTACGGCTTGAACTGGTTCATGCCGGCGTTGGCGAACAGCAGGGTGGGGTCGTTGAGCGGCACGACGGGCGACGAGGCGACGTTCGTGTGCCCGTGCTTCTTGCAGAAGAAGTCGACGAACTGCTGGCGGATCTCGGACGAACTCAGCATGGCTGCTCTCGGGGTTTGCGCCGACCACATCGGGCCGCTTACGGAGAAGGACACGAAGTTCGCGCGAAAGTTCAAGGGGCCGCGCGCGCGGCGGCGCGCCGGTGCGGACGTGTGAACAGGTAGTGGGCCGCGCGTGCTTGTTTTTTCAGCTATTTTCACATTTTCGCGGGCGTTAGGTTGCGGACGCTGGTGCGTCCATCGTATGGTCACTCTCCCCGGACGCATCCCGCCATGCTGCCGACATCACTCGCGGATCGGCGCGCCAAACTGCTTGCCCTGCTGATCGAACGCGGCCCGCTGTCCATCACCGAGTTACAAGCCGCACTCGACGGCGAGCAGCGGCACGCGGTCGAGCGCGCGCTGAGTTGTAGTTGGTTCGAGCGAATCACGTCCGGGCGCGGCGCGCGGTACGCCGTCACCGAGTTGGGGCGCGCGGAGGTGAAGCGGGCGAACTAGCGCCGCACGGCGGCGAAAACCTCACGCAGCGGGACCTCGTGTTCGCGCGCGACGCGGGCGCAGTCCTCGTACTCCGGCGTCAGCACTTCGAGACCGGCGCGCCAGCCGCGTTTGGCCCGCACCGGCCCCCACGGGGTATCCACCGTCACCCCCTCACGCTGTAACTTGGCGCGCGTCGCGGTCGTGCGGCGCACGCCGAACGTGCCCGTTTCGCGGAACAGGATCGCCTCCAGTTCGTCAGCGGTCGCCGCGCCGCAGATCACCGAGAGCAGCACCCCGGGGCGCTGCTTCTTCATCTGAATCGGCACCGAGAACACGTCCAGCGCGCCGGCCGCGAACAGGCGCTCGATGGTGAACCCGATCACTTCCGAGCTGATGTCGTCGAGGTTGGTTTCGAGGACGACGACACTATCTGTCTCGTCTGAATAGCCACAGGCGGCTGACGCCCCCGGCACAACTGTGCCGACCATCAGGCGCAGGATGTTGGGCTGTTCGAGGAAGTCTTTCGTGCCGGAACCGTGGCCGACGACCTCGATCGTCATCGCGGGCGTTGCGGTCCACTCGGTTACGACGGTCGTGAGGATTGCGGCACCCGTCGGGGTCGTAAGCTCGGCCTTGATCGCGGACGGCGCGAGCGGCACGCCCTTGAGTAACTCCGCCGTGCCGGGCGTCGGCACCGGCATGAGGCCGTGAGCGCACTTCACGGAGCCGCTGCCGGTAGGGACCGGCGTACTGGTGAAACGCGCGACGCCAAGCAGGTCGAGGCCGACCGCCGCGCCGACGATGTCCGCGATGCTGTCGAGCGCGCCGACCTCGTGGAAGTGGACGCGCTCCAGCGGCATCCCGTGAACGGTCGATTCCGCTACTGCGACCTTGCGGAAGATCGTGGTCGCCAGATCGCGCTGCCGCGCCGTGAGCGCGCCCCTCGCGAGGATCGCCTCCACGTCGGGTAGGAAGCGGTAGTCCTCTTGGTCCGCGGCTTCGACGGTCGCCTTTGTCGCTGCGAACCCGCACCGCTTCACGGTCTCGACTTCAAGTTTGATTGGAAGGGCGAGTGAGTCTAGTGCCGCGCGGATCGCGTCGGCCGGCACCCCGGCGTCGATGACCGCGCCGAGTACCATGTCGCCGCTGATGCCGCTGAAGCAGTCGAAGTGGGCCACGCGCACGGTGTTTCCTCCGGTGATTCGTGTTCTATGGCGCGAGCGTGTGGCATAATAGGCCGTCGCCGCGCCCGCCGGAGTCTCGCGTGTCCACCGTTAGCAGCCTGCTCGACCGGCTCGCCGCGCTCGCCAACACGGGCGGCGGCTGGGGCTACCACGCCGGGAGCGCCTCGCACCCCGAACCGACGTGCCTCGCGCTGCTCGCGCTGAACGCGGCGCGCGCCGACTTCGAGCCGGTCGTCGCGCGCGGCCTCGCGGCGCTCGACGCGCACCGGGCGCCGGACGGCACCTACCGCCTCGCCGACGGGCGCCCCGAGGCCGCGTGGCCCACCGCCATCGCGCTCTTCACGCGGCTCGCACTCGGCGCGCCCCCGGACGAGATGCGCGCGACCGTCGCGCGCGTCCTCGCGCTCGAGAGCCGCACCGTCAAGGCCGACCCCGAAACGAAGGATATGGAAACGGACATCGATCTGTCGCTGGTGGGTTGGCCGTGGGCCGCGGCCAACTTCGGTTGGGTAGAGCCGACCGCGTGGGCCTGTCTCGCGCTTCGTGCCGCCGGACAAGAGAAGCACGCTCGCGTTAAACAGGGCTTGAAGCTGCTGCTCGACCGCGCGTTCGATTCGGGCGGCGCGAACTACGGCAACCGCGTCGTCCTCGGCACCGCGACCGAGCCGATCCCCGGCCCCAGCGCGATCCTGCTGCTCGCGGTACAGGGGGCCGTCGATCACCCGCGGGTCGATGCCGCCGTGGGCTACTTGCGCGTGCACGCGCGGCAGGCGAGCGACCTCGAACACCTCGCGTGGGCGCGCGTCGCACTCGGCGTCCACGACTCCGATTCCGCCACGCGCGACCTGTTCCCTGAACTGGACAAGAAGATTCTGGCGCTCGCGGCGGACCCAACGACAAGCCCGCACCGGCTGGCGCTAGCGGCGCTCGCGGTCGCGGAGCAAAACGCATTTCGGCTGCGGTACGGTGCCGCCCCTTCTTCCTCCCCTCTCCCTTCAGCGCGGGGGGCCGGCGGGGTAGGTCTCTTCGGCAAGATCGCCTCGAAGGTCCGCGGGGTGATGGTCGCGGGGATCACAAAGCTGAAGCCGCTGCCGGTCACGTCCGCGGTACACATCGCCCGCGCGCCGGACTATGACGCCCCGCTCGCCGACATCTTGAACGCGCAGTACGAACGCTTTCGCGCCGCGCAGCCGCTCGCGGGGAAGCGCGTCGTCATCAAGCCCAACCTCGTCGAGTATCGGCCGGACCGCGTGATCAACACCGACCCGCGCGTCGTGGACGCCGTCATCACGCTCTGCAAGAAGGAAGGGGCCGCGGAAATCATTGTGGCTGAAGGACCGGGGCACTGGCGCAACGTCCACTTTCTCGTGAAGGAAAGTGGGCTGGGCGCGGTGCTGGACAAGCACGGTGTGCGCTTCGTGGACATCAACCACGACGAACCCGTGAAGGTGCTGAACCTCGGCCGGCTCACGTGCCTCGATCACCTGTACATGTCGCGCACGGTGCTGACTGCGGACGTACTCATCTCGCTACCGAAGCTTAAGACGCACCACTGGGCCGGCGTCACGCTCGCGCTCAAAAACCTGTTCGGCACGCTGCCGGGCATCTGCTACGGGTGGCCGAAGAACGAACTGCACTGGCGCGGCATCCCGAACAGCATCGTGGACATCGCGTGTACGCGCGGCCCGAACCTGTCGATTGTGGACGCGATCACCGGGATGGAGGGCGACGGCCCCTTGCACGGCACCGCGAAGCAAGTCGGCGCACTACTGATGGGCGTCGACCCACTCGCCGTGGACGCGACCGGCGCGCGGCTCATGGGCCTGCCGCCGGAGCGCATCCCCACTCTCGTGATGGCGGCCTTAAGGCGCGTCGGGCGCTTGGCGGAAGCGGAAATCCCGCAACTGGGCGAACCAATCGCGGCGCTGGCGCAGCAGTTCGCCCTCCCCCCGCTGATCGAGCGCGAATTGTTGCCGGTGCAGAAGCGCGCGACGTTGTAGGATTGGTTGGAAGCCTAACCTACAAGCAAAAAACCCGGCATTCGCCGGGCTTTTGTCGTTTTAGTGCGGGAGACAGGACTTGAACCTGCACAGGGTTGCCCCCGCCAGCCCCTCAAGCTGGTGCGTCTGCCAATTCCGCCACTCCCGCGAGGAATTACATCACTGGAATTATGGCAGGTGAAACCGGGATTTCAAGAGCGTGCGGCGACGAACTCGGAAACCGTCTCAGCGGTCGCGCCCGGGTGCGTGTACTGCGGGTAGTGGCCGCACTCGAGGAACTCGACGCGGCGCACGTCGGGCAGGTGGTTCGCCAGCACGACCTCGCGGCCCCACGGCACGATCCGGTCGCGGTCCCCGCCGATCAGCAGCACCGGCGTGCGGATCGAAGGCAAGAGAGGGCGCAGATCGAGCTTGTCGAGTGTGTTCGCCCGCCGGCACGCGGCGGCGATGGGCGTCTGGCCGTTGCACGAGAGGAACAGTTCGCGCGCCCGCGGCGAACAGGCGGCCCACGTCGCTGGGCACGCGCGGCGCATTGCGAACTCGCGCAGCGGCAGTTCGCTCAGCCGCCCGGACCAGTACCGCCCCTGCCGCGCGCCGAGCCGCTCGTACCACTTGAGCGGGCGGTGCGCGAACCCGCCTTTCAGTACGCAGCGCGAGAAGCGGTCCGGCCGGTCCGCGAGCGCGCTGAGCGCGACGGTTGTACCGAACGAGGAGCCGAGCAGCGCGACGCGCTCCAGCTTGAGGTGATCGAGCAGCGCGAACATGTCGGTCGCGTAGTCGCGGTGGCGGTACGCGCCGAGCGCCGCACCGTCCTCGAGACCGTTGGGAAGCTCGTAGGCGATGCAGGTGAAGCGCGCCGCGAGCCGGTGCATGACCATCGCGAACCCGCGCACCGCGTCCGACAAGCCGTGGATGATAATTAGTGGTGGTCCTTCGCCCCAGACGGCGAACCGCATCGCGTAGCGGTCGGTATGTAGCACGGCCCACCGCGCGCCGGCGTCGAACGCCGCGAGCGCCGCGCGGCAGGTGTCGTCGGAAACGTCTGGGAGTGTGGGCACAGAGATGGGAAGTCTGTGCCGCTCGCGGCTTCGCTAGTGCACTCGCGAAGCCGCGAGCGGCTGGGGTGCTACTTCTTCTTCGGGTCCGGTTCCTTCGTGACGATGCCGGGGCTGGCGTTGAACGCCTTCACCGTCGTGCCGTCGCTCACCTTCCATACCGCGACGCTGCCGTCGTAGCTGCCGCCGGCGACCAGCTCGCCGTCCGGCGAGAACGCAACCGTGTACACGTAGTCCGTCAGGCCCGATAGCGTCTTGCCCGCGGCCAGCGTGTCGGCGTTCCACAGGCGAACCGTCTTGTCGGCGCTGGAGGTCGCTAGCATCGGCTGCTTCGGGTTGTAGGCGATCTTGAACACCTCGTCGCCGTGCCCGGCGGCGTTGCGGACCTGCTTGCCCTCGCCGTTCGGCTTCCACGTGCGGAGTTGCCGGTCCGCGCCCACAGAGAACCCGGCGCTCCCGTCGGCCTTCACCGTCACGCCGTACACGATGTTCTGGTGCTCGGGGAACGTCACGATGGACTGCTTCTCCTTCAGGTCCCACACCTTTGCAGTCTTGTCGCGGCCCGCGGTCACGAGGTACTTGCCGTCGGCGGAAATGCCGCAGCCGAGTACCCAGTCGGCGTGGTTCTCGACCGTCTGCATCAGCGCGGCCTTGTCCAACCCGGCGCTCAGATCGAACACGCGCACCGCGCGGTCGCAGCCGCCGGCGGCGAGGGTCTTGCCGTCCGGCGTGATTGCGAGGCAGAGAACCGAGTCTTCGACGTCGAACAGGTGCTTCACGAGCACTGCCTTATCATTCACTCCGTCGAGAACTTCGACGCCGCCCTCGTCTTTGCCCTTTGCGGCGATGTTGTATACGCGCACGTCGCCCTCCTGACCGGGGCGACCGCCGGCCACGGCCAGCTTGCCGTCGGGCAGGAACGCTATGCCGTAGGCGCGCTCGGCGCGCGTGTAGACGCGCTTGACCAGCTTCGCGGTCGCCACGTCCCAAATGGTCAGTTCATGGTGCCCGCCGACGACGAGTTGCTTGTTGTCCGGGGTGAACGCGAGGGCGTTCACGATGATCGCGAACGGGTACTTCGCGGGCGGCACCGGCGGCTTCCAGCGCACGCGCAGTTCCTTCACGAGGTCGGCCTTCGGGTCGAGGCCGGCGTCGAGCTTCGCCCCGTCCTTAATCCACTGCGCGATGACGCCGGCCTTGTCCTTCGGCACCGCTTCGCCCTTGTCGCGCGGCGGCATCCGGCGCTGGTCAGCGGTCACGATGAGCGAGTGGAACTCGCTCGTCTCCGGCTTACCGGGCGTCACCGGGTCGCCGTTCGCGCCGCCGGCCCGAATCTTCTCGTAGCTCGTCATGTCGTACTTGCCGGACTTTTTCTTCGTGTCGTGGCACGCGAAGCAGTTCTCCTTCAGGATCGGGGCCACGTCGTTTATGAAGCTGACGGGCTTGCCCGGCTGGGCGGAAGCGAGTTGCGGCGAGGCGAGCCACAGTACGGCGGCGCAGAGCGTGCCCACGGGGTATCGGCAGAGGAGCATGGGAGGGTCTCGGAAAAGTGGCAGCAGGGCAGGATGAGGAGAGTGTACCGGAGCGCGGGGTCCGGAGCAACAGCCGATTGCGCACCGAAGTTCTACCCCGGCGACGGGCCGAGCAGGTTCATCGACTGCAACTTGGCGCGGAGCGTCGTCCGCGAGATCCCGAGCAACTCGCTCGCCTGCACTTGGTTGTTGTTGACGTGGCGCAGCACCTCCGCGAGAGCGACGCGATCCACCTCCACGATGACCGTGCGATAGATGTCCGGCGCGCCGGTGGCGAGCAGGTCGCGTACGAACCGGACCACGTCGAGCGGGGCGGCGGTGCCCGGCGGTGCGGTCGGGCCGCCGCGGAGCGCCGCCGGGAGGCAGTCCGCGGTCAGCACGTCGCCCACGGCCTGAATGACCGCGTACCGGATGGCGTTCTGAAGTTCGCGCACGTTGCCGGGCCAGTCGTGGGCCTGTAGGACGCGCAGCGCGTCCGGGGCCAGCCCGGTCACGTTCTTGTCGAGCGCGCGGTTCGACACCCGCAGAAGTGGTCCGCTAGTAGCGGCACGTCGTCCTTGTGGTCGCACAGCGCCGGAAGTTCGATGGTCACGCCGTTGAGTCGGTACAGCAGGTCGCCGCTGAACGTCTCAGCCGCGACCAGTTCCGGCAGCTTGCGGTTGGTGGCGGCAATGACGCGCACGTCGGTGGCGATGGGGTCGCGCCCGCCGACGCGCTCGAACTGCTGGTCTTGCAGCACGCGCAGCACTTTGGCCTGCGTCGCGGGGGCCATGTCGCCGATCTCGTCGAGGAACACGGTGCCGCCGTTGGCCTGCTCGAACTTGCCGACGCGCTGCCGGTCGGCCCCGGTGAACGCGCCTTTCTCGTGCCCTAACAGTTCGCTCTCCAACAGCCAGTCGGGGATCGCGGCGCAGTTCAGCGCCACGAACGGCTTGTCGGCACGCTTGCTGTGCTGGTACAGCGCGCGGGCCACCAGTTCCTTGCCGGTGCCGCTCTCGCCCAAGATGAGGACGGTCACGTCTTGCGGGGCGACGCGGCCGATGGCCTTGTACACCTCTTGCATGAGGGGCGAGCGCCCGACGAACTGGTCCGCGCCGCCCTCGACCGGCCCTTCGGCGAACACCGCGGGCACGTGCTGCATCCGGCGCAGTGCGACCGCGCGCCCGACCACGTCGCGCAGTTGGTGCAGATCGACCGGCTTCAGCAGGTACTCGAAGGCCCCGCGCTTCATCGCCTCGATTGCGGTCTCGCTGGTGGCGAACGCGGTGATGACGACCACGGGGAGCCGCAGGTCGAGAGCCTTGATGCGCTCGAACAGTTCCAACCCGCTCAGGTCGGGGAGCCGCACGTCTACGACGACCGCGTCCGGGCGCAACTGCGGTAACAGCGCGAGCGCCTGCTTCGCGGTCTTCGCGGTGGCGACCGTAAGCGCCTCGGTCTCTAGGCCCGCGCGGAGCGAGTACAGCAGGTTCGGCTCGTCGTCCACGATCAGGAGGGTTGCCACGGTGTACCTCAGTGGGCGAGCGCGGGGCGCGCCGGCGGGAGCGCGAGGGTGAAGGCCGCGCCCTTCGAGCGCGCGACCGCGGTCAGGGTGCCGCCGTGCGACTCGGCGATCCGCCGGCACACGGACAGGCCCAGCCCGACGCCGGTTTCCTTCGTACTCACGAACGGCTCGAAGATGGTGTCGCCGAGGCCCGCGGGCAGGCCCGGCCCGTCGTCCTCGACGGTCAGCGTCAGCCCGCTGTCGGGGCGCGGGGCCGCGACGGACACGCGCACCGCGCCGCCGCCCGGCTGCGTATCGAGCGCGTTGAACAGGAGATTGTAGAGCACTTGGCGGAGCTGGTTCGGGTCGGCGGCGGCGCGCGCGCCGGGGTCCGCGTCCACCGTCACCGTCACGCCCTGTCGTGCAGGTCGGCGCACCGAGCCGCACGCACATCCCCGCGTACCGCGACCTGAACGACGAGGTCGCCGCGCTCACCGACCGGATCAACTGGGAGCATGGCACAGACGACTGGAAGCCGGTCGTGTTCCTGAACGAACACCACGACCCGGAAGACAATTTCGTCCTGTACCGCACGGCCGCGGCGTGTGTCGTTAGCTCGCTGCACGACGGCATGAACCTCGTGGCGAAGGAGTTCGTGACGGCCCGCGGCGACGAGCGCGGCGCGCTGGTGCTGTCGAAGTTCACCGGTGCGGCCCGCGAACTGCCGGACGCGGTGCTCGTGAACCCGTTCGACGTGGACGAGATGGCCGACGGCCTGTTCGCCGCGCTGACAATGAGCGCCGCGGAGCAGGAGCGCCGGATGCGCCGCATGCGCGCCCAAGTCGACGACTGCAACATCTACCGCTGGGCCGGGATGCTGCTGTCAGAAGTTGGGAAGCGCGTGCCGGACCCAGCCCCGGAGCCGATGGCGGAAGAGGTCGACGACGAACCGGAGCGCGAACCCGACGACGCGCGCCTCGCGCGCTGGCAGTACCTCGCCCAACCGAGCTTCGCCGGCATGGGCCTGTAGCGTGCCTTACGCTTCCAGTTCCTTGATCCGGTCGCGGATGTCGAGCAGACTCCGCGGCCGGCCGCCGGGATCGGTGTCCACGCGCGGGTCCACGATCCGGGTTCGCGCTTGACTTCGCGCGCGGAGCGAGCGACGATAGTAGCATTCCTGCCTGAACGCCGGCCGTGCGGTCCCGCGGCCGGTTCGCTGCCACCCCACAAGGACCGCCCGCGATGCCTGAATTCTCCCGGTCCCTCGCGGCCGTTGCGCTCTTGGCGCTCGCCGGTCCCGCGCGCCCCGCGGACCCGCTGCATGCCCGCATCGACAAGCACATCGCTGCCGGCTACGGCGCGAACGCCAAGCAAGTCGCGCCGCGAAGCGGCGACGACGAGTTCTTGCGCCGCGCGTACCTCGACCTCATCGGCACGACGCCTACGGTCGCTGAACTGAACGAGTTCCTCGCGGACTCGGCCAAAGATAAGCGCGCGAAGCTCGTCGATAAGTTGCTCGCGTCGCCCGGTCACGCCCGCCGCATGGCGTGGCACTTCGACGTCATGCTTATGGAACGCGGCGCCGACGCGAAGGTTCCGCGCGCCGCGTGGGAAGCGTACTTGCTCGCCGCGTTCACCGAGAACAAGCCCTACGACGTGCTCGTGCGCGAGTTGCTTTCCGCCGACGGCGCGGACCCCAAGACCCGCCCCGCGGCGAAGTTCTTTCTCGACCGCAACCTCGAGCCCCATGCGGTCACGAAGGATATCGGCCGCATCTTCCTCGGCCGCAACATGCAGTGCGCCCAGTGCCACGACCACCCGACCATCGACGACTACAAGCAGGCCGACTACTACGGCATCCAAGCGTTCTTGAACCGCTCGTTCCTGTTCCCCAACGCCAACGCGCCGGCCGCCGTCATTGCGGAGAAGGCGGAGGGCGATGTCAGCTTCATGAGTGTGTTCGACAAGAACAAGAAGCTCAACTCGACCGCGCCGCGGATGCCCGGCGGCAAGCCCGTCGAGGAGCCGAAAGCAGAGAAGGGGAAGGAGTACAAGGTCGCGCCCGCGAAGGACGTGAAGCCGGTGCCGACGCACTCGCGCCGCGAACGGCTCGCGGGCGCGGTCACGAGCACCGAGAACAAGGCCTTCGCGCGGAACATCGTAAACCGCATGTGGGCCATGATGATGGGCCGCGGGATCGTTCACCCGGTCGACCTCGACCACGGCAACAACCCGCCGTCGCACCCGGAACTGTTGAACGAACTGGCCGCGGAGTTCGTCGCCCACAAGTACGACCTCAGGTGGCTCGTCCGCGAGATCGCGCTGTCTGATTCGTACCAGCGCTCCAGCGAGTCCCGGCCCGGACTTGATGACCCGTCGGCCGATCGCTATCTGGTGGCGATCATGAAGCCCCTGACCGCGGAGCAGTTCGCCTACGCCGCGATGCAGGCCACCGGCCACACCGACGCCGAGCGCGCCGCGCTCGGGGCGAAGGGCACCGAGCAACAACTCGACGCCCTGCTCGCGCCGCGCATGGGGCCGTTCCGAGGGATGCTGGGCCGCGGGGTCGATCCGACCGCGGACGCCTTCACCGCGACACTCGACCAGACGCTCTTTGTGAAATATGGATCGGCCGTTCGCACACTACTTACGCCGCGCGCCGGCAACCTGACCGACCGCCTGAACAAGATTACCAACCCTGACGCGGTCGCCGACGAACTGTTCGCCGCGGTGCTGTCGCGCCGCCCGACCGCAGACGAGCGCAAGGACGTGGCCGACGCGCTCAAGACCACCACTGACCGCGGCAAGACGATCAACGAACTGGTGTGGGCGCTCGTGGCGTCCGCCGAGTTCCGATTCAACCACTAGCAGGAACCGAAAAATGCTGCCCTGCAACTACGCCTGCAACACCGCCGACCACGCGACCACGCGCCGGGCGTTCCTCGGCGCGGGCTTGGGCGCGACCGCCGCGCTCGGCGCGGACGGGTTCGCCAACCCCGTGCACGCGGCCGAACTGAAGAAGGCGCAGAAGCGCGTGTTGGTCATCTTCCTCGAAGGCGGCGTAAGCCAGCTCGAAACGTGGGACCCGAAGCCGAACACCGACACCGGCGGGCCGTTCAAGAGCATCGCGACCAGCGTGCCCGGCACGCGCGTCTGCGAACTGCTCCCGCTGGCCGCGAAGCAGATGCACCGCATCGCGCTCGTGCGCAGCCTGAACTCGCAGACCGACGACCACGGCGTCGGCCACAACGTCATGCTGACCGGGCGCAAGATGGAACCCGGCATCGTGTACCCGCACCTCGGCGCGGTCGCGGCGCGGCTCTTGAACTCGAACGCCAACGCGCTACCCGGCCACATCCGCATCGTGCCGAAGGGCGGCAGCGGGTTCAACGGCGCGGACGCGACGTTCTTGGGGCCGAAGTTTGCCAGCGTCGGCCTCGGCGACGGCAAGCCGCCCGCGGACCTGTTCCGCCCCGCGAACCTCACCCCCACCGAAGACGAGCAGCGCGACGCCTTCCGCAAGCGCCTCGACGAGCGGTTCGCCAAGTCGCGCAAGAGCGCCGCGACCGACGCCTACACCGAATCGTTCACGCAGGCCGAGCGCGTCGTGAAGCAGGCCGAAGTGTTTGACATCAGCAAGGAACCGGAGAAGGTCGCGGACAAGTACGGTCGCCACGACTTTGGCCGCCATATGCTGCTCGCGCGCCGGTTACTCGAAGCCGGCGTCACCTACGTCAAGGTGTCGCACTCGAACTACGACACGCACCACGAGAACTTTGACTTTCACATTGAACAGCTCGCGGAGTTCGACAAGCCGTTCAGCGCGCTGCTCGACGACTTGGCGGACCGCGGGATGCTCGACAGCACGCTCGTCGTGGTGATGAGCGAGATGGGCCGCACGCCGAAGATCAACGACCGCTACGGCCGCGACCACTGGGGCCGCGCGTGGAGCGTCGCGCTCGCCGGGGCAGGCATCAAGGGCGGCGCGGTCGTTGGCAAGACCAACGCCACCGGCACCGCCGTCACCGGCCGCGAGGTCTGGACCGGCCACCTGTTCCACACCTACCTGCAAGCGGTCGGCCTCGATTCGACCAAGAACTTCTACCCCAACGAGCGCCCGGTCCCCATCGCCGACCCCAAGACCGCGGCCATCTCCGAGGTGTTGGCCTGACCCGTAGTTGAGATTGCAGATTGGTGATTAACGATTGGAAGACAAGGTGCGCCGGCGCAGTCTTTTCAATCGACAATCACCAATCTGCAATCGGAACTCTCCTATGATCCCTCCCCCGCGTGCGATTTTCGATCCCACCACGGCGCGCGTCGAGCGCGAACTGAAGCACGCGCGCCCGCTCATCGGGTGCCGGTTCGACCCCAGCGGGCGGTTCCTGTTCGTGAGCGCCGAAGACGACTCCGTTCAGCGCTTCGACCTGTTAACCGGCGCGAAGACCTCACTTGCGGGGCACGACAGTTGGGTGCGCGCGATGGCGTTCGTCGCGCCGGCCGCGGCCCCCGCGCCGCTCGATTCGGTCGCGTGGCAACAGGTCCGCGCCGCATCGCAAGCGCTCGTCGGCTTCGGCGCGGCCGTGCTGCCGGCGCCGAAGCCCGTACCGTTTACGCTCGTCACCGCCGACTACCACGGCAAGCTCATCTGGTGGCAGGGCGATTCCGACGCCCCGAAGCCGCTGAAGACGGTCGCCGCGCACGACGGCTACGCCCGCGCTGTCGCCGTCAGCCCGGACGGAACGACGGTGGCGAGCTGCGGCAACGACCAGAAGGTAAAGCTGTGGAAGGCCGCGGACGGCTCCGCGATCCGCACCCTCGACGGCCACGAGTCGCACGTCTACAACCTCGCCTTCCACCCGGACGGCACGCGCCTCGTGTCCTGCGACCTCAAGGGCGTCGTGAAGGACTGGAACCTGAAGACCGGGAAGAGTGCGCGCGACCTCGATGCGAAGGTACTGACCAAGTACGACCCGACCTTCATGGCCGACATCGGCGGCGCGCGCGGCATGGCGTTCAAGTACGACGGGACCGCGTTCGCCGTATGCGGCATCACCAACGTGTCGAACGCCTTCGCCGGGGTCGGCAACCCGCTCGCGGTCGTGTTCGACTGGGACAGCGGCAAGGCCAAGTCGTTCAAGCCGAAAGACGCCTTTCAAGGAACGATGTGGGGGGTCCACTTCCACCCCGGCGGCGCTGTGATCGGGGCCGGCGGCGGCGGGCAGGGGCGCGTCTGGTTCTGGAAGGGCGACGACCCCGCGAGCATTCACACGCTCAACGTGCCGACGAACGCCCGCGACCTCGCACTGAGCACGGACGGCGCGCGGTTCGCCGTCGCCGGCGCGAACGGCACGGCCTACGTCTACAATTTCACGGGCGTTGGTGGGCCGCCGCCAACGCCGCCCAAGAAGTAGAGAAGAGTTTCGACAGGATCACAGGATGACACAGGATCGATTCATTGCATCCTGTATCATCCTGTGATCCTGTCGAAACTCTTCTCTTTCCTCCTCAACCGGATGTTGCCATGCGTTTCTCCCACTCCGCCTTCGCGCTCCTATTGGCAACACCACTCTTCGCAGCCGAGCCGCCGAAGGGCTTCACGGCGCTGTTCGACGGCAAGACCCTCGACGGCTGGCATGGGTGGGCGATCCACGCGAAGGGCGGTGCGCCCGCGGACCTCGTTAAGTTCGCGCCTGAAGTCCGCACGAAGAAGGTTGAAGAGTGGACCGCCGACGCCAAGAAGCACTGGTCGGTTCAAAACGGTGAGTTGGTGAACGACGGCAACGGCGCGTACCTCGCCACCGACAAAGAGTACGGCGATATCGAGTTGCTGATCGAGTATAAGACCGTGGCGAAGGCCGACAGCGGCATCTACTTGCGCAACACGCCGCAGGTGCAGATCTGGGACAGCAACCAGAAGTTCGACGAGAAGAACCCGACACGCCGGCCGCACCTCGGCAGCGGCGGGTTGTTCAACAACACGCCCGGCACCACGGGCCGCGACCCGCTCGCGCTCGCCGACAATCCGTTCGGCGAGTGGAACACGTTCCGCATTATCCAAGTGGGCGAGCGCACCACGGTGTACCTGAACGGGAAGCTCGTCGTCGATCACGCGCGCATGGAGAACTACTGGGACCGGAAGACACCGCTCGCGCGCACCGGGAAGGTACTGCTGCAAACACACGGCGGCGAGATCCGCTGGCGCAACCTGTTCGTGCGCGAGATCCCCGCGACCGAGGCGAACGAGATCCTGCGCAAGAACGGTGCGAAGGGCTTCGAGTCCGTGTTCAACGGCAAAGACTTCACCGGCTGGGCCGGACCGACCGACGGCTATGAGATCGTGGACGGCGCGATCGTGTGCAAGCCGAAGGGTGGGAACATCTACACGAAAGCCGAGTTCGCGGACCACGTCGTCCGCCTCGAGTACAGGCTGCCGAAGGGCGGCAACAACGGCCTCGCGATCCGCTACCCCGGCGGTAACGTTCACGTCGCGACACAGGCCATGACCGAGCTACAGATTCTGGACGACACCGACCCGAAGTACGCCAAACTCGACCCGCGCCAGTTCAACCTGTCCGCCTACGGCATGGTGGCCGCGCACCGCGGCTACCTGCGACCGCTCGGCGAGTGGAACTTCGTGGAGGTGACCGCGAAGGGGACAACGCTGGTCGCGGAACTGAACGGGACGCGCGTGCTCGACGCCGACCTGAGCAAGGTGACGGAGTTCAAGGTCAAGACCCCGCATCCCGGCAAGGACCGCGCGCGCGGTCACTTCGGCTTCGCCGGGCACAACGACCCGGTCGCATTCCGCAACATCGAGGTGCGGTCGCTATCGGGCAAGTGAGCGGGCCGCGCGGCGCGCGCCCGGCGCGCGAGGTCGAGGCACAGCCACAGTTGGAAGCCGAGCGCGCCGAGTGTCGTCGCGGGGTACGTCTCGAACATCCACCGGGTCAGCTTGCCCGTGTCGCCGTCGGACGGCCCGACCAAGTACACGCAGGCGACGAGCCACGCGCGCTCCACCCACGCCCGCGGGCGGCGGAACGCTTCGACCGTGGCCCACGCGAGGAACGGCCCGAGTACGCTGAACGTCGCCGCTTCGCTCGACGGACTGAACAGCACCACCCACGTCACGAACCACGCCCCTACCTGAAACAGGACCGCGGGGCGCGGCTCGCCGCGCCGCACCGCTAGCGTGCCCGCCGCCAAGACGAGTGCCCCGGCCCCGGCCGCGAGCGCCTGAAACGCGGGCCGCGACACGCCCGCCCCCGCAACCTCGAACAGTTTGTCGAGCGATTTCAGCCGGTCGCGGTTCAGCTCCGTGCTGGCGCTCAGGTGGTGGAGCCACTCGCCGGTCTGCCGGACGGCGTACTCCGGGTTCTGGGCGACCAGCGGGACCAGTAGCCCGAGTGCGAGCGCCGCTACGAATCGCAGCGGGAGCGTGCGCCAGTAGAGTACGCACAGCACGAGCGCGAGCGCGACTGGAAACACCTTGATGAGTGTCGCGGCGGCGAGCGCGGTCGCCGCGCCCCACCAGCGGTCGCGCGCGACGGCCGCGAGCGCGAGCAGCACCAGACCCATGACCAACAGGTTCGCTTGCCCGTTGTACACGTTCCCCATCACTATCGGGAACGCGACGAGGAACAGGGCCGCGGTGCGGTTCGCACTCAACGGCCCGGCCTGCCCGCGCTTGGCCCACACCGCTAGGCCGAGCGCGAACGCGCCGAGGTTGAAGAGCTTCCAAGTTGCGTTGCCGGCCCCCGGCGGGAGCAGGGCGAACGGCCCGGCGGTTAAGGCGAACGCCGGGCTATAACGGAACAACTCGCCCGTTTCCGCTTGTCGCGGGTACAGGTCGACCCCGTGCCACCAGTTCCGGATGCCGATCGCGTAGATGTCGTAAAGGGTGTGTCCGCGCGGGTTGCGGTAGGCGTGGATCGCGACGAACACGGACGCCGCGACCCATACCGCGAGGGCGTACCACGGCCAGAAGCGTGAAGCGGGCGGTGCGGTGGGCATGGCGGCGGCCTGTGGGGCGGGTCCATCTAGTGTCGGCCGCGGGCCGGTCGCCAGTTGAGTTTCGCGCGGTCAGAAGTCCCACGTCTCCGAGCCGCGCGGCTTTTTCCGCGGGCGCGGGTCCGGTTCGTCAGCCGGTTCCGGTTGTGCCGGTTGGCGCGGCTTCGGGGCCCGCACGATGGGCGCGTCGTCGTCGCCCTCGTCAGGCACCGCGTCGTCCGGTTCGTCGGGTCGGCGCGCGGGCCCTTCGCCCTTCGCCCGCAGCACCACCTTTATCGCCACTTCGGAGAAGGGGAACGAGTCGCGCAGCACCTTCGTCAGGTAGCGGACGTAGGTATCCTCGAACAGCTCCGGGCCGTTGGTGAACAGCACAATCGTCGGCGGGTGGACGCCGATCTGCGTCGCGTAGAACACCTTCGGTTGCCGGCTCCCGCTGAGCGGTGGGGGCGAGGCCTCCATCGCGGCGCGGATCGTGCGGTTCAGGTCGCCCGTGGTCGCGCGGACCCCGGCCTGCTTGTGCAGTTGCACCGCGAGCTGCAGAAGCCGCAGCGTGTTCTTCCCCTTCTGCGCCGTGATGAACGCGATGGGCACGTGGTCTAGCATGGGGAAGCTCGAGCGCACATAGTCCCCCATCTGGTCGCTGCCGACGCGGTCCTTCACCAAGTCCCACTTGTTCATCACGAAGATCGCTGGCTTGTTCTCCTCGACGATGTACTCGGCCAGTTGCTTATCGACGCGGCCGATGCGGTGGCGGGCGTCGAAGAAGTGGAGCACCACGTCGGCCCGGCGGATCGAGCGCTGCGCGCGGTGCAGGCTGTAGAACTCGATGTCGTTGGCGAGCGAGGTCTTCTTGCGCACGCCGGCGGTGTCGATGGCGATGTACGACTTGCCGTCGCGCTCGAACCGCACGTCCACGCTGTCGCGCGTCGTGCCCGGCACCTCCGAGACGATGACGCGCTCGGCCCCGGCGAGGCTGTTGATGAACGTGCTCTTCCCCGCGTTGCGGCGGCCGACGATGGCGAGCATGAGGGCCGCGGCCCCGGGCGCGGCCTCGCCGGTGTCCGGCGGAAGCACCTCGGCGATCCGGTCGAACAGCTCTTCCTTGCCGAGTTTCTGGTCCGCGCTAACGCACAGCGGTTCGCCGTACCCGAACTTGCAGAACTCGCCCGCCTGCTGGCCGATCTTCTCGGTGTCGGCCTTGTTCGCGACCAGCACGATCGGTTTCTGGAGCGTACGCAGCCGGCCAGCGACCTCTTCGTCCAGCGGCACGACGCCGTCACGCACGTCCACGACGAACACCACCACCGCGGCCTGCGCGATGGCCAGCGCGATCTGGCGCTCGACGTCGGCGGTCAGGTCGTCGACATCAACGATGCCGATGCCGCCGGTGTCCATGAGCTCCCACGCGCGCCCGGCGTGCTCGACGACGGTGGACACGCGGTCGCGCGTCACCCCCGCGGTCGGATCGACGATGCTGATCCGCCGCCCCGCGAGCCAGTTGAACAGCGAGGACTTGCCGACGTTCGGCCGGCCGACAATCGCCACGATAGGCAGAGCCATCAATAAGTTCCAAGTTCCAGAGTTCCAAGTTCGACCGCGCTGGGCAGTGTTCCGGGTTCCTCGGTTTCAACTCGGAACTTGGAACTTGGAACTTGGAACTACCACAAGGTATAGCCGCCGTCCACGATGACGGTCGAGCCGGTGATGTAGCTGCTGGCGTCGCTGGCGAGGAACACCGCGGTCGGGGCCAGTTCAGTCGGCTCGCCCAGCCGGGCCATCGGGATGCGGCCCTCGAACGCGCGCTGGAAATCCGGCTTCTCGGTGAACCAGCGCCGGTTCGGGTCGGTCAGGAACCCGCCCGGCGCGATGGCGTTCACGCGCACCCCGCGCGGGGCCCAGTCCGCGGCCAGCGCACGCGTCAGGCCCGTGAGCGCGGCCTTTGCGGTCTCGTAGTGCCGCCCGCCGATGCCGGGGATCGAGACCCACGGCCCCGCGATGCTCGTCACGTTGATCACCGACCCGCGCCCGCGCGCCAGCATCCCCGTACACAACTGCTGGCAGCACACGAGCGCGCTCGTCAGATTCAGGTCGATCAACTGCTGCCACTGCTCGACCGGCATCAGTTCGGTCGGCAGGTCGACGCGCCGCCCGCCGACGTTGTTCACAAGGACATCGACCGGCCGGTTCAGGTTCAGCACCTGTTGGCACGCGGCCCCCGCGCCCGCGGGCGTACTTACGTCGCCCGGCACCACCGCGACCCACCGCCCGAGCGCCGTCAGTTCCTCGCGAGCCGTTTCGAGGGCGTCGCCCTCGCGCCCGATCAAGATGAGATCGGCCCCGGCCTCAGCCAGACCCTGTGCCATCGCGCGCCCCAGCCCACGGCTCCCGCCGGTGATGACCACCGTTCGCCCGTCGAGCCGGAACCGATCCAGAACGCCCATGACGCCGACCATTTTCTCGGAGAGGGCTGCGACTTCTGCTTAACATATGACAGCGGGCGAACCGCGGGCGGGCGAACATGGCGAAGTGCGACGAGGGCTATCGGTGCGAGGTGTGCGGGCGCGACGTGGAGAGCGTCTGCGACTCCGACTTGTACTTGCGCTTTGTTCTCGGCGAAGTGCCGTTGGAACTGCTGCACCGGCTCCGCGAGCGGCACATCCGCTGCAACCCGGCGCTGGCGCAGTACATCGCGCACCCGAACTTCGCGCCAGTGGCGTGCGCGGGCCCGTTCGCGAGGGCGGAACTGGACCCGGCGTTCGTGCGCGCCGAAGAGGAGCGCGTCACGCGCGGCTATTTGCGGTTGCTCGCGATCCCGACGCTGGGGCTGGCCGTGCCGGAGTACCCGCTGAGCGTGACCCCGGACGTGTAGCGATTTATTGGAAGCCCCGCGCTCGGTTTCGTCTCTACACTCTCGCCCTCATTCTTTCCGGAGATACGATCATGCGGCGGTTGTTCCTCGCGGTTTGCGCGGCGGTCGTTCTTGTGCCCGCGGCGCGTTCGGCAGACGAGTCCGGCCCGAAGGCCGGCGAGAAGTTGCCCGCGCTCAAGGCGTTCGGCGTGTTGGGGCTGATCGAGGGCAAGGACGGGGACTTCGTGAAGGAGCGCAAGGACGCCCCGACGATCTACCTGTTCGTTCAGGCGATGGAGGGCGGCATCCCGGTCGGCGGTCGCCCCGCGGCCCGGTTCATGAAGGTGCTTGACGACAAGATCGCCGACACGTCGAAGGACGCGGTGATCGTGGCCGTGTGGCTCGGCGACAAGGCGTTCGACAAGCACAAAGAGTACCTGCCGAAGATCAACATGTCGCTCAAGTTCGAGAAGACCTCTCTGGCCGCGTTCGACGGCGACAAGAGCGGGCCGAACAACTGGGCTGTGAACGCCGACACGCACGTCACGGTCGTGGTCGCGAACAATGGGATGGTGGTGAAGTCGTTCGCGTTCACGTCGATCAACGAAACCGACGTGAAGCCCGTGCTGGAAGAGTTGAAGAAGGCAATCAAGTAGTCTCAGGTCGAAAGTCGTAAGGTCGAAGGCCAGAACGTCGAAGACCGAGGCACCGCGTGTCTTCGACGTTACGACTTGCGACGTGATGACTTGCGACTACTTGGCAATGGTCGCGAGGATCGTGTCCGCGACCAACTTGTTCCCGGCCTCGTTCAGGTGGACGCGGTCGGTAGTGAGAACCCCCTTGTCGGCGTCCTTCTCGTTGTTCTTGGCGAGGTGATCGGCAAACGCCTTGCGCAGGTCGCAGAGCTGTGAGCCGGTGTCCTTCGCCACCTTGCGGCTGATGTCGGCGTACTCGTCCAGCTTCGCGTCGAGCTTGTTCGTGCCGATCTTCTTCTCGCCGATCACGGTGGGCGTGCAGAGCACCACGCGCGCCCCGGCGTCCTTGATCTTGCCGATGACCTCCTTCAGCCCGGTCTCGAACTTCTCTTTGCTTGTGCCGCGCGCCGGGTCGCTCTCGCCGTGCCACACGTCGTTAATGCCGATGTAGATGACTACGAGGGTCGGCTTCTTCGCCAACACGTCCTTTTCGAGCCGCTTTTGCAGGTCGGGCACCTTGTTGCCACTGATCCCGGCCCCGATGATCTGGATGCCGAGGTCTTTGTGCTTCTCTGCCAACGTGTTCTTGATGACGGTGACGTAGCCCTTTGGTCCGACCCCGCCCTGTGTGATGGAGTCGCCGAGGAAGACGATCTTGTCGTCTTTCTTCAGCGCCGGCGCATCGGCCGCGGAACCCAGCGCCGGCGCGCCCAGCACGGCCAGCGCGACCAACAGTTGATGCGTTCGCATGGGAAGTCCTCGTGTGTGGTGAGTGCTACTTGATTTCTTTGAGGCGGATGTTGCGGTACTCCATCTGCCCGCGGTCGGCCTCCAGCCCGATGGGGCCGGTCGCGGGTACCTTCATCATCGCGTTCAGCAGTTCGCCGTTGCACGTGCAGTGCGCGCTCTCGCCCTTCACGATCACGACGATCTCGTTCCAGTCCTGCGCCTTGTACTTCTTCAGTTCCTTGTACGGCCCGGCGACGAGGTAGTCACGCACTTGAAGTTGCGGTTGACGGACGAACAGGCCGCTGTCCGCGTTCACCTCGGCCCGGAACTCCAATCGCAGTTCGAAGTCTTTGGGGAACTTGGCCTTCGTCCAGAGCTGATGGGTGCCCTTGCCGGGGTTCACGGTGAGGATGCCGTTCTTGACCGAGTACCGCTTGTCCGAGGCCTCTGTCTTGCCGTCGAAGCTCTCGAACTCGCCCTTCTTCATATAGCCCCAGCCGGTGAGGTCTTTGCCGTTGAACAGCTCGACGGTGCCCGGTTCGAGCTTCGGCTTCGGGTCTTCGGCGCGCGCGGGCAGAGTCAGCAGCGCGAGCGCGGCGCATAGGAGGAGGCGCATGGGTGGGCCTGTGGTGGGAGTGGCGGGACGCCCTCAGTTTAGGGCGCAACGCGCTCAGTTCCACGTCACGAACGGCACCGGCAGGAGGAAGGCGTGTTGCTCATACAGGCCGGAAACGCCCTTCCAGCCGATGTGGAGCGAGAGGAACACGACGGCGACGTAGAGCAGCACCGCGGGCACGACCGCGAGGCGGCCGAACCAGCGGCTGACCCAGATGCGGCGCGGGATGCGCCGCGACCCGCGAGCGTATGCCCACCCGCCGAGCAGCCGCGCCGGGAAGATGAACAGCAGGAACAACAGCCCTTCGAGGAACACAAGGTCGCGTGGGATCACTTCGATCTTAAGGATGTACAGCGGGACCGCGAACAGCAGGTGAACGGTCAGCGCGAGCGCGAACGCAAGCGGCGCGCGCCGGTACGCGGCGCGGACCTGCGAGAACTCGCGGAACGCGCGTAGCCGATTGTCCCGCGCGAACCGCACTTGCAGGAACGGTACGTACAGCACCACGACCGCGAGAAGCATCGCACCGAGGACGCCGACCGCCGGCGCGCGGTGGCCCTGCGCGAGGAGCAGCAACGGGATTGCGAGCCACAGGAACGCGCCCGCGAACCCGCGGACGCCGAGCCAGAAGTAGTGCGGCAGCCGCAGCGCGACGACGGTTTCCCAGAGCCGGTCGCGGGCCTCGGTGTACAGCGCCGGCTTCGCGCGGACCACGAGCCATGCGATGTTGAGCGGGTTCAGGAAGTGGCGGAACCGCCCGCCGCAGAGCAGCGCTCCGGCCGAATGGAGTGCGGCGAGACAGCACAGCCCGATGAGCCAACCCTGCCACTGGCGCGCAACGCGCCCGTTCGGGTCTATGATCTGCGCGGCCTCTCCTTGGAGGGCAAGGTAGTACAGCGGCAGCCACATGAGGAACAGGGCGAGGGCGATGCCGCCGAAGTGCGCCGCGTTGCGCACGCCGATGAACCCGTCGCGCAAGCGACCGCTGCGCGCGACGCGCCCGCTGGCTTCGAGCAGATAGCCGAGTGCGACGAACTGCCCCACCGGGATCGCGGCCAGTACCGCCAGCCCCACGAACAGCGCGACGACGCCGAAGCCCCACTCCGCGACCCGCCCGACGAGGCCGAATCGGTTCGGCGCGGTTTCCGGTTCCGACACCCACTCCGCTTCCGGAATCTCCTCGACCGGGTCCGCGAGTTCGGCGAGCATCGGCTCGTCGTCGGCGATCGCGTCGGGCAGCGTGCGGGGCATGTGTGTGTCTGGTAGTGTGAGGTTACTGCTGCTACCTTCGCGCGCGGGCCGCGGTTTCGTGAAACGCCGCGCCACGTGATGAGGTATCTGAACGTAAGGCCGTGAGTTTCCGCGCGTCGTTCTGGAACTTGAAACTCGGAACTGGGAACTTCCGTATGTGGGCTAGGAACCTGTTGTTCGTCGCGGTCGTGATCGGCGTGTTCGTCGCCATCCGCGCGAGCCTGTTTCCGCTGTCTACGGACGCCCGCAAGGTGAAGTTCGACCCCGGCCCGACCGCGGACGACGGCTTCAAGGCGACCGTGGGCAAGGTGAACGACTCCTTTCGCGCCGAGTGGAAGAACGTCGAGTGGGAAGCGCCCGACGGCGCGAAGATGAAGGGGGTCGAGCCGGCCCCGCGCGCGACCGACCTCGCGGTCGCGCGGCGGTTGTCGCTGGCCCTGACCGGCACCGTGCCGTCGCTCGAAGAGATCCGCCAGTTCGAGGCCCAGCCCGACGGCGCGCGGCTCGACGGTTGGGCCAACCACCTGCTGAACGACCGGCGCTTCGCGGACTACTTCGCCGAGCGCCTCGCGCGTGCCTACGTCGGCACCGAGGACGGGCCGCTCATCGCGTACCGCAAGCGCCGATTCCTCGCGTGGCTCTCGGACGAACTGCACAAGAACACTCCGTACTCCGAGATCGTGTTCCAGATGATCGCCGCACAGGGCTTGAACACCGACAAGCCCGCGGTGAACTTCGTGGCCGCGGCCTACGACGACGCGAAGAGTGGCCCGGACCCGGAGAAACTGGCGATTCGTGTGAGCCGCGCGTTCCTCGGTGTGCGCCTCGATTGCGCGCAGTGCCACGACCACTTCCTCGAACCGGCGTGGAAGCAGACGCACTTTCAGGGGCTGGCCGCGTTCTTCGGCCAAACGAAACACACGGTCACGAACATCAACGACAAGGGCGAGGGCGAGTACCACTTCGAGGACCGCGTTCACGGCGGCACGCACAAGATCGACCCCGCGGTGCCGTTTCTACCCGAACTGCTGCCGCACGGGGGCACGCGCCGCGAGCAACTAGCAAGATGGGTTACGCACAAGAACAACACGTACTTCGCGCGCGCGACAGTGAACCGCGTGTGGGCGATGATGACCGGCCGCCCGCTCTTGAAACGGATCGAGGCGCAATCGCGCGAGGAGGTGATCGACGCCAACGTCCCGCCGTCGCTGCGCATTCTGGCCGACGACTTCGCCGCGAACGGCCACGACCTCAAGCGCCTGATCCTGCTGATCGCGTCGTCGGAGGCGTACCGGCTCGACAGCGCCGCGCCGTTCGAGATCACCGACGCGCACGAGGCGACGTGGGCCGCGTTCCCGCTGACTCGGTTGCGCCCGGAGCAGGTCATCGGGAGCGTGATTCAGGCCGCGAACGTGAAGACTATCGACCAGAAGTCGCACGTGTTCGTGCGCCTCACCCGGTACTTCAACGAGCGCGACTTCGTGAAGCGCTACGGCGACTCGGACGACGACGAGTTCGCGAAGGCGCACGGCACCATCCCGCAGCGCCTGTTGATGATGAACGGCGACCTCGTGGACGGCAAGGCCCGCGACGAGCTACTCAACGCCTCGACACAAATCGCGATGTTTGCGCCCGACGACGGCGCGGCGGTAGACACGGCCTACCTGACGGTACTGACGCGCCGGCCGACGCCGAAGGAGCGCGAGTACTTCAGCGCGAAACTGGCCGGCACCAGCGGCGACGCCCGCCGCCGCGTGCTGGCCGACCTGTACTGGGTTCTGTTCAACAGCAGTGAGATGAGCTGGAACAAGTGAATCTGGCGGGTGGGTCGATGGGGCAATCGTTACGCATGCTCTTTCCCGTTGGGGCGGTTGTCGGTGCGCTGGTCGGTCTCGCGTTCGCGCCGTGGGCGCTGTGGGGTGCGGTCGGGGCCGTGGGCGCTGTGCTGTATGCCGGTGCGCTTGGGGTTGCCGGGGCGCGCCTCGTGCCGTGGCTGCGGCGCGGGTCGGCGGTGCGACACGCCGGCGTTTTGGTCGGCGGCGGGTTCGGCTCGGTCGGCGGCGCGCTTGCATGCGCCGTAGGCGCGGTTACCAAGTTCGTCCCGCCCAACGCGGGCGAGAGCGCCGAACTGTTCGCGGTCGGCGCGCTCGGAGTTCTTACCGGCGGTGCGCTCGGCTTTCTCGCCGGCGGCGTCATCGGCGGCGCGCTCACCTGCTTCTTCGAGTGGCTCGACACGCGTCACGTCGCCCGCTCCGGGCAAAGTCGCTTGTCGTCGATCGCGCCACGATCATCGGTATGGGCGTCGGTGTCGTGGTCGCGGGCGTACTCGTGTTCCTGTACGGTGGTCGCCGGCGCGCCGGCCGACCCGAACCCCCGGTATGGTTGCCGCCGGTCGCGGTTATGTGCTTCCTGCTCGGTATCTTCTGGACGATCCGCGCCGCGGCGAAACGCAACCGCGCCACGGCGGTCGGCGGGGCCGCGGCACTCGCGCACCCACGCCACGACCCTCTCGCGGCAGCCACGGCCGTCGGGTTCGCCGGCGGCGCGGTCGGGTTCGCGGTCGGTGCGCTCCTCTACACCCTCGGCTGCCGAGCGCCACGGCACTGAACATTTCTCGCGCGACTCCCCTCGAACCGCGCGCCGGGCCGCGTTAATCTGGAGGCGGATTCCCGCACTCGCGCGAACGGCCTATGACCACCGAAGACGACTTCCACGGCGCGCTGGACGCGAACCCGGACGACTGGCAAACCCGTCTAGTCTTTGCGGACTGGTTGGACGAGCGGGGCGACGCCCGCGCCGCCGGGTACCGGGCCCTTGGCGCGCTCCGGCTGCGCCCCAACGAGTAGATGTTCTTCACGATAAGGTCGGCGCCCGTGCGGCCCCGCCGCGTGGCTGATCGGCGGGTGGGTTCAGGCGTCGATCATCCGGTTCACCAGTCCGGCGATGGCCCGGAC
>VGZJ01000024.1 GCA_016872595.1 Planctomycetota bacterium
TTGTCGAACTCGTCGGCCGAGAGCCCCGTGAACATGCGGAACAACAACGGCTTCCGACGCAATTTCTCGTAATTCGTCATAACCCTATGAATAGGCCATCGATCGCTATTGCGCAACGAGTCTAAGGCTTCGGTGAAACCGCCGGCGCGCGGGGCACGGTTGCGCGTCGAGTTGCTCGAGGATCGCCTCGCGCCGCACAGCGGCGTCACTCAGTTCGCCATCCCGACCGACAACGCCGGAGCTGCCGGCATCGTCCTAGGGCCCGACGACAACTTCTGGTTCGCCGAGTTCAACGCTAGCCGCATCGGTCGCATCGGCGGCGTCGGCACGGCGAACACCATCACCGAGTTCACCCTGCCCGCCGGGCGAGGTCCGCTCAACCTGACCGTCGGCCCCGACAACCTGATCTACTTCACCGAGAACACCGGCGACCGCATCGGTCGCATCAACCCGCTCGCCGGCTCCGACGCCGCCATTCAGGCGTCTTTCACCGAGTTCGCCGTCCCCGGCGCGGGCAGTAAGCCCAACGACATCGCGGCCGGCCCCGACGGCGCGCTGTGGTTCACGCAGACCGGCAGCGACCAGATCGGTCGCATCACCACCGCCGGCGTCGTCACCGAGTTCGCCGTCCCCGGCGCGGGCAGCGCTCCCGCCGGCATCACCGCCGGCTCCGACGGCAACCTCTGGTTTACTCAGGCCGGCAGCGGCCAGATCGGTCGCATCACCACCGCCGGCGTCGTCACCGAGTTCGCCGTCCCCGTGCAGAGTACGACGTCGTTCAGCGACCCGGAGGACATCGTCTCGGGGCCGGGCGGGCACCTCTACTTCACCGACTTCGGCCGCGACCAGATCGGCCGCATCACCACGGCGGGCGTCTTCACGCAGTTCAACCTGCCCGAGGGCCGAGGCCCGCAGCAGATCGTGGCGTCGCCCGACGGCAACCTGTACTTCACCGAGGCCGGCAGCGGTCGATTGGGCCGACTCCCGGCCAACGCGCTGAACCCCGGCCGCCCGACCTCCGGCATGCCGCCGCTGGAAGAGTTCGATTTCGTCGCCCGCGACAGCGTGCCGCTGGGCATCGCCATCGCTGGAGAGACCGGAAGCGAAGACATCTTCTTCACCCTCAACGGCGGCAACGCCATCGCCACGTTCGAGGCGCACCTAGCGCAGATCACCGCCGCTGGCGTGGGGCCGACCATCCAAGTCTTCGACATCCACCTCAATCCGGTGCGGACCTTCACGCCCTTCGCGGGCTATCAGGGCAACCTGAGCGTGGCCATCATGGACATGGCCGGCGCTCACTCCGTCGGCGGGGCGACCAACGGCGTGCCCGACGTCATCGTCGGCAGCGGCATGGGCGGTAACGGCCACGTCAAGGTCTTCGACGGCAGCAACAACGCCGAGTTGGCCAGTTTCTTCGCCTTCGCGAACTACAACGGGGCCGTTACGGTCGGCGCGGACGACGTCAATGGCGATGGCCGCAACGACCTCGTCGTCGCCGCTTTGGGGCACGTCAAGGTCATCGACGGCACCAAGTTGGGCATGGTGCAGGCTAACGGCGTCATCTCCGACGCGGCCCTGCTGACGAGTTTCGCGGCTTTCACGCCCGGCACGGTGACCGACGTCTCGCTGGCGGTCGGCGACCTCAACCGCGACGGCAGGGCCGAGATCATCGTCGGGGCCGGCGCGGGTGCCACGCCGCACGTCAAGGTCATCAGTGGAGCGAATTTCGGCCTGCTGGCGAGCTTCTTCGCCTTCGATCCGGGCTTCCTCGGTGGCGTCAGCGTCGCGGTCGGCTTCAACGTCTCGGAGCGCAACCTCGTCGTCGGTGCTGGCGCGGGCGCGTCGCCGCACGTCAAGGTCATCGACGTCGATCTGTTCGGCACGACGATGCCCAACGGACAGATCCCCGACAGCGCCTTGTTGGCCAACTTCTTCGCGTTCGATCCCGGCTTCCGCGGCGGCGTGCGCGTGGCGGCCGACGACCTGACCAACGCCGATGGCGTGCCGGAACTGATCCTCAGCGCCGGACCGGGCGCGGGACCGGCCGTCAAGGTTCTCAACGGCGCGATGCTCAATCAGGTCGCTCCCGATGGTGAGATCGCCGACGCTGCGGTGATCGGCAGCTTCTTCGTCGGCAACCCGAATTTCACCGGTGGCGTGAGCATCGGCGCGGACGCCGACCACCGCGACGGTCCGATCTTCGGTCCGCCCGGCATCACCATCACCCAGAGCCAGCGCGACATCAACGACGTCTACATCTTCCAGTCGCCGACGAATCCCAACAACACGGTGATGGCGATCACCGTGACGCCGTTCTCGTCGACGACGACGCAGCCGGTGTTCGCGGCGGACACGACGTACGACTTCCGCATCATCAACCGCGACCTGCCTGGGGCGACTGACGACCTAGCGTTCCGTGTGACCTTCGGACCGCCCGATCCGGGCAACAACAACGTGCAGGACGTGACGATCCGGGCGCTGCCGGCGGCGAAGTTCCCCGGCGTCGGCGGCGTGCTGGTCAAGACGTTCACCGGCACGACGACGAACGTGCGCGGCGTGGGCGGCACGGGGGCGCGGTTCCTAGCTTCGGAACAGGACGATCCGTTCCTCTTCGACGCGGGCGGCTTCGCCAACCTGCTGAACAACGCCACGGCCATCGCCGGCGTCGTGGCGGGCGCTTTCCCGCGCGGCACCAGTCCCAACGGCTTCGGGCCGGGCAGCACGCCGAACTTCAACGCTCCCAACGCCTTCGGCCCCAACGCGAACACGCTGGCGCTGACGTTGGAGGTGCCGTCGTCGATCCTAGTCGGTGCCTTGGGCGACGCCGTCGGCTTCTGGGGCCGGGCCGAACTCAACAGCACCAACGTGCAGATCGACCGCATGGGTCGCCCGGCGATCAACACGGCCGTCATTCCGCCGATCCCGCGCGGCTCGATGTTCCCGATCAACAGCTCGTCGCTCAACCGCAACGACGTGCGCAACGCCTTCAACGCCATCCACCCGCGGGACGACCGGACTATGTTCGGCGACGACATGGTGAGTGTGCTGACGGCGTTCTACCCCGCCGGCAGGCCGGGCGGCACGCCGAACGCGACTCAGGCGGGCGTCGTGGCGAACCTGCTGTTGCCGGACGTCTTGGTGTTCGACGTGACCAGCACGGCCGGCTTCGGCGGCGACCTCGTGACGGCCAACGGCGAGACCTTCCTCGCCGGCGGTCGTAAGCTCAGCGACGACGTGGTCAGCGTCGAGTTGCAAGTACTGACCGACGACGACCTGCCCGCCGGGCTGGGCGGCGGCCCCAACCAGCCGGCGCTGGTCACGCAGAACGTGCGCGACGACAACCGCTCGGGTACGACGGGTCTGATGGACGGCTCCATCGTCGGCCCCGGCTCGCCGGACACCGGCACGCAGCGGCTGGCGGTCTTCCCGTACTTCGGGCCGCGCAACGCGAACCCGCAGCCGGCTCCGGGGCCCACGCCGCCGCCGTAAGCGCGACGGGTCGTTCGACCGAAACCCGGAGCACGGGACCGGAGCGCGCGCTCCGGTCCCGTGCTCCGGTCGTTCGTGCCTGCGGCCACAAGTTTCCGCTCGCGCGCGGGGCCGCTACAACACCTCCTACCCCGTGCCGCGCACCACCCCGGGTCCCCTCATGTCCGCTCTCCAGTACCTGCCGCACACGCGCATCAAGACGCTCAAGCTCGCCAGCGCGGTCGCCGCGGCGAAGCACGTCGCGTCCGAGATCGACAAGCTCATTCGCGCGCGCAACGCCGCCGGCAAGAACACCGTGCTGGGGCTGGCCACCGGCAGCACGCCGGTCGGCCTGTACCGCGAACTGATCCGCCTGCACAAAGAGGAAGGGCTGGACTTCTCGCGCGTCGTCACGTTCAACCTCGACGAATACTATCCGATGCCGCGGGAGAGTCAGCACTCGTACTTCCGGTGGATGCACGAGACGCTGTTCAACCACATCAACGTGAAGTGGGACAACATCCACATCCCCGACGGCACGCTCAAACCGAACGAGGTGGACGCGGCGTGCGCGGCCTACGAGGAGAAGATTCAGGCCGCGGGCGGGATCGACATTCAGATTCTGGGCATCGGACGCACCGGGCACATCGCGTTCAACGAACCCGGCAGCCCGCAGAACAGCCGCACGCGGCTCGTCACCCTCGACAGCATCACCCGGCGCGACGCGGCCGACGGGTTTTTCGGCGAAAAGAACGTCCCGCACCACGCCATCACGATGGGCGTCGCAACGATCCTCGAGGCGCGCCGCATCTACATGATGGCCTTCGGCGAGCACAAGGCCGGCATCGTCTACAAGGCCGTCGAGCAACCGCCGACCGAGGCCGTGTCCGCGAGCTTCCTCCAAGAGCGCAAGGAAGCGGTGGTGGTGCTCGACGAGGCCGCGGCGTCGGAGCTGACGGCGATCAAGCTCCCGTGGGAGGTCGGGCCGTGCGCGTGGACCCCGGAACTGGTGCGCAAGGCCGTGGTCGCCCTCTCGCTCACGGTGAAGAAGGGGTTGCAGAAGCTCAACGACGACGACTTCCGCGACCACCACTTGTACGAACTGTTGCGCGAGAAAGGCCCGGCCGAACAGATCGGCGAGGCCGTGTTCCACGACCGCATGGCGACGATCAAGCCGTACCCGGCGGGGCGCGTCGATCAACCTACCCCTCCGGCCCCCCTCCCTGAAGGGAGGGGTGAGAAAGAGACCGCGCGCGCCGAGAACACTTCTAACACCTCGTTGCCTTCGTCCCCCTTCCCTTCAGGGAGGGGGGCCGGGGGGGTAGGTTCGGCTCCCAAAACGATTCTGGTCTTCAGCCCGCACCCGGACGACGACGTGATCTCGATGGGCGGAACCATCATCCGCCTCGTGGAACAGGGGCACAAGGTTTACATCGCGTACATGACGAGCGGGAACGTCGCGGTGTTCGACCACGACGCGCGCCGGTTCGTCGACTTTATCGACGAGTTCCTTCAGGCGTTCGGCAACCCGGCCGAGCAGTCGAGCGCGGGCACCATCAAGGAGCGCGTGTACGCGTTCCTCGACGCCAAGAAGCCAACAGAGCCGGACACGCCCGAGGTGCGCAAGGTGAAGTCGGTGATCCGCGCGACCGAGGCCCGCGCCGGCGCGCTGGTGTGCGGCATCCCGCCGGAGCAGTGCGAGTTCATGGACCTGCGGTTCTACCACACCGGCACCAAGACCAAGAAGCCGATCCACGAGAAGGACATCGAGGACATCGTCGATTTGCTGAAGCGGCTGAACCCGGCGCAGGTGTACGTGGCCGGCGAACTGAGCGACCCGCACGGCACGCACCGCATCTGCGCGGAGGCGATCTTCACCGCGGTGCGGCAGGTGCGCCCCGCCGGGTTCGACCCGGACGTGTGGCTGTACAAAGGTGCGTGGGAAGAGTGGGAGCCGCACGAGATCGAAATGGCCGTGCCGCTGTCGCCGGAAGTGCTGGAAAAGAAGAAGCAGGCCATCTTCCGGCACCAGAGCCAGAAGGACCGGGCCATGTTCCCCGGGGGCACCGACCGGCGCGAGTTCTGGCAGCGCGCCGAGGCCCGCAACCTCGCGACCGCGCGCACCTACGACGCGCTGGGCCTGCCCGAGTACTTCGCACTCGAAGCGTTCGTGAAGTGGAAAGACGGCTGACCCGCGCGGCGCGCGGGGTTCGGGGCCCGCGCCTGCTAACATGACCCCATGACGCACTTTCTCGCGCTCGAAACGTCCTGCGACGAAACCGCCGCCGCGGTGTTCACCGACGAACTGGCGGTGCTGTCGAGTGTGGTCGCGTCGCAGACCGACCTGCACGCGAAGTTCGGCGGCGTGGTGCCCGAAATCGCCAGCCGCGCGCACCTCCGCAACCTCCTGCCCGTCGTCGACGAAGCCCTCACGCGCGCCAACGTCGCGCTCAACGACATCGGCTGTATCGCGGTCCACAACACGCCGGGCCTCGTCGGCGCGTTGCTCGTCGGCGTGAGCGCGGCGAAGGCGCTGGCGCTAGGCCTCGGCGTGCCGCTTGTGGGCGTGAACCACGTCGCCAGCCACATCTACGCCTGCCGGTTGGCCGCCGGGTGCGACATCTTCCCGTGCGTCGGGCTGGTCGTCAGCGGCGGGCACACGGCCCTGTTCCGCTGTGACACCCCGTTGTCACTTCACCTGCTCGGTGGCACCCGTGACGACGCCGCGGGCGAGGCGTTCGACAAGGTCGCCGCGATCCTCGGGCTCGGCTTCCCCGGCGGGCCGGCGGTCGAGCGCGAAGCGGCTCAGGGCAACCCCAAGTCGCACGACTTCCCGCGCCCGTTCCTCGACGACGGCCGCTTGGAGTTCAGCTTCAGCGGACTGAAAACGGCGGTTCTGTACGCTTGCCACGGGCAAGACGTGAAGAAGGCCGCGCCGCCCGGCCCCGGCCCGAAGCGCGCCGACCTCGCCGCCAGCTTTCAGGTCGCGGTGGTCGATGTGCTGGTGATGAAGTGCAAGCAGGCGCTGCGCAAGACCGGCCTGACGCGGCTCGCCGTCGGCGGCGGGGTCAGCGCGAATAAGCCGCTGCGCGCGGCGCTCAACGCGATGTGTGTGAAGGAGGGCGCGGAACTGTTCATCCCGCCGCTGAGCCTGTGTACCGACAACGCGGCGATGGCCGCGCTCGCGGTGGAGAAGTGGAAGCGCGGCGAGTTCGCGCCGCCGGAACTGGACGCCGAACCCAACTGGCTGTGAACACAGACGGAAGGCAGAAGAGTTTCGACCGGATCACAGGATGAATAGAGATGAAGAGAAGAACATCGTTCCGTTCTTCATCTCAGTTCATCCTGTGAACACAGACGAAACTCTTATGCCTTCGTGCCGTTGCTCTTCTACTTTGGTCGCTACTTCTTCTCGTCCTTCGGGGCGGGAGCAGCCGGCGCAGGTGCGGCCTTCTTCGCCTTCTTCTTCGCCGCGCGCTCGGCCTTGTGCTTCTCGGACTCGACCTTCGCCGCGGCTTCCAGCTTCGCGACCTCGGCGTTCACCGCGAGGCGCTGCTCCTTCGGCAGGTACGCGCCCGCGCCCAGCCGGGTCTCGTACTTCTTGCGCCGCTTCTCGGTCTTCTTGCGAATCACGCTCGCGGGGTTCCCCATGATCGGCTCCGTATCTGTGTGGTTCGACTGATTCACTCTAAGGTAGCAGGTACACCCCGAACGTCGAGGGCCGGGCGGCGCGATGAACCTCCAGACGTTTCGCGCGCTGCTCGCGCCCGACGGACAAGCCGCGCTCGCGGACGCCGCGGCGCGCGCCCCTACCGAGGCCGCGTACCTCGCCCACTTCGACGGGCTCCGCAAGCGGTACGCGCCCGAACTGGCGAAGGGCGCACTCGAAACCGCGCTCCTTCGGATCAAGGCCCGCGCGAAGTTCGCGGCGGCGGAGAGTATGTACTTCCTGCGCGAGCCGCTGGAACAGGCGACCGGCGACGCGGTCGCGAGGCACCGCGCGCGCCGGCTCGCCCCGTACGAGCACGTCGCCGACCTGTGTTGCGGGATCGGCGGCGACACGCTCGCGCTTGCCGCGGCCGGGGCGACCGTGGACGCGGTCGATACCGACCCGCTGCGCGTCGCCGTGACCGAGGCGAACGCCGCAGCACTCAGCCTCGCGGCCCGCGTGCGCGGCATCGTGGGCGACGCGCTCGCGGTGCCGCTGCCGGACGCGCGGGCCGCGTTCGCCGACCCCGGCCGCCGCGCCGACGGCCGCCGCTACCTCGACCCCGAAGACTACTCGCCGCCGCTGGCCGCGCTGCGGGCGCGGTTCGCGCCGGGGTTCCCGCTCGGCGTGAAGGTCGCGCCCGGCGTCCCGCTCGCCGACCTGCGCGGCACCGACGCCGAAGTCGAGTTCGTCTCGCTCGGCGGCGAACTGAAAGAGTGCGCGCTGTGGTTCGGGCCGCTGCGCACGACCGCCCGCCGCGCGACCTTGCTTCCCGCCGGCGGCGCGCTGTGGGCCGACGCGCCGCGCGAGCCGCGCCCGCTCGCCCCGGTCGGCGCGATCCTGTTCGACCCGGACCCGGCCGTCGTGCGCGCCGGGTTGGTCCACGACCTCGCGGAGCAACTCGACGCCCGCCCCATCGACCACCAAGTTCAGTTGCTCACGGCCGACGCGCCCGCGGCCACGCCGTTCGCCACCGCCTTCGCGGTGGAGGACGTCGCCCCGTTTCACGTGCGCCTGTTGCGCGAGTACCTGCGCGCGCACAACGTCGGCCGCGTGACCGTGGTGAAGCGCGGCTCCCCCGCGGACGCCGACGACCTGCTGCGCAAGCTGAAGCCGACCGGCGACGGCCACCGCACCGTGATCCTGACGCGCGCCGACGGCGCGCACACGATGATCGTGGCCGCGCGCGTCGGTTCCCCTTGACGTGCCGCGGCGCGGTCGCCATACCGCCGCGCGAAACTCGGACCCGGGCGACGAGGAGGGCTGCCATGCTCCGCGTGGGCGCGCTAATGGGAGTGTTCGGGATGGCGACGCTACTGATGGCCAACCCGCCGGCCACGGCCCCGGTCGCCAGCGGCGACATCGACAAAGTGCAGGGCTACTGGAAACCGCTCCAGTGCGACTACGAGGGCGCGCCGGCCATGCCCGCGGACCTCATGAAGCAAGTCACGGTCGTGTTCGATAAGAGCGAGTACCACCTGTACTTCAAGGACGAGAAGGCCCCCACCGGCAAGCCCGCGGTGCTGCGCCTCGCGCTGGCAAACGTCGCCCTCGACGCGGCCACGAAGACCATCACGTTCGAGTTCGCCGACGGCCCGTTGAAGGGCAAGAAGAGTCACGGCATCTACGAACTGGCCGGCAACCAACTCAAGCTGTGCTACGGCCCCGCGGACAAGCCCAAGCCCACCAAGTTCGAGTCCCCCGCCCGCAGCGGGTACTTCAACGAAACGTGGGTCCGCCAAGTGAAGTAGTGAGCAGTGGGCAGTGAGCAGTAAAGACAGAAGGCCGGAGCCTGACACGGTTCTGGTCTTCGGTCTTCTCTGCCCACTGCCGGCTGCGCACTGCCCACTACTGAGCCGTACAATTCCCTTTCCGCGAACCCCGCTTTCCGGCGGTGTGTCTTGGCGGGCATGATTATCCTCGACGTAGAAAGCGCGCCGGCGGGCCTCATGGACGCTCACACCCTCGACTTGCTCGGCTTCGATAAACTCCGCGCCCTTCTCGCCGGCTATACCGCGTCGTCACTCGGTGGCGACCTCGCGCGCCAGCTCGAACCGAGTACCGATCTCGCCGTTGTCCGCAAGGAAATCGCACTCGTTACGGAAATGGTCACGGCACTTGGGTTGAACCAAGCGCCGCCGTTCAGCGGGTTGCACGACGTTCGCCTGATTGCCCGGCGCGCGGCCATCGGCACGATGCTGACCGCGGAGCAACTGATCGAGGTCGCGGAGGCGCTGAACTGTACCGGGGCGATGTACCGCTACCGGATGCGCCTCGCGGAACACCTCTCCGGCCTCATCGACCACCTCAGCGGCATCGAAGACCTCGGCACCGTCAGCAAGAGCATCGGCGGGTGCATCGACGGCCGCGGGCACGTCCTCGACATGGCGAGTCGCGAACTCGCCTCCTTGCGGCAAAAACTGTTCGAACTCGACGAGAAGGTGAAAGCGGAAATACGCCGGTTGCTGCGCGACCCCGAACTGCGCAAGGTGCTGAGCTACCCGAACGCGACCGTTCACGGCGACCACTACGTTCTGCCGGTCTCGGTGAACTACCGGCACAAGGTGCCCGGCGTCGTGCACCGCGTCAGCAACACCGGCGAGACGCTGTTCGTCGAACCGGCGAGCATCGCCGGCCTGAGCGCGGATCGCGTGCAACTGAAAGCCGACGAGGACCGCGAGGTGAAGCGCGTCCTGCGCCGGCTGAGTAGCGAGGTGGGCCGCGTCGCGAAACCGCTGGTGTACGCCCTCGACGTGATCGCCAAACTCGACCTGATCTGCGCGAAGGCCCGCTACGCCCGCGACTTCGACATGTACCCGCCGGACGTGAACGACGAGGGCCGACTTTGGCTGCGACAGGCCCGCCACCCGCTTCTCGAATCCCTGTTCAGAAGCGAGCCGGTCGACGGCCGCAAAGTGATGCCAATCGACATCCGCCTCGGCATCGGGTTCAACCTGCTGGTGATTACGGGGCCGAACACCGGCGGCAAGACGGTCACGCTGAAGACGACGGGGCTGTTGTGTCTGATGGCGCAGTGCGGGATGCACCTGCCCGCGGGCGAGGGAAGTCTGGTGCCGGTGTTCCGGCACGTCCTCTCGGACATCGGCGACGAACAGAGCCTCGAACAGTCGCTCAGCACCTTCAGCTCGCACGTCTCGCGCATCGCCTCCATCTTCAGCGTCGCCGACGCACAAAGCCTCATCCTGCTGGACGAACTCGGTGCGGGCACCGACCCGACCGAAGGCGCGGCCCTCGGCCGGGCCATTCTTGATCAACTCGACGAGGTGGGCTGTCGCGCGATCGTGACGACGCACCTCGGCGACCTGAAGACGTATGCGTTCAACAACGAGCGCGCGGAGAACGGCGCGGTCGAGTTCGACATCGAGACGATGCGCCCCACGTACCGGCTGCACATCGGCCAATTCGGGATGAGCAACGCCCTCAAGATCGCCCGCCGCTTGAAGCTGCCGAAAGCGCTGCTCAAGAAGGCCCACCGCTACCTCAAGAAGCGCAAGGGCAAGAGCGGCGAACTGGCGCGCCTGCAAGAGCTGCGCCTCGAAGCGGAGCAGGCGAAGGCCGACGCGCTGGTCGCCAAGCACGAGGCCGACCGCGAGAAGGCCGCGCTCGAACAGGAGCGCGGTGCGCTGGCGAAGGAGTCCGCGGATCGCGCCGCGTTGAACGAGCTGCGCGCCACCCTGAAAGCCGGCACACCGGTCACGGTCGAGCGCTTCGGCGCGGTCGGCAAGGTCGTGAAGGTGGACGCGAAGAAGCAGACCGTGACCGTCAGCGTCGGCATCGGCCAATGGGAAGTGCCCTTCGACGAGGTTTTCCCGGTAGGCGAGCGGGGGGCGTAAGCCCCCTGATGTCCCGACAACTCGAACTGTTTTCACATCTCATCAGGGGGCTTACGCCCCCGCTCGCCATTCTGCCGTTCAGCCTTCTCGCGGCGTCGTTCTGACCTACACTCAACCTTGTTCCGCTCCCCATTCTTTCCGAAAGGGTGTGCCCATGCGCACGCTGCTGCTCACCGCCGCGCTGGTCGGGTTCGTCGCCCCGGCCGCGGCCCAAGAAAAGCTCAAGGTCGGCGACAAGGCCCCGCCGGTGAAGGCCACCAAGTGGCTGCAGGGTAAAGAAGTGTCGGCGTTCGCCGAGGGCAAGGCGTACGTGATGGAGTTCTGGGCCACGTGGTGCGGGCCGTGCATCGTCATGATGCCGCACATGGGCGAGTTGCAGAAGCAGTACGCGAAGGACGTGGTGTTCATCGGGTTCAGCGCCAAGGACCCGAACAACAGCCTCGAAAAGGTTCAGGCACTGGTCGAGAAGCGCGGGCCGAAGCTGGGCTACACCTTCGCCTACGCCGACGACCGTGAGACCTACGACGCGTGGATGAAGGCAGCACAGCGCAACGGCATCCCGTGCTGCTTCGTGGTGGATACGGCCGGGAAGATCGCCTACATCGGGCACCCGATGTACCTCGACGTGGTGCTCCCGAAGGTCGTCGCCGGCAAGTGGACCGCGGCCGACAACGACGGCATCGACGCCATCGAGAAGGACGTCAACGGCGTGTTCCAAGCCACTCGCGACCCGGACCCGGAAGTGTTCCTCACCAAACTGGCCGAGTTCGAGAAGAAGAACCCGCTCTTGGCCGGGATCCCGTACTTCAACGGGCCGCGCGTCAGTTCGCTCCTCAAGGCCAAGAAGACCGACGAGGCGAAGAAGGCGATTGAGGGGCTGATCGCCAAGGGGACCAAGACCGAGGACCACACGCTGCTGTTGATGGCGTCGAACGTGGCCCGCTCGCCGCTGGCGAACGGCGACAAAGCGCTGCTGGCGCTGTCGATGAAGGCCGCCGAAGGCGCGCTGAAGATCGCCGGCGACAAGGAGTGGCAGGTGACGCTGGCGCTGGCCGAGGCCCACTTCGCCAACGGCGACAAGGCCAAGGCGCGGGAGTTCGGCGCGAAGACCGTGGCCCTCACCGAGAAGGAGAGCGCCGGGCTGAAGCAGTTCGTCGAGAACCAAGTGAAGAAGTTCGAGGACAAGAAGGACTGACGCAGGACACGGAGCCGCGAGCGCTCGCCGCTCGCGGCTCCGTGACCGACTCACCTCTCGGAGCGCTCGCATGTCTCGGCTCCCACTACTCGCGCTCGTGTTCGCACTGCCGGCGTGTTCGCGCCCGGCCCCCGCGCCGCCCACCGAACCCGCGCCCTCTGTTGTGATCGTGCCCGACAACATCGTTCCGCCCGCGCCGGCGACCGTGGCGATTCCGCCGCCGCGCCCGATCCCGCTCGCGGCCGAACCGTGCGACCCGAAGGGCGCGCTCGACCTGATCGTCGTGCGCCGGCCGAACTGCTCGTGGCGCGTGCAATACCCACAGGGCCAGCGACTCCTGCTCGCCGGGCCGGAGGCCGTGCTCGCCGACGCCGACCGCGCCAACGTCCGGCCCCTCGTCGTGCCGCTCGGCCACCCGGTCACCTTCGTGCTTACCTCGGACGGGGGCACGAACCCGTTCGACGTCCCGACGTTCGGCATCAGCACCGAAGCGCCACAGGGGAAATGGGCGCACGCGACCGTGCGCCCGACGCGCGCCGGCACGTTCACCATCTGGAGCGGGCGCGAGCAGATCGGCACCGTGCAGGTGGTTCCGGCCGCGGAGTTCGACGACTGGCTCGCGGGGCGGTCGCCCGGTACCGATCCCGTGAACGGCTCGGTCGCGCACACCGGGCGGCAACTGTTCCTGAAACTCCAGTGCAACATTTGTCACAGCGGCGCGCCGAACGCGAAAGCTCCATTCCTCGAAGGGCTGTTCGGCACGAAGGTCGCGCTCCGCGGCGGCGGGTCCGAGGTGGCCGACGAGCAGTACATCCGCGAGTCGATCCGCAAGCCGAAGGCCAAGATTGTTGAGGGGTGGGAGCCGATCATGCCGGCGTACACGCTCGACCTCGTGACCGAAGAAGAGGTGAACGCGCTGGTCGCCTACATTCGCAGCGCGCGCAAGCCCGGTTCGCTCGCGCCGGTGCCGATGATCGACGCGCCCGTGAAGGGGCCGACGATCCCGCCGGACGAGCCGCGCTGGGACGAGGTGGAGCGGATCAAGAAGAAGCTGATCGAGCGCGGGTTCGACCCGGCGGAGATCGAGCGCCTGTACCCGCGCCCGGTCGCCCCGCCCCCGCGCCCGAAGTAACGGCGCGACGCTCAGGCCGGCGGGGTCGCGCCGCCGGCCGCGGCCTCCTTCGCCTTGCGCGCCTTCTTCGCTTGGATGAACGAGTTCACGCACATCCCCACGAACACCACGCACACCAGAATCATCAGTTCGCCCGCGACGGCAGACTTCTTCGTGGGGTCGAAGTCGCCGGTTTTGCTGTACTGGCGGATCAATGGCGCGAACCCGCCGAGCGCCCCCACGAGACCAATCATTGCCGCGAGGTGCATGACGTGCTTGCGCAGGTAGTCCTTGAACGCCAGCGCCCCGCACGCGATCAGGGCCGCCCCGAAGAACGCCGGAATCAGGGCCGTCATCGGCGGCGGCTGTACCTCCGACGTACCGTAGGCCACGATGCCCACCAGAACCAACAGCGCGCCGCAAATCAGCGTCGGCCAAGCCATCATGGGTATCTCCGGTACGTGTTCTGCATCAACCGCGAAGGTCGTCGGAGATTAACTGTAGGACTTGGCGCACCAGTTGGTCCGGCCCTTCGAGGTCAACGGCCCAAGCGTCGATGAAGACGGAGAGCGCGTCGGCCCCGACGCGGAAGCGGTGCAGTCCCACGCCGAGGGCGTCCCATTCGCCCTCGCGCGCCGCGCCAACGGCCGCGAGCGCGGCCAGCAAGCGCTCGCGCGTGTCGTAGTCGTCGGACGCGCAGATGTCGGCGCGCATGGGTTCGCCCGAAGAAACCTAACCCCCCGCCCCCTTCCCTTCAGGGAAGGGGGCGGGGGGTTAGGTTGGTATTATTCCCACTCGATCGTCGCCGGCGGCTTGCTGCTGATGTCGTACACGACGCGGTTCACGCCCTTCACCTTGTTGATGATGGCCGTGGCGACGCGGGCAAGCAGGTCTTCGGGCAGGCGCGACCAGTCCGCGGTCATGAAGTCGTCGGTTTGCACGCACCGCAGGCACACGGCGTTCTCGTAGGTGCGGCCGTCGCCCATCACGCCGACACTCTGCACTGGCAGCAGCACCGCGAACGCTTGCGAGGTCTTCCGGTACCAGCCGCTTTTGTGCAGCTCTTCGAGGAAGATCGTGTCGGCCTTGCGGAGCGTGGCGAGCTTCGCTTCGGTGATGTCGCCGAGCACGCGCACCGCGAGGCCGGGGCCGGGGAACGGGTGCCGCCACACAACCTCTTCCGGCAGCCCCAGTTCGACACCGAGCCTACGCACCTCGTCCTTGAAGAGGTCGCGCAGCGGTTCGACCAACTCGAAGCCGAGTTCGGCCGGCAGCCCGCCGACGTTGTGGTGCAACTTGATGGTCGCGGCCGGGCCGTCGGCGCTGCCGCCGCTCTCGATCACGTCCGGGTACAGCGTGCCCTGCGCGAGGAAGTGCGCGTCGGGGATGCTCTTCGCCTCGTGCTTGAACACGTCGATGAAGGTCTTGCCGATAATCTTCCGCTTCTCCTGCGGGTCGCTGACGCCCTTGAGCGCCGTCAGGAACCGCTCGCGCGCGTCGACCGCGTGCAGGTCGGCCTTGAACCAGTCGCGGAAGGTGTGCTTGACGAGTTCGGTCTCACCCTCGCGCATCAGGCCGTTGTCCACATAGATGCACGCGACCTGCGGCCCGATGGCCTTCACCAGCAGCGCGGCGCACACGCTCGAATCGACGCCACCGCTCAGCCCGCAGATGACGCGCTTGTTGCCGACCTTCGCCCGGATGTCGCGCACCGTATTGTCGATGAACGCCGTCATCTTCCACGAGCCGGAGCACCCGCACACGTCGCGGAGGAAGTTCGCGAGGATCTGCCCGCCGTGCGGGGTGTGGGCCACTTCCGGGTGGAACTGAAGGCCGAACAGCGGGCGCGTCTTGTGCTTCACCGCGGCCAGCGGGCAGGTGTCGGTGCTGGCGAGCGCCTCGAAATCGCTGCTGGCGACCTGCACCTGATCGCCGTGGCTCATCCATACGGTCGATTCGGTGGGGTAGCCCTGAAAGATGGTGTTGCGCTCGCTCACGGTCAGCGTAGCGCGGCCGTACTCGCGAGTGTGTGCGGTCTGGCCGACTTTGCCGCCCATGAAGTAGCACGCGAGCTGCATCCCGTAGCAGATGGCGAGCACGGGCACGCCCAGCTCGAAAATCTTCGGGTCGCAGTGCGGCGCGCCCGGTTCGTACACGCTCGCGGGCCCGCCGGAAAGGATGATCCCTTTCGGGTTCAGTTCCTTCACGCGCGCGGCGCTGATGTCGTGGCGCACGATCTGGCAGAACACGTTCTGCTCGCGCACCCGCCGCGCGATGAGCTGCGCGAACTGCGAACCGAAGTCGAAGATCAGGACCAGTTCGTTTGTCATGAGCAAAGCCTTTTATCCGCAGATTCCGCAGATGGACACAGATTGAAGACAGAAGGCAGAACGGCCACAAGAAAGCACAAGACACACAAAGAAGACCCAGCCCGAATACAGATCAGAAGACAACAGAATCAGCAACGCAGCGGTATGCCTTCAACCATGCTCCTGTCTTCTCTGCTGTCTTCTTTGTGGCTTTTGTGCCTTTTTGTGGCCGTTCTGCCTTTTTGTCTTCAATCTGTGTCCATCTGCGGAATCGGCGGATCAACTCTTCTTCCCCAACTCCTGTGCCCGCTTGGTGGCGGCTTCGACAGCGTCGATTGCGGCGGCGCGGAAGGCGGCGCGCTCTAGCGCGTGCAGGCCGACGATGGTCGTTCCGCCGGGGCTGGCGACCGCGTCCTTCAGCGCGCCGGGGTGCTGGCCGGTTTGCAGCACCATTTGCGCCGCGCCCAGAACCGTTTGTGCCGCGAGTGCCTGTGCGGTCGCGCGCGGCAGGCCGCACTTAACCCCGCCGTCGGCCAGCGCCTCGATAAACAGGTACACGAACGCCGGGCCGCTCCCGCTTAGGCCGGTGACGGCGTCGAGCAGGTGCTCCGGCAGCGCGTGCGCCACGCCCACCGCGCCGAACAGCTTGCCCACGAGGTCCGCGTCGGCCGCGGCGCGCGCGGTGTAGCCACTGGCGCTGGCCCCGACGAGGCACGGCGTGTTGGGCATGACGCGCGCGAGGCGCTCGGTGCCGAGGCCGGCGGCGAGCGTATCGAGCGTGACCCCGGCCGCGATGGAGATGACGAAGTGCCGCGGCGTCAACACCGGGCGCAGTTCCGCGAGCACCGCGGGCACGATCTGCGGCTTCACCGCGAGCACCAGCACGTCGCAGGCCCTCGCGACTTCGGCGTTGGTGGAGAGGGTGGGAACGCCGGTCGCGGCCTCGAACTTGGCGCGCGCGTCCGGGTACGGGTCGGCGGCGCGACTGCGGGCGGGGTCGATGAGGCCGGTTCGCGCCCACGCCGCCGCGAGCGCGGTCGCCATTTGCCCCGCACCGAGGAAGCCGACGGTCAGGGGAAACGGCGGATCGAGGGCCACGGGCCACACCCCGCGAACGGCGGAGGGGAAAAGACTCATCATAGCACCCGGACGGGGCGCGCGGAAATGCTGGCGTCGGAACCGGCCCGCGAGTAATGTTGCTGGGACGTTGCAACCCTCCCGCCCGCTATTCCTCTTGCCCGTGGACCCGCTGCCATGCCGTCCGACCCGAACGCAAGCGCCAACGCGCCCGATTACACGAACTTCGCGCCGCGCACGGGCTGGGCCAGTTTGCGCGACCTGAACAAGTACCAGTGGTTCGTGTTCTTCGTCGCCGCGATCGCGTGGATGGCGGACTGCATGGACCAGCAGCTCTTCAACCTCGCGCGGGTGATGTCGCTCACGGACCTGCTCGGCGGGGCGAGCGCGAACCCGGACGACGTGAAGACGTGGGCCGCCGTCGCGACCGCGGTGTTCCTCGTCGGCTGGGGCGCGGGCGGGCTGGTGTTCGGCATGTACGGGGACCGCATCGGGCGCGTCAAAACGCTCACGTACACCATCCTCCTGTACTCGATCTTCACCGGGTTCAGCGCGCTCTCGCAGGGGCCGTACGACTACTGTGTGTACCGCTTCCTCACTGGGCTGGGGGTGGGCGGGGTGTTCGCCGCGGCCGTGTCGCTCTTGGCCGAAACGATGCCCAGTCACGCCCGACCGTTCACCCTAGGCCTCATGCAAGCCAGTTCCGCCTTCGGGAACTGCACCGCGGCCCTCATGTTCATCTCGCTCGGCCTGCTCGAACTGAACGGCCACCTCGACGGCCTCAGGTCCGTGGGGCTGAACGCGTGGCGCGTGCTGTTCCTGATCGGGCTGTTCCCCGCGCTGCTCGTCATCTTCATCCAGCGCCGGTTGAAGGAGCCGGAATCGTGGGTGCGGGCGAAGGCCGCGGCCGACGACGGTACCGGGCGGAAGCTCGGGTCCTACGGCGACCTGTTCACGAACGCCATGACCCGCAAGCACGCGGTCCTCGGCATGCTGCTCGCGTTCGTCGGCGTCGTCGGGCTGTGGGGCATCGCGTTTTTCTCGGTGGACCTGCAACAATCGATCTTCCGCCCCACGTTCGCGAAGGAGGCCGCGGTGCTGCACCCGTTCGGGGACGATGTCGCGAAACTAGTGAAGGCGCTGCGGTCGAACGACGAGGGCGCGGACCCCGCTAGGCCGGTCACGGCTGCGGAGATCGACGCCGCGCTCAAGGCCGCGAAAGCGAAGCCCGAAGCCGAGCGCAGCCCGGCACAGGTCGAGCTCCTGAAACTGGCCGCGCCCGTTGAGAAGGAGCGCGGGCAGTACCTCAAGGGGCAGGGCATCATCTGGGCCGGGATCACGTCGCTGGCGATCAACATCGGCGCGTTCTGCGGCATGTCCGGGTTCTCGTGGCTCGCGAGCAAGATCGGCCGCAAGCCGGCGTTCATGATCACCATCGTCGCCGCGGCCGGCAGCGTCGCCCTCGTGTTCATGGGCATGAAGACCCGCACGGACATCATCTGGATGAACTTCGTGATGGGAGTGTGCATGCTCGCGCTGTTCGGCGGGTACGCGGTGTACCTGCCGGAACTGTTCCCCACCCGCCTGCGAGCCACCGGCACCAGCTTCTGCTACAACGTGGGTCGGTTCATCGCGGCCAGCGGCCCGCTCATGCTCGGCGTGCTGACGACGCAAGTGTTCGCCTACGCGAGCGAGGGCGGCCAGTACCAAGACCGGCCGTTCCGGTACGCGGGGCTGGCGATGTGCAGCATCTTCGCGATGGGCCTGCTCGTGCTGCCGTTCCTGCCGGAAACGAAGGACAAACCGCTCCCGGAGTAGGCGGTTCACCGACGAGAACAGATGACGGTTCCCGATTGGCTGCAAACGCGGGGCGGCGCGCTCAAAGCGGGCGTGCGCCCCGAAACGACGTTCGTGGTGCTGGAAGGCACGCCGCAATACAAGCTGGAAGTGCGCCCCGCGGCCGGCACGTTCGCGTGCGCGGTGAGCAACACCGTCAACGGCAAGCGCCTCGACGACCCGAAGGCGACGTATGCCGACGCCGCCGGCGCGCTGGCCGGCGGGCTGGAGCAACTGCGGAACGCGCTGGGGTGGTAGATGGAGTGCAAACAGGCAGAAGAGTTTTGACAGGATGAACAGGATCAAAACAGGATGAAGAGAGACATCAACTTGCTCTGTTGAAACCCTATCATTTGACGGGGTTTCCGCAGGGGGCGATTCGGCGAATCTCCGGGGATTCCGCCGCCTCTAACCAGAGGGTTTCAACAGAGCAACATCAACTCTCAATTATCTCTGTTCATCGTGTTCATCCTGTCAAAACTCTTCTGCCTTTTTGCCTTCGCCCCCACAACTCACTTGAAGAGGTCCGCGGGTTTCACCGGCGTCTTGACCCACTCGGCGTTGTTCTTGAAGTAGAAGCGCGTCGGCTTGAACTCGCCCACGAGCGCCACGTTGGTCTTGTCTGGAATCTTCTGTTCCAGCCCGATGGCCCAGAAGCAACCGTTCACGATCAAGCGGCGGGTGCCCTCCCATTCGAGGTCTTGCGACGCGCCCATCGTGGTCGTAAACACGCGGCCGGACTTCAGGACCGGTTCCGGGGTGTTCGGGGCGACGACGTACGTCTTCGTCCACGCGACCGGCATCATCGGGTCGTTCTTCTTACCGGTCACGGCCTTCGAGTCGGCCTTCAGCGTTTCGGTCACTTCGCCCAGCACGAGCGGCGTGCTGTCGCCCGGTAGCGGCAGCTTCACGGTGTAAACGTCGGTCGTGCCGAAGATGTCGCCGGCCCCGATGCCCTTCAGGATCGGGTGCTTCTCCTGCCCCTTCGCCACAATGCCGCGCGTGCCCTCCTTGCCGTGCGCGCCGTGGTGGTTCACCCACTGCTCGCCCAGCACCGCCTTGCCGAAGCCGCCCTCCCAGCCCTTCTCCTTGCTGCCGTTGTTGAACTTGGCGTACGCGCTCTTCCCCGGGATGCCGTTGAAGGCGTGCGTCGAGGTGCGCAGTCCGACCACCGGCTTGCCGGTCATCAGGTAGTCGTCGATGTGCTTGAGTTGGTCGTCGGGCAGGTTCAGGAACCGCGTGAAGATCACGAGCAGGTCCGCGTCCTTGAGCGCTTCGAGGCCGGGCACGTTGTTGATGTTCGGGTTGACAGTTCCGTCCTTGGGGTCCACCGTGAAGAGCACGGTACACTTGAACCCATGGTGCTTCGACAGCATCTTCGCCAGCAGCGGGATCGTCTCCTCGGAGCGGTACTCCTGATCGCCGCTCACGAGGACAACGTGCTTGCCCTTGCCGGGGCCGTCGCCCCCTTCGAGAACGACGGGCTTGTCGGCGGCCGAGGCGAAGGGCGCGAAGGCGAGGGCGACGAGCGCGAGGCGAAACGGTTTCATGGCGTGCGTATTGGGGTGAGAGGAAGAGGGCAGAAGAACCTAACCCCCCCAACCCCCTTCCCTGAGAGGGAAGGGGGAGCCAGAGTGTTGTTTTCTCTTCCCCCCTTCCCTCTCAGGGAAGGGGGTTGGGGGGGTTAGGTCTCTTACCGCCCAGTATACTGCCTGAACGACGTTCGGGAGGGCAGCCATGTTTCGCCTGTTCTTGTGCGGGGTGTTCGCGGTGACGATCGCGCTCGACGCATTCGGGCAAGAGGGCTACCAGAAGCCGCCGCCGGCGGTCGCGGCGATCCTCGACGCCCCGACCCCGCCGGCGCTGTCGGTCAGCCCGACCGGGGACCACGTGTTGCTCGTCCAGAGCGCGCGGTACCCGGCCATTGAGGAACTGGCCGCGCCGATGGTGCGGCTCGCCGGGCTGCGCATCAACCCGAAGACCAACGGCCCCGCGCGCCCGCCGCGCGTCACCGGCATTTCCCTGATGCCCGTGACCGGCGGCGAGGCGAAGCCCATCACCCTGCCGGAAAAGGGCAAGTGCGGGTCGCCGTTCTGGTCGCCGGACGGCAAGCGGTTCGCGGTTCTCAACACCACGCCCAGCGGCATCGAACTGTGGGTGTGCGAAGTCGGCGACACCAAGTTCCAGAAGGTGAAGGGGCTGCTGGTGAACGCGGCCATCGGCGAGCCGGCGCAGTGGATGCCCGACAGCCGCTCGCTGCTGGTTCAAACGATCCCGCACACGCGCGGCGACGCCCCTTCGCCGCCGCTCGCACCCGCCGGCCCGGTCATTCAGGAAAGCGGCGGGAAGGCCGCGCCCGTGCGCACCTATCAGGACATGCTGAAGGACGCGCACGACGCGGCCCTCTTCGAGCACTACTGCACGTCGCAACTGGTGATCGTCGCGCTCGACGGCGAGCGCACCGCGGCGCACGACCTCGGCAAGCCCGGCATCGTGACCAACTCGGACCCGTCGCCGGACGGCCAGTTCGTACTGGTCGCGCGCCTCGCGAAGCCGTTCTCGTACCTGCACCCGTACACCTCGTTCCCGCGCGCCGTCGAGGTATACAAGGCGAGCGGGGAGAAGAGCGCGACGGTCGCGGAACTGCCGCTGCAAGACAAGGTGCCGATCGAGGGCGTGCCCACCGGCCCGCGGTCGATCCGCTGGGTACCCACCAACCCGCACGCGCTCATCTGGGCCGAGGCGCAGGACGACGGCGACCCCAAGAAGAAGGTGCCGCACCGCGATGCCCTCTTCACCGCGACGGCCGGGGCCGAGATCAAGGGCACGGAGCTGTTGAAGATCGAGCACCGCTTCGCGGGGTTGGACTTCTTCCCCAGCGGCAACCGGATGCTGGTGCGCGACTACGACCGCGACCGCAAGTGGGTGCGCACGTTCCTCGCGCCGACCACGACGATTCTCGCGCCCGATCCCAAGCTGCTGTGGGAGCGGTCGAGCCAAGACCGCTACGGCGACCCCGGCGCGCCGGTCGCGCGGACGCTCCCCAGCGGGCACCTCGTGATCCGCACCGCGGGTGACCCGGCCGGCGACACGTTTTTCCTGCGCGGCGATGGCGCGACCCCGAAGGGCGACCGCCCGTTCCTCGACAAGTACAACCTGAGCACCGGCAAGGCCGAGCGCCTGTTCCACTGCCCCGAAGGGGCCTACGAAGAAGTGGTGCGCGTGCTGAACGTGTCCGGGTCGAAGGTGCTGGTACGGCGCGAGACCGTGACCGAGCCGCCGAACGTGTACTACCGCGACGGCGTTCACGAGAAGAAGCTTACGGACAACACCGACCCCGCGCCCGAGCTGCGCAAGGCGAAGAAGCAACTCGTCACAACGAAGCGCGCCGACGGCACGACCATCTCGTTCACGCTGCACCTGCCGCCGGGCCACAAGGACGGCGACTCGGTGCCCGCGGTGTTCTACGCCTACCCGGTCGAGTTCGCCTCGGCCGACACCGCGGGCCAAGTGAGCGGGTCGCCGCACCGCTTCACCGCGGTCGGCGGGTACTCGCACCTGTTCTTCCTCACGCAGGGCTACGCGGTGATGGAAGTGTCCATGCCCATCGTCGGCCCGCCGGAGACCGCGAACAACAACTTCGTCGAGCAACTGAACGACAATGCGAAGGCCGCGCTCGACAAGGCCACGGAGTTCGGCATCGACAAGACCCGCGTCGGCGTGATGGGCCACAGCTACGGCGCGTTCATGACGGCGAACCTGTTGGCGCACTCCGACCTGTTCAAGGCCGGGATCGCGCGGAGCGGGGCGTACAACCGCACGCTCACGCCGTTCGGGTTCCAGAACGAGCGCCGCACGTTTTGGGACGCGCCCGAAATCTACGGGAAGATGTCGCCGTTCTACCACGCGCACAAGATCAAGGAGCCGATCCTGATGATCCACGGCGCGAGCGACGCCAACCCCGGCACGTTCCCGGTGCAGAGCGAGCGCATGTATCAGGCGGTGCGCGGCACCGGCGGCACCGCGCGGCTGGTGCTGCTCCCGCACGAGGACCACGGCTACGCCGCGCGCGAGTCCATCGGCCACGTCCTGTACGAACAGATCGCATGGTTCGACAAGTACGTGAAGGGCGCGAAGAACTAGCCGAGTTCACCGCGGGGACCACAGAGTACGCGGAGAGTACACCGAGAGTTGAGCCGGCTGTAATCTGTCGCTCTTTTGTCTTCTCTCTGCGTGCTCTGCGGTCTCCGCGGTGAATACCCTTCGGAGTTGGCGAGAGGCACTATGGCGGAACCGCAACTCATAATCGGGATCGACGGCGGGGCGTCGCACACGGCGGCGGTGCTGGCCGACGCGCGGACCGGCGCGGCACTGGGGCGCGGCGAGGCCGGGCCGTCGAACATTCAAGCCGTGGGCGTGACCGCGGCGCTGCGCGAGCTGAACACCGCGGTCGCCGGCGCGTTCCGCTCCGCGAAGGTCGCGCGCGCGCCGGTCGCGGCGGCGGCGCTGGGACTGGCCGGGGTGGACAAGGCCGAAGGGCTGGACGTGATCCGCGGTTGGGCCGACCTCGTTCAACTCGCCGACAAGATCACCATTGCCAACGACGCGACGCTCCTGTTTGCGGCCGGCACGCCGGACGGCTGGGGGCTGGCCGTGATCGCCGGCACCGGGTCCATCGCGCTCGCGCAAGACGCGCACGGAAAGGACGCCCGCGCCGGCGGTTGGGGCTACCTGCTGGGCGACGAGGGGAGCGCGTTCCGCGTCGGGCTGCTCGCGCTGCGGGCCGCGTGCCGCGCCGCCGACGGCGTCGGCGAGCCGACCGCACTGCTGCCGGCGCTGCTCCAGAAGTTGGGCACGCCGGACGCGCGCGAGTTCATCCCGGCCGTGTACCGCGGGACGTGGGACAAGGCGTTCATCGCGGGCCTCGCGCCGCTGGTACTGAGCGCCGCCGCATCGGGCGACGCGACCGCGACCGCGATTGTCGAGCAGGAGGCGCGGGAACTGGCGCGAACCGCGGCCGGCGCTGTCGCCAACTGCGGGCTGTCGCGCGACGGCGTGCCGGTCGCGCTGGCCGGCGGGCTGGCGCTGGAGAGCGCCCCGTACCGCGAGCGATTCTTGCACGAACTTCGCGCCTGCGGCGTCACGCCCGGCCCGGTCGGGTTGGTGGACGATCCGGTCGTGGGCGCGGTCGTGCTCGCGCGCCGGTTGCTGACGAAGTAGTCACGGCGGGAAATCAGCTCGGCCCGACCGCTTGTTTACGCGGCGCGGGCGGCGCGCGGGTAGTCGCCGGTCTGGTCGGCGAGCCACGCGGCACAGCGGGCCCAGTTGCGGGGGTCGCCGGGCGCGATGTGGCCGAGGATTCGGCCGCCGCCCGCGCCCGTCAGCACCGGCAGGTTCGCGCTCACGCCGTCGCAACTGAGGGCCGCGAGCAGCGCCGCGGCGGTCGCGGCCCGCGCCAGCGCCGGCACGCCGACCGCGTCCGCGCGCTCCACCGTTCCGCCCAACTGCTGCGCGACGAGTTGCATCAGGAACCCGTTGCGCACCCCGCCCCCGCTGAGGAGCACGCGGCGCGGGCCGTCCGGCTTCAGCGCGGCGAGCTTGGCGGCGTCGCCGACGGCGCGCGCGGCGAGGTGCGTCGCGGTGCAGAGCAGGTCCGGCAGACCCGCGCCGAGTTGCCGCGCGGCGTCGAACGTGGCGAGCAGGAAACTGCGCCCGAAGGCGTCCGGGCGCACAGCCTTCGGCGCGGCGCGCGCGAAGTGCGGGTGTTCGAGCCAGCGCGCTAGCAGCGGGTCGAGTAGCCGGCCCTGCACGGCCGTCTTGCCGCCCGCATCGACGTGCTCTTTGCCGCGTGAGCCGTGGAACAGGATCGCGTCGAGCAGTTGGTTGCCCGGCCCGGCTTCGAACCCGAACACGGTGCTGACGGTCCCGCCCGCGGGCACAACGAGTACGCTGGTCGCCGCGCCGAGGTGAACGAGCAACCGCGTTTCGGCCGGGTCGCGGAACAGGAGGTAATCGGCCGCGGCGGTCAGCAGGTGCCCGGTGCCGCCGGCGGCGCGGTCGCGGTCGGCGAACCCGTGCAGCACCGTGATCCCGAGTTGCTCGGCCACGCGCCCCGCGACTTCCGGCCAGTTTATCGCGGCGCTCGCCACTGGCCGCGCCGGTTCGAGGAACCCGGCGGCGAAGGTGTCGCGCGGCGACACGGCCCCTTTGCTGAGCGCTTGGCGCGCGGCGAACACGACCGTGTCGGCGATGGCCCGCAGGCACTCCGGCGGGACCGCGGCCGGCGCGGAGCGGAGCACGTCGCGCACCGCCGGCGCGAACGCTACGCGCCCCGCGGGGGCCGCGCGCGGCGCGAGGTCGAGGCCCACGCGCTCGGCCCGCACCGCGACCGCGTCCGCCCCTTCCAACCCGGAACCGACCGACAGGCCAAGGAACGTGCGCGACATGAGGGGGCTTCCAAGTTCGAGGGTCCGAACTAACCGGACGGTCATACCGTCGGTTCTCGAACTTGGAAGCGCGAACTTGCCAAAGTGGTAGGCACGCTCCGTGTGCCGTCGCCGCGCATCTTGGAGGTGCTCGCGAGATACGCGGCGCACATCCCCCATATGCAGCGACGGCACACGGCGTGTGCCTACTACTTTGAGGCGAGCGCCTACGCGACCGCGAGGACGCCGTCGCAGGCGCGGACCGCGGCCTGCACGAAGCACTCGAAGATTTGCACGTCCAGCGCGCTGGCGGTGTCCGCTTCCGGGTGCCACTGCACGCCGACGCAGAACCAGTTCGGGTCCGTCGATTCGATGGCCTCGATCACCCCGTCCGGGGCGCGCGCGGCCACGCGCATCCGCTTACCGATCTGGTTCACCGCTTGGTGGTGCGTGCTGTTGACGCGCAGCTCCTGCGTCCCGTAGATGTCGTCGAGCCGCGTGTTCTCCTCGATCAGCACCATGTGGCGGTGCGGCGCGCCGGTCTGGTCGTAGTGCGGCAGCGCCTTGGGGTTGTCGGTGGGCAGGTGCAGGTGCAGGGTGCCGCCGGCGAACACGTTCAGTTGCTGCATGCCCACGCCGATGCCGAGGACGCTCGTGCGGCGCTCGAAAATGCGGGTCAGCAGGTAGCGGTCGGCGTCCTCGCGGCGGGCCGGCATCGGGTTCACGGCGGGCGTGAGCGCTTGGCCGTTGCGCCGCGGGTCCATGTCCGCGCCGCCGGTCAGCACGATCCCGACGCACTGGTCGAGCAGCGCGTCGATGGCGGCGAGGTTGTCGCGGCGCAGCGGGGGCAGCACGACCGGCAGCGCGCCGGCCCCGATCAGGGCGTCGATGTAGCCGAGGTTCAGTTTCGCGAACGGGGTGGCGTTCTTCGGGGCCACGAGGTCGGCGTTCACCGCGACGAGCGGGCGACCGACCGGCACCACGGGTTCCTTTTCCTTCACCTTTACGTCTTTGATGCGCGCGGGCATGTGCGGCGTGTCCTCCGTGACCACTGAGCGGCGGGGCGTCGTGCCCCGGTGTGCGTGCAAGGGAGCAGTGTAGCGGGCGCGAAAAGCGCGATTCAAGCCCAGTTCGCGGCTTTCTCGTTGCCCGGCGCGCGCGCGGCGATTACACTCACTTCGCACCGCCCGTACCCACACCACACCTGCTCGGAGACTCTCCCCATGGCCCGCCGGATCACCCGGCGGCAGGCGCTCGCCGCGTCCGCCGCGTCCCTCGGCTACTTGCACCTCGCCCCGGCCGTTTCCGTCGCGCGCGTGTACCGCGCCGCCGAGAAACTGCGCGTCGCCGGCATCGGCGTCGGCGGCAAGGGCTCCAGCGACATCGACCACGCCGGCAACCTGATGGACGTCGTCGCGCTGTGCGACGTGGACGACGGCCGCCTCGCGCCGAAGGCCAAGAAGTGGCCCGAAGCGAAGACGTTCTTCGACTACCGCAAGATCTTCGACGACGCCTCGCTGCTGAAGAACATCGACGCCTTCGTGGTGAGCACCGCGGACCACTCGCACGCGCAACCCAGCGTGCTGGCGATGCGGGCCGGCAAGCACGTGTACTGCCAGAAGCCGCTGACGCACGACGTGTACGAGGCGCACCTGATGCGCGCCGAGGCGAAGAAGAACAAGGTCTGCACCCAGATGGGGAATCAGGGCACCGCGGCCAACGGCCTGCGCCGCGCGGCCGAACTGCTCCGGGCCGGCGAACTGGGCGACGTGGCCGAGGTTCACGTGTGGACCAACCGCCCGGCCGGGTACTGGAAGCAGGCCCCGGACGTGACCGACAAGAAGCCGCCCGCGAAGGGCACCGCGCCCAAGAACGTCCACTGGGACGAGTTCCTCGGCGTCGCCCCCGACCGCGAGTACGCCGGCGGCATCCACCCGTTCGCGTGGCGCGGGTACTGGGACTACGGCACCGGCGCGATCGGCGACATGGCGTGCCACACCGCGAACATGGTGTTCATGGGCCTGAAGCTGGGCCACCCGACGAAGGTGTCGGCCGAGGCCGGTGGCGTGAACACGCTGACCGCCCCGAGCCACGCGCACGTGAAGATCGACTTCCCGAAGCGCGAGGGCTTCGTGCCGGTGACGCTCAACTGGTACGAGGGCATGAAGGACGGGAAGAAGTTGTACCCGCCGGAGGCGCTCGTCAACAAGGCGATCGAGCTGGCGAAGGCGAAGAAGATCGTGGACAGCGGGTCCATCGTCGTCGGTACGAAGGGGTTCGCGTACTCGCCGAGCGACTACGGCTCGACGGTGTACTTCAGCACCGGCAAGATTGCGAACGGGGGCACCAAGCCGGAGACGTTCGCCGAGAACAACAAGGAAGATCAGGGCCAGAAGAACGAGTGGGTCGAGGCGATCAAGGCGAACAAGCCGGAGATGGCGCTGTCGAACTTCGACTACGCCGGCCTGCTGACCGCGGCGTTCCTGCTGGGCAACGTGGCGATCCGTACCGGCAAGGCGTTCAACTTCGACGGCGAGAAGTGTTCGGCCGACATCAAGGAAGCGGCCCCCCTGCTGCGCCGCACCTACCGCAAGGGCTGGGACCTGATCGGCTACAACGCCTAACGTGAACGGCGCGACGCCGCAGGCGGCTACTGCCGCTTGCGGCGTCGCGCGTTTATGCCAACACCTTCTCCATCACAATGCCGCCGACGTCCGTGAGGCGCTCGTCGCGCCCGCTGTGGCGGTACGTGAGCTTCTCGTGGTCGAGGCCGAGCAGGTGCAGGATGGTGGCGTGGAAGTCGTTCACGCTCACCACGTCGTCGACCGCGTTGAGGCCGAACTCGTCGGTCGCGCCGACGCCCTGCCCGCCCTTCGTGCCGCCGCCGGCCAGCCACATCGTGTAGCCCAACGGGTTGTGATCGCGGCCCTTTCCGCCCTGACTGTTCGGCGTGCGGCCAAACTCGCTGCACCACACCACGAGCGTATCCTTCAACAGCCCGCGCTGCTTCAAGTCCTTCAGCAGCGCCGCGATGGGTTTGTCGACGTGCCCGCACATCTTCTCGTGGTTGGCGTCCACGTCGTCGTGCGCGTCCCACTGCGTGACGAGCGGGCCGCCGCCGCTGTACACGCTCACGAACCGCACGCCGCGCTCCACCAAGCGCCGGGCGAGCAGCAACCGCGTGCCGAAGTCCGCGGTCTTCTTGTCGTCGAGGCCGTAGGCCGTCTTGGTGGCCGCGGTCTCCTTGCTCAGATCGACGGCGTCCGGGGCGTGCGCCTGCATCTTGAACGCCAGTTCGTAGCTCGCGGTGCGCGCTTCGAGTTCGGCGTCGCCCTTCGCCTGCTCCGCGTTCAGCTTGCGGACGAGGTCGAACGCGCGGCGGTTCTGTTCGGGGCCGGTGTCCGCGGGCGGCTTCAAGTTGATGATCGGGTTCGGACCGGGGCGCAGCAGCGTGCCCTGATACACCGGCGGCAGGAACGCACTTGACCAGCACGGCGCGCCGCCCTCCGGCACGCCTTCGGGTTGCGGCATCACGCAGTACGCCGGCAGGTTGTCGGTCACGCTGCCGAGGCCGTATGTGACCCACGAGCCGAGGTTCGGCCAGCCCATGAGCGTGCGCCCGGTGTGCAACTCGTACATCGCCGGCGCGTGAACGGTGTTGCTGCACCAGCACGCGCGCAGCAGGCACAGATCGTCGGCGCAGGTCGCGAGGTGCGGCAGCAGGTCCGACAGTTCGAGGCCGCTCTTGCCGTGCTTCGCGAACTTCCGCGTACTGGGCAGGATCACCTCGTTGCCCGTGGTGAACTGGCTCTTGGGCCGCCCGGTCGATTCCGGCAGCGGCTTCCCGGCCCACTTCGCCAACCCCGGCTTCGGGTCGAACAGGTCCATTTGCGACGGCCCGCCGACCATGAACATGAAGATGACGCGCTTCGCCTTCGGCTCGAAGTGCGGTTTCTTCGCGGCCAGCGGGTTCGCCGCGCGCGCGTCGCGTGCGAGCAGGGCGTTCAGCGCGACGCCAGCGAGCAGTTCGCGGCGCGAGAGGGGTGCGTTCATGGTGCCAGCGTAGCCGCGCGCCAAACGCGATGCAAGGACACCGTAGCGCGCTCGGGGTGGCGCTCGCAACCCTTTGCGCGGTTGCGGATACGTTGAGCGCGCTTGGGGTGGCGCTCGCAGCGCCTCGCTGACCCCAAGCTCTTGAGTGCAACGTCTTCGGCGTAAAGACTAACGCGCCTGCTGTACCGCGAAGCGGTTACACCCGATAGCTTGGGGTCAGCGAGGCGCTGCGAGCGCCACCCCAAGCGCGCTCAACGTATCCGCGCACACCGCGACGCGCGTTCGCTTTCGCCCCCGGAATCGGGTACGCTGGTTCTTATGCTGATCGCGCTCGCGCTGTGGCTGGTCTCGGTCGCGGAACCGCCGTTCAACGGGTGCGCGTGGGTGCGCGCCGAGAACGACGGGGCCGGGGCCGGGTTCGTTGTGGACGTTAACGAGCGGTATCTCGTCACCTGTCGGCACATCGTCGCGGACCGCAAGAAGGTGGACGTGTTCTTCCCGTGGGTGCGCGACAGCGCGCTCGTCACCGACCGGCGCGAGTACCTGCGCAACCGCGACGCCCTGCGCGAAGCGAAGTTGCTCGTGACGGGCACCGTCGTTTACACGGCCGACGAAACGGACCTCGCGCTCGTGCGCCTCGACGCGCTCCCGCCGGGCGCGCGCGCGGTGAAGATCAATGCACTGTTCCAGCAACCGGGCACGCCGCTCCGCGTCGTCGGCCACCGCTTCGACCTCGATACCGTGTGGAACGTAACCGCCGGCCCGCTGCGCGCGACCGGGCCGCTCACCGACGGCTACTTCTGGCGCGGCAAGAAGCTCGCGGCCGGCGCGCACGTCCTCATCGGGCAACTGCCCACCGAAGAGGGCGACTCCGGCGGCCCGGTGTTCAACGCCCGCGGCGAAGTGGTCGGCATGGTTAGCGCGCTGCGCCGCCAGTGCCCGCAAGCCGCGGTCGCCATTTCCGCGCGCGAGATCGTGTTGTTTTGCGGCCAGTCGTGCGTTGCCGACAGGAGCGAACGGCCCGTGACAGAAGTCGCTTCGCTCTACCGCGCGACGGTGTGGATCAAGCCGACCGCGACCGACGTTTCTCTCGCGGGCGCGCTGATCGAGAAGGACTTGGTACTCACCAGCGCGCGCGGCGTGAGTGCGAACGAGCGCGTCGGCGTGGCGTTTCATCTGGGCACCGACAGCGAGCCATACAGCACGCGCGCCGCGTACCGCGATCCGCTGGCGCTCTATCTGAATCGCGCGTGGCGCGCCGGCACCGTGATCGCGCGCGACGCGGCGCGCGACCTCGCGCTCATCAAGCTCGACAGCGCGCGCGACGGCACGAAGGCGCTGCCACTCGCGGCCGTCGTGCCGAACGCGGGCGACGCTTTGCACGCGATGAGTCACCCCGGCGGGTTGGAGTTCGCGTGGGTGTACGCCGCCGGCAGCGTGCGGCAGCGCGGCCCGGTCGCGCTCGACTTGGGCGAGAAGGCCCCGCGGGTCGCGGCGCTGGTGTGTCAGCTTCCGGCGCAGGCCGGTTCGCCCGGCGGCCCGATCCTGAACGCGAACGGCGAACTGGTCGGCGTGCTGTCGGCGCGCGAGGGCGCGCAACTCGTCGGCTACGCCGCGACCACGGACGAGATTCGCACCTTCCTCGATGTGGCCCTGCGCGACCGACCGGCGACGACCTTCGCGGGGTTGCTCGCGCGCGCGGAGGATGTGCCCGCGAACCTCGCGCGCCGGTACGCCGACGCGCTCGCCGCGCGCGCCCATCAGCTTCTCATCGGCAACAAGCCCGACGAGGCGAAGCGCCTCTGCGCCGCGGCGCTGGAACTCGACCCCGCGTGCCTCGCGGCGCGCCGGTGCCGCGTGCGGTTGCTCCCGTGGGCCGAGGTTCCGGTGGAACTTGACGCGCTGCTCGAACGGCACCCGCACGACCGCGACGCGCTCGTGTCCCGCGCCGAGTTCGCGTGTACGGCGAAGGACTGGCGCTTGGCCCGCGGGCACTTGGAGCGCGTGCTTGCGGTGGCCCCGGAGGATGTCGCGGTGCGCCAGCAACTCGCCGGCGTGCTGCTCGCATTGGGCGAAGACGCGAAGGCCGCGGTCGCCATCGGCGACGTGTTCCGCGTCACCGGCGCGCGCGTCGGATCGGTCGCGCGCGACCTGCTCGCGCAAACGGACGCGCTCGAGCAAAAGTTCCCCGATTCGCCGGGGATCGCCGCCGACTGGCTCACGAAGGCTCTGACCGCGGCCGAGAAGGGGACGCCGGACGCGAAGCAGAAGGCGGCGCTGACCGCGCTGCTGAAGGCCGCGGCCGGCGCGAAGACCGACGCCGACCGACTCCGCGCGCTCCGTGCGGGGGTCAACGAGTTGGGGAAATAAGCGTTGTCCACTTCCTTCGACGTGATCGTTCTCGGCGTGGGCGGGATGGGGTCCGCCGCGTGCTACGAGCTGGCGCGGCGCGGGCGGCGGGTGCTGGGCCTCGAACAGTTCCCGCTGGTTCACAGCCGCGGCAGCTCGCACGGTCACACGCGCATCATCCGCACCGCGTACGCCGAAGGCCCGGCGTACGTGCCGCTCGCGCGGCGCGCGTTCGCGCGCTGGTACGAACTCGAACAGCGCACCGGCAGGCACCTGCTGACCGAGTGCGCGTGCCTGAACGCCGGGCCGCCCGGCAGCGCGCACGTCGCGGGCGTGCGCGCGTCGGTGCGCGCGCACGACCTCGCGGCCGAGGAACTGACGGGCGACGAGATCAACCGCCGCTACCCGGCGTTCAACTTCCCGGCGGACTACACCGGCGTCGTCGAGCGCGACGCCGGGTTCCTGTACGTCGAAGACTGCGTGCGCGCGCACATTGACAGCGCGGTGTCACTCGGCGCGGAGGTTCGCGCGGAGGAACCGGCGCGCGACTGGAAGGCGGTCGGTGACGGGGTCGAAGTGACGACGGACAAGGGGACGTACCGCGCCGCGAGGCTGGTGGTCACGGCCGGCGCGTGGGCGACGAAGCTGCTCGCGGACGTGGGCGTTCCGCTCCGCGTCATGCGGCAAACGCTGCTCTGGTTCGAGGTCGCGGCCGAACGGTTCCGGCGCGACACGTTCCCCATTTTCATTGCTGACGCGCCCGAGGGCGCGTTCTACGGGCTGCCGATGATCGACGCGCGCGGCGTGAAGTTGGCGCGGCACTACGACGCGCCCGAGCTGCGCGGCCCGGAAGACGTGAGTTGGGATCTGACGGCCGACGACGAGGCCGCGCTGCGCCCGCTCGCGGGGCGCTTCGTCCGCGGCCTCGGCCCGCTGAGCGCGGGTCAGGTGTGCATGTACACGGTCACGCCGGACCGGAACTTCGTGATCGACGTTCACCCGCGGTTCCCGCGGGTGAGCGTGGCGTGCGGGTTCAGCGGGCACGGGTTCAAGTTCGCGTCGGTGGTTGGCGAGATCGTGGCCGACCTCGCCGAGCGCGGGACCACGGCGCACGACCTCGGGCCCTTCTCCGCGCGCCGCGCGTAGCGCTTACTTCCCCTTCGCCGAGGCGATGTCGGCGCGGAGCTTGTCCTCGAACGGCTTCACCGGCACCACCTCCGCGGTGATGCCGTCGATCTTGTCGCCGGTCTTCGTCACCACGCGGTACGGGATGATGGGCACCTCGTAGTTCTTCGTCGCCAGCGCCTCGACCGACTTGTAGCCGTACTGGAACGGGTCCTGAACGACGGTCGCGGTGATCTCGTCGGCGGCAATCGCGGCGAGCGTGGCGAAGTCTTCGTCGAACCCGACGATCTTGATGTCCTTCGCCATCGCGCGGGCCTTCGCCTCGGCCAGAATCGCCGGCGGGTTGTAGGCGTACAGGCCGACCATGCACAGGTCCGGCACGCCCTTCACGCGGCCCAGCACCGCGGACGCGGTGGCCTGCGCCTTCGACGGCTCGCCGTCCTCGCGGGCCGCGCCCTCGGCCCCGCCCACCTTGTCCGAGGCGTCCACCACGAAGTACTTGCCGAACGTGCGCCCGCTCAGGTCGCCGCGCGTCGGGTGCTTGCTCACCACGCCCTGCGCGTCCTTCTCGCCCGCGAGTTCGTCGAGCACGCCCTGCGTGCGGGCCTTCCCGTTGGCCGACTTCGTGCTGCCGATGAAGATGGCAACGGTGCCGCCGTTCGGCAGCACGCCCTTGCTCTTCACGATCCGGCCCACGGCTTTACCGGCCTCGTAGTTGTCGATGCCGATGTAGCACTTGCACCCGGTGCCGGGGGCATCGTTGTCCACCGCGATCAGCGGGACCTTCTTCGCGAACCGCGTCAGGTCTTCCTTCTGCCCGTTCGGGTCGATCACGCTGACCGCGATCCCGTCCAGCCCCTGCTTCACCCACGCCTCGACGATGGGCGTCTGCACGCTGGTATCGAAGCCCTTCTCCGGCTGGCGGAACTGCAACTCGACGTTGTGCTTCTCCGCGGCCTTCTTCGCCCCGGCCTCGCAGATGCTCCAGAAGTCGGCCGTGCAGTTGGTGACGATGCCGATCTTGATCTTGCCGGTGTCGGCCTTCTTGCCGCACGCGGGCACGAACGCGAGTACCGCGGCGAGCGCGGCGACGACCGTAACGCGGGAGAACAGGGACACGATGCACCCGTGGTTCGAGGGAGAGCGGAGTGTGGTCAAGCTACCCGCCGCGCGGGAAGTGGCAAGCGCCGCGCGCGGGCGCGGGATCAGTTCACGCGCTTGTCGAAGTCGGGGATTTGGGTGAACGCGATGCGCGTCGGGGCCGCGTCGCGCATCCCGAACATCGCGCCCAAGTACACCACGCTCGCGCCGAACTCCGCGTTCACGTCGTCCATCGCCGCGGAGATGTCCTCGCCCTGCCGGTCCTCGTCGAACAGCGACGGGGTCGCGCTCCGCGCCGGTACGAGGTCGCTCAGCACGGTACCCACCTTGAACGGCGTGCGCCCGCGCGGGCGCAGCGCCCACAGCTTCTGCGCCGCGCTCACGAGCGCCGGCGTGTCGTGGCACCGCGGCACGCGCGTGCCCTCCTCCCACCAGTGCGATTCGCCGCGCTCGTCGCCGTAGAAGCTGACGCCGAGCGAAATCGCCCCACACCAGTAGCCGATCTTCCGCAGCCGGGCCGCGGCCTTGTGGACGAGCCGCATGATGACGCCGTACGCGCCGTCGTCGGTGCGCAGGCTCGGCGGCAGCACGTGCGAGTGGCTCACGGTCTGCCGGCGCGTCGGGGTGTCGGCCACGTCTTCGCCGCGCAGCAGGCGGAACCAGCGCTCGCCGTGAACCTTGCTGCCCCACACTTCGGACAGGGCCTTCGCGGGGGCCTTGCACAACTGCTCGACGGTGAAGATGCCGTGCAGCTTCAGCCGCCGCTCCATGCGCGGCCCGACGCCGGGGAAGTCGGTGAGCTGGAGCCGGTACAGCGCCGCCGGCATCTCGGCGTCGGGCAGCACCGTGAGGCCGTTGGGCTTCTGCATGTCGGACGCGACCTTCGCCAGCATCGTGTTCGGGCCGATCCCGATGGAGCAGTGCATCTGGTCGCCGGCGAGGGCGTAAATCTCGCGCTTGATTGTGCCGGCCATGCCGGTCGCGACGTCGGGTTTCCGTTCGTCGGCCATCAACCGACATGACATTTCGTCGATGGACATGACAGTCTCAACCGCGACGACGCGCCGCACGGCCGCGACGATGCGGTTGTGCATGACGACGTACCGCTTGTGGTTCGCCACCACGCTAATCACGCCGCGGCACAGCCGGCGGGCCTCCCAGACGGGCGTGCCGGTCTTGATGCCGAACCGCTTGGCCTCGTAGCTGGCGGCGATGCACGCGGTGGTCTCGGCGTCGGTGGGCACGACGATGACCGGCCGGCCGCGCAGTTCGGGCCGCTCCTGCTGTTCGCAGGACGCGAAGAACGAGTTCATGTCGATAAACATGTGTCGGAGCGGCACGAGAACACCTCCAGCACGTGCCGCCCGCGAATACTAATTAGGCGTACACTATAAACATTAGTGCGCAATGATTCGGGTAAAAGCAAGCGAATCGCGCCGGAATGCGCGCGACTTTTTTACTCCGCAGGGGAAAGCGATGAGATAACGGGTGCCGTTGACGGTGGGACGCGGAGTCGGTTGGGACGGTTGAGCGATGGCCACCCGTCCGAAGTGGAAGTCGCTCGTCATTGCTGCTGACGGTTCCCGTTGGGGCGGATTGTCGCCACGAACGCCGCGCACCGGCTAGTAGCGCGTCCCGCGGGTCTTCGCGTCGAGGGACCCGCTCGCGTGCCGCAAGAAGACCGCGAACAGCGCACACGCGACGAGCGTGGGAAGGACGAACCCGCCTAACCACAGCCACATCCGGGTACCCTCATAAACCATCGGGACGAGGAACGTGGCCACCATTAGGGCCAAGCAGACGCAGGCCAGCACACCGGTGAGCAGAATCTTCCAGTTTGGCATCGTGACGTTTGAGCCCCTATTTCCCAGATGACCTTCGACTTTCGGCATGGCATGTGCGCCGGAACCCTGGGATTCCCAGCGTTTCTGCCTCTTTCCTGCCGAAATGACCGA
>VGZJ01000025.1 GCA_016872595.1 Planctomycetota bacterium
TGCCGGACGGCACGTTCAAGGACGTGACCGTCGGCTCCGGGTTGGGGATCGGCGGCGAGAACGTCGGCGTGATTGTAGGCGACGTCAACAACGACGGATGGCCCGATGTCGCGGTCACGCAGTTCATCGGGGTCAAACTGTTCCTGAACCGCGGTGACGGGACGTTCACCGACGTGACCGCGGAGTCGGGGCTGAACAACCCGCTGTGGGGGGCCTCTGCGAACCTGTTTGACTACGACCGCGACGGGTATCTCGACCTTGTGATCGCGAACTACATCGATCTCGACCCGGCGCAAGTCTGCCTCCACACGAACGGAAAGCGCGACTACTGCGGCCCCTCGGCGTTCCGCGGCACGGCCACGAAATTGTTCCGCAACCGCGGGGCCGAACTCGCCCGGAGTACCGACCCCAAGAGACCGCGTACTTTGTTCGAGGACGTGACCGTGAAGGCCGGCCTTGCCGCTGTCCCGGGTCCGGCGCTTGGCGTCTACTGCGCCGACTTCACCGGCGACGGGTGGCCCGACATCTTCATCGCCAACGACGCGCAGCCCAATCACTTGTGGATCAACCAGACCAACGGCAAGTTCAAGGAGGAAGCGCACTTTCGGGGCATCGCCCTCGACGCGATGGGGGTGGCCCAAGCGGGCATGGGCGTCGCGATCGGGGACGTGGACGGAGACGGGTTGTTCGACGTCTATGTCACCCACTTGTCCAGCGACCGGAACACGTTGTGGAAGCAGGGGCCGCGGCGCGGGCAGTTCACCGACCGGACCGCAACGGCCGGGCTGATGGCGACCGAGTGGCGCGGCACCGGGTTCGGCACGGTGCTGGCCGATTTCGACCACAACGGGTGGCCCGACATCGCGATCGCCAACGGCGCGGTGTCGCGCGGCACCCCGACCCAGAACCCAGACCTCGGCCCGCACTTCTCCGAGTACAGCGAGCGGAACCAACTCGTCCGCAACACCGGGGGCGGGAACTTTGTGGACGTGTCCGCGAAGAATAGGGCGTTCTGCGGCACGCCGAACGTCGCCCGCGGGTTGGCCGTCGGCGACCTCGACGGCGACGGGGCGCTCGACATGGTGTTGACCACGGTCGGCGCGCGGGCGCGCGTCTTTCGGAACGTGGCCCGGAACCGCGGCCACTGGCTGATCTTGCGGGCCTACGACCCGCGGCTCAAACGGGACGCCTACGGCGCAGAGGTCGTCGTAACCACATCGACGCGCCGCGTCCTCCGCGTCATCAACCCCGGCGATAGCTACCTTTGTAGTAGCGACCCGCGCGCCCACTTCGGCCTCGGCGACGCCGAGCGGTTCGAGGCCGTGCACGTGCTCTGGCCGGACGGCCTGTCGGAGACGTTCCCGGGTGGGGCCGCCGATCGCGCGTTCACACTCGAGCGCGGGACGGGCGTGCCCGGACCCGCCAAATTGCCGTAACCGACCCATCGCAGGCTCGAGCGGGTATCGCGATGAAACGAAGGCGCATACTCCTGATCGTTCTGGGCGCGCTCATCGGCCTCGGGGTCGCGGGCCGGTACGCGTGGCGCGCGTACACGGCGCCGGTGCCCCCCCACGTTCCCCTTGACGGTGTTCCCGAGGAGAAAGTCGAGCGGATCCGCGCCGCGGAGCGGGCCGTTCGCGCGGCCCCGCGCTCCGGGTCCGCGTGGGGCGAGCTGGGGCTGACCCTGATGGCGAACGGGTTTCTGGAGCAGTCGATTCCGTGCTTCGCCCACGCGCACAGCTATGCACCGAAGGAACCGCAGTGGCCGTACTTCCTCGGCTCGACGATGCTCACATCGGGCCGTCGTGAGGGGTTCGACCGGATGCGCGACGCGCTCGCTCTGGCCCGCACGCCCAAGGACCGCCGCGCCGTACTCCTGCCCCTCGCGCGGGCGCTCGTCCAAGACGGGCAGTTCGACGAAGCGGCCCGTTACGCGGAGGAGTTGCGGCGAATCGACGGCGACAGCCCGACCGTTGACTACGTCCTCGGGTTGCTGGCGGTCGGGCGCAACGACCGAGAAGCGGCCCGCACCCACCTCGGCCGAGTCGCCGATCACCCGTGCGCCCGCTTGCGCGTGTGTTCGTTGCTCGCGGCCCTCGTCGACGACGAAGCGCTCTCGCGCGAGTACCTCCGGAAGGCGAGCGAGATGCCGATGGATTTGCCGTGGCCGGACGGGTACGAGGACGAACTGACACGCTACCGGACCGAGTCCAGCCGCGGCCTCGCGCGGTACACCGAGTTGCAAGACAAGGGCCAGCACGAAGAGGCACTCGCCTTATTGCGCGACCTCGTTGCTACCGCGCCCGAGGCGGGTACCTGCTTCATGTTGGGGTTCACGCTCATGTCCCGTAACGAGTTCGCCGAGGCCGCGGCCAGCTTCCGTAAGGCCACCCAGATTAGCCCACGCGACGCGAAGCTCTACATGTTCCTGAGCATGGCACTGTCGTTGCAGGGCCAGAACCGTGCGGCCGCGCCGGGCGGTCGAGACGAAGCCACGAGCCTGTTCCGCGAAGCGGTGAAAGCCGCGGACACGGCCATTCAACTCCGTCACGGACTCGTGGATGCGCACCTGACTCGCGGGCAGGCGCTGAAGCGATTGGGCGACTTCCCCGGGGCCATCGCATCGTTCCGACAGGCTGTACTGATCGGGCCGGAGTTCGCAGAAATGCACCAAGAACTCGGCGAGGCCCTCGCCGAGAACGGGCAGGTTCGCGAGGGGATCGAGTCCCTCGAAACGGCCGTTCGTCTCGCCAAGCTCAAAGAGACCAAGCCGCAGCAGGCCCTCGACAAGTGGATGCCGAAGGCGAAGGCGAAGCCGTAGCGCCGCGGTTCGGCCCGCAGTGCTTCCGCTACCATATCCTCACGTCACCCTCCACAAGGGCCGCGCCATGTCCCGGTTCCGTTCCGCGCTCGCGCTCGTGATGCTCGCCGCGTCCGGCGCGCTGGTCGTCGCCCTCGATCACAACGCCGGCGCGCCACCCGTTGCCAAAAAGGTGCCCCACAAGCTCACCGAGCACGGCGACACGCGCGTCGACGACTACTTTTGGATCAAGGACAAGACAAACAAGGACGTGCTCAAGTACCTCGAAGCGGAGAACGCGTACACCGCGAAGGTGCTCAAGCCCACGCAGGCGACTCAGGAGAACTTGTACAAGGAGTTCCTGAGCCGCATCAAGGAGACCGATCAAGACGCGCCCGTGAAGGACCGCGGGTACTGGTACTACGCCCGCACCGTGGCCGGCAAGCAGTACCCGATTCACTGCCGCAAGAAGGGCACGCTCGACGCCGCCGAGGAAGTGCTGCTCGACGGCAACGAACTGGCGAGGGGCGAGAAGTTCTTCAGCTTCGGCCCGCAGCGCGTCAGCCCGGACGGGAACCTGCTCGCGTACAGCACCGACACCACCGGGTTCCGCGAATACGTACTGTCGGTGAAAGACTTGCGCACCGGCAAGCTCGTCGAAGCCAAGCTCGTACAAGCGCCACACTACGAGTGGGCCGCGGACAACAAGACCCTGTTCTACACCACCGAGGACGAGGCCAAGCGCGCGCACAAGGTCTGGCGGCACGAACTCGGCGCGCCGGTCAAGAAGGACGCGGTCGTTTACGAAGAGAAGGACGAACTGTTCTGGCTGGAACTGGCGAAGTCGCGCGACGGCAAGGTCCTGTTCCACTCGTCGGTGAGCTACGGCAGCACCGAAGTGCGGTTCTTGGCGAGCGACAAGCCCGGCGACAAGTGGCAGACGGTTCGGGCGCGAGAGCGCGACAACGAGTACGACGTGGCCCACCGCGACGGCGTCTTCTTCGTCCGCACCAACAAGGACGCACCCAACTTCAAGGTTATGACGGTGCCGGTCGCGAACCCGGACAAGTGGTCCGACCTCATCAAGCACGACCCGGCCGTATACATCGAGTCGGTTTCGCTGTTCCAGCGCCACCTCGTCCTCTCTGTGCGCACCGGCGGGCTGACGCAACTCGTCGTGCGCGCGTTCCGCAACGGGGCCACACACACGGTCGAGATCAAGGACAAGGTGTTCGACGTGGCGCTCTCGAACAACCCGGAGTACGACACCGACAGCATCCGCTTCACCCACACCACGCTGACCACGGCCGACGCCGAGTATCGCTACGACATGAACACGAAAGCCCGCGAGCTGCTGAAACAGAAGGAAGTGCCCGGCGGCTACAAGCCCGATGACTACGTCTCTGAGCGCGTTCGCGCCGTCGCGCCGGACGGCACAGGAGTGCCGATCTCGCTCGTGTACAAGAAAGGGCTGAAGAAGGACGGCACGGCCCCGTGCCTGCTGTACGGCTACGGCGCGTACGGCCTCAACATGCCGATGGACTTCGACGCGGTGCGCGTGAGCCTGCTGGACCGCGGGTTCGTGTACGCCATCGCACACATCCGCGGCGGCTCCGACCTCGGCCGCACGTGGTACGACGACGGCAAGATGCTCAAGAAGCAGAACACGTTCACCGACTTCATCGCCTGCGCCGACTTCTTGGTGAAGGAGAAGTTCTGCTCGCGCGACAAGCTCGCGGTCGAGGGCGCGAGCGCCGGCGGGCTGCTCATCGGCGCGGTCTTGAACCAGCGCCCGGACCTGTGCAAGGCCGCGATCATGAAGGTGCCGTTCGTGGACGCCATCACCTCGATGCTGGACGAGTCGCTGCCGCTCACGGTGCAGGAGTTCCAGCAGTGGGGCAACCCGAAGGTGAAGGCCGAGTACGAGTACATACGGAAGTACTGCCCGTACACGAACATCAAGAAGGCCGCGTACCCCGCAATGCTGGTGATGACCGCGCTGAACGATTCCCAAGTGTTGTTCCACGAGCCGACGAAGTACGTCGCCAAGATGCGCACGCTGCGCACGGACAAGAACCCGCTGCTGCTGCGGTGCAACATGGACGCCGGCCACGGCGGGGCCAGCGGGCGCTACGACCACCTCAAGGAAGACGCCATCGTCGTGGCGTTCCTCCTCGACCAAATGGGCATCGCCAAGTGATGGGCGAACCCCTCCCAGTTAGCCGCGAGCCGAAGGCGAGCGCGGCGCGAGTAGGTGGCATCGTCCTCTGCGGGGGGCGCTCGTCGCGCATGGGCGCGCCGAAGGCGTGGCTGCGCGTCGGCGACGAGTTCATGCTGTCGCGCGTGGTGCGCATCGTGGGCGAAGCCGCGGGGCCGGTGGTCGTGGTGGCCGCGCCCGGTCAGGACGTGCCGCCGCTGCCGACGGGCACACGCGTCGTGCGCGACGAAGTCGAAGGCAAAGGGCCGCTCGGCGGGTTAGTCGCGGGGCTGGTAGCGCTCGAGGGCGAAGCCGATGTGGTGTACCTGTCGTCGTGCGACGTGCCGCTGCTGAAAGTCGCGTTCGTTCGCCACATCTTGGCAAGCAATCAGGGGGCTTACGCCCCCCGCTCACCTTGTGCAGTGGTTCCGCGCGTCGGCGGTCGCCTTCATCCCCTAGCCGCGGCCTACGCGCTCGACGTACTGCCGGTCGCGCGCGCGCTGCTCGCGCGCGACTGCCTCCGCATGACGGACCTGCTCGACGCGATTCCGACATGCGTGATCGAAGATCACGAACTGGCGGCCATCGACCCCGCGCTCGATTCGCTCCGCAATGTGAACACGCCGGAAGAGTACGCGGCCGCGCTGCGGCTCATTTGAGTTTACGGTCGCCGCGCGTCCCGCCGTGTTGGATCCGGCAGTTCGGCAGTAGCTTCCGCAGTTCTTCCGCGCCCTTCTCCGTCACCTTCGTATCGGTCAGGTCGAGCGAGCGCAGTTCCTTCAGCTCAGCGAGCGCGAGCGCGCCTTTGTCGGTAATCGCGGTGCCGTTCAGGTACAGCGTGTTGAGCTGCGTCAGGCGCGCCACGTCCTTGAGGCCGGCGTCTGTGAGCTTCGTGTGGCCGAGGCCGAGCGTCGTGAGCTTCTTGAGCGGCGCGAGGAGCTTCGGCCCGGCATCGGTCACGCCTGTGCCGTCGAGCGTGAGCCACGTCAGCTCCGAGAGCCGCGCCAGCGAGGGCAGCGCCGCCTCGGTCACCTTCGTGCGCACGAGGTCGAGTCGGCTGAGCTTCGTGAGCGCGGCCAGTTCCTTCACCCCGGCGTCGGTCACGGCGGTTTCCGAGAAGGTGAGGTCGGCGAGGTCCGTCAGCCCGCTGACCGTCTTCGCGGTCGCGTCCGTAATCTTGGTTCGGTCGAGCGACAGCGACGTGAGCTTTGGGAAGTTCTTCAGGTGCGCCGCGCCAACGTCCGCGCACTCGCTGTCGGTGAGCCGGATCGCGCGGAGGTTCTTCAGCCCTTTCAGTTCCGCGAACCCGAGGCCGTTGACCGGCACGCCCATCAGGTTCAGCGATTCGAGGCTCTCCATCCCCTTCAGTCTCGCCAACCCGGCGTCGCTCACCTTGTTCCAGTCCAGTAGCAGGCGCTTGACCGATTTGAGGGTACCGATGTCGTGCAGGCCTTCGTCGGTGATCTTGGCGTTGCCGAGGTACAGGAGCCAGAGGTCCGGGCACGCGGCGAGCGCCTTCATGCCCGAGCCCGTGACCGCGGTTTCGCCGAGGTCGAGTGTTTTCAGTTGTTTCAGAAGCGCGATGTGTTTGATGCCGCGGTCGGTGACGCGCGTGTGATCGACGGTGAGGCGCTCCAGAGTCGGCCACGAGGTCAGCTTCGCAGCGCCGACGTCGGAGAACCCGCTGCGGCTCAGGTGAAGTTCGCGCAGGTGTTCGAGCGGCTTGAGCGTGTTCAGGTCCGCGTCGGAAATGCCCTGTACGCGCACCCAATAGATGGGCTTGCCGGGCAGTTTGTCGTCGCGCACGAACCCGCCACCGGGCTGCTTGTTGACGAACTCGACGATCTCGGTTTCGCCCGCGCGGGCGACCGGCGGGGCGCACAGAAGCGCGAATAAGGGGAGATAGGCGGTTCGCACGGTCGGCCCTCGCGGGTTCGTTAGCGGGCGGCGACAACGGCCAGTGTTCCACAGCGCGGCGCGAACTACAATGCGGACGACGAGCGCCGTTACACTCTACACGGAACGTACATGCACCCGCACAAGCAGCACCACGAGCGCCACGCCGGGACCGAGGCGAACAAGGCGTTCCTCCACAAGATTAGCCGCGAGCGCATCGACCCGAAGGCCGTGGCCGGGGGCGCGAGCGCCGCGGACCTGATCGACAGTGCGTTCCTCTCGTACAACGGCGGGCGGTTGCGCGAGGGATGTCAGCTCTTCGTGAAGAAGATGCTGGCGAACAACGGGACTGTGGGCCTCGCGCTGTCCGGCGCACTCACGCCCGCCGGCCTCGGCATGTCGTGCCTCGTGCCCCTCGTCGAAGCCGGGTTCGTCGACTGGATCGTCTCCACCGGCGCGAACCTGTACCACGACACGCACTACGCGCTCGGCATGGACCTGTACCAAGCCGGGCCGAACCTGCCGGATATGGAGCTGCGCGAGAACCAAGTGATCCGCATCTACGACATCGTTTTCGACTACGACAACCTGCTCGGCACCGACAAGTTCTTCCGCACGCTCTGCCGCGGCGAAGCGTTCCAGCACACCTTCGGCACTGCGGAGTTCCACAACCTCGTGGGCAAGTACATCAACGAGCGCGAGCACCAGACCGGGCGCGTGGGCAAGAGCCTGCTGGGGGCGTGCTACCGCGCCGGCGTGCCGGCGTTCACCAGCTCACCCGGCGACAGCAGCATCGGCATGAACCTCGCCGCGCTGACGCTCGAGGGCTCGCAACTGCGCATCGACCCGCTGCGGGACGTGAACCAGAGCGCCGCGGTGGTGTGGGACGCGAAGGCAGGTGGGGGCACCAGTTCCGTGCTGATCCTCGGCGGCGGCAGCCCGAAGAACTTCATGCTGCAAACGGAGCCGCAGATACAGGAGGTGCTGGGCCTGACCGAAGCCGGGCACGACTATTTCTTGCAGTTTACCGACGCGCGCCCCGACACCGGCGGGCTGAGCGGGGCCACTCCGAGCGAGGCGATGACGTGGGGCAAGGTCGACCCCGACAAGCTCCCGGACTCGGTGACGTGCTACGTCGATTCCACCATCGCGCTCCCGCTGCTGACCGCGTACAGCCTGTCGCGCCTGCCGAAGCGCGCCCCCAAGCGCCTGTTCGACAAGTTCCCGGAGTTGACCGAGCGCCTGAAGGCCGGGTACACTGAAACCCGTGCCAAACGCGCGGAGTGAAACAGATGACGGGATGGAAAGACGCCCTGGAAATTGCAAAGTGGGGCTGGGACAGTCGCGCCGGCGTGAAGCCGTTGTTGGCGAAGTTCCGGTTGTGGCTTCGGCGCTCGAAAGTACTGGTGATCGGTCCCGGCGGAACCGGCAAAACCACACTCGCGCGTATTCTGTCGGGTCAGTTCGATTGGCTTCTGGACTCGTCGTGGGCGTACCGTGAGAGTGTTGAGGTCAAGAAATACAAGCTCAGGGCTGATCCTGCAGTCGAAGTGGTCGCAGTGCCAGGCCAAGAGCACCGCCGCCGCTCGACGTGGGACGGGATCGGCACCGACGTATCGAGGGGCGAATACCGCGGTGTAATCTTCGTTGCGTCCAACGGATTTCACACGCCGATCGAATCGAGCTACAAGCGCAATTCGCACTTCGAGCCGGAGCGCACCAGAGACGCCTTCTGGCGGAAATACACGGAGGCGAAGCGCGACGACGAACTTGCTTGCCTCCGTCATCTGGTGCCGTTCCTGAAAGCCTGCCCGCTGAAGTTATGGCTCGCCACTCTCGTGACGAAACAAGACCTGTGGCGCGCCCAAGAACCCGCGGTCGAAACGTGGTATCGTGAAGGTGAATATGGGAAGCTCGTGACGGAGGTCGCGTCGCACAAAGGCGCGATGTTCCGGTACGAGTACCACGGGTGTTCCCTACTGATCGGGAACCTCGTCACCGCGAGCAACGAATATCTTGTCAAGAACGCCGAAGGGTACGACCATCGCGCGCAAGTCGAATCGGTGCGCCGGGTATTCGAGGTCATCGACGGCCTGCACGCTTGGGGGAACGCGAAATGAGCGAAGTCGCCGAACTCAGTGCGACCGAACTGGCAACGCGGTTGCTACCGCTCCTGAAAGAGTACACAGAGAAGATGCGTGATCTTGCCGAACGGCTGTCGTCGGTAAATCAACGCTTCGTGCTCAGTTACTCCAAAGAACAAGCAACACTGGTTTCTGAGGCAAGCCGATTGCTCTGCCTGCGGTTCACTGTCGATCAACCGGTGCGCGACCTTGCGCAAGAGGCGTCTGGCCTTATTGAACACGCCGCGCTAGAGTTTCAGCTTCGTGCGGAACTCAAACTCCGCTTGAGTGAGATCGAAGAGCATATCCGATTTGCTAAATCACTCTCCGATCTGATCATCACTCAGATGTCAGGCCTCCGCATCCTCGAAGCAGCGCGCCAAGTAGCCGTGCTGAGTGGGCGCTACAAGGCCCCGTTCTGATTCACACACGGTCCACGCCAAAGGTATCGCATGACGCGCGCCTGCCTGCTTGCCGTTAGTTTCGGCTTCCTCGTCGCGTTTGCGCCGGCGGAGCCGAAGCACGTCGACGACGACGCCGTGTACGAGCAGTTCTTCGCCAGACTCGAAGAGCTGGCGAAGGACAAGAAGCCGCTGGCGCACAAGGAACTGATCGCGAAGCGCAAGCCGAAGGCCGCAGGGGCCGTGCCGGCGAAGCCCGGTGACAAAGCGCTCACGCCGGAAGAGGTGTATAAGGCCGCGGTGCCGAGCGTGTGGATCGTCGGCAGTACGTACCCGGACAAGGCAGGGAACTGGCAGACCGGCACCTACGCCACCGCGTGGGTGCTCGCCGCCGACGGCGTCCTCGTCACCAACTGGCACGTCTTTGAAGACCTGAAGGACGGCGAAGTGTTCGGCGCGTCCGACCGCGACGGCAACACCTACCCGCTGACCGACTTCCTCGGCGGCGACAAGTCCGCGGACGTGGCCGTGTTTCGCGTCGGGGCGAAGGGGCTGAAGCCGCTGCCGGTCGCGCCGGCGCACGCCGAAATCGGCTCGTGGGTCGGCGTCATCAGTCACCCCGGCGACATGTTCTACTTCTACACGCAGGGCAGCGTGACGCGCTACAGCACGAACACCAACGACGACAAGCAGGTCGAGAAGTGGATGAACATCTCGGCCGAGTACGCGAGCGGGTCGAGCGGCGGGCCGGTGCTGAACAAGTTCGGCGCGGTCGTCGGCATGGCGACGCTCACGCTCAGCATCGACGCCGGTGACGACGCGAAGAAGGAGAACCCGGCGCGGCGGAAGCCGAAGTTCGCGCGCGCGACGGACGACAAGCCAAAGGAACCGGCCAAACCCGTCGAAAAAGGCTCTCCGCAGCAGATGGTGGTAAAAATGGCCGTGCCGGGGCCTGTGCTATTGAAGTGGTTGAAGTAGGACAGGCCTCTGGCCTGTCCTACCTCGGGACAGGCCAGCAGTCTGTCCTACTTCAACCAGTCCAGCGAAAAGCGCGCGACCGTGAGCCGTCCGTACGTGCCGCCCTTCTCGCCGGCGCGCTCGTAAAAGAGCAACATCGTGCCGTCCTTCGCGCGGGCCAAGTCGGAGTAGGCGCTGAAGCCGCTCTCGATGGTGCGCTTCGCGGTCCACATCTTGCCGTCGTCGGTGCTGAGGCGCACGGTCACGTTCTTGCGGTCGCGCCCGGTGCCGGGCGCGGGCGGTTGCTTCGCCCCGGCCTTGTCGAGGTTATCCGGGTTGCTGAACAGCAGCACCGGCTTCGCACCGGGAACCGATAGCAGGCTGCCCATACAGACCGGCTCCGGCAGCGCGTCGTCGAACTTCGGCTCGCTCCACTTCGTCGCGCCGTCCTTACTGATTGTGACCAACCGCCGGTTGGCCTTCGACGGGCTGCGCGCGTTCAGCATCACGCTCCCGTCGCTCAGTTCCGCCACGCTGCACTCGTTCGGGCTGGCCCAATCCTTCGTGTTCGGGATTGCCACCTCACCGGGCTTCCACGTCTTGCCACCGTCGTCGCTGTAGATTGTGGCCGACACGCTGTCGCCGTGACCGCTGCCGCCGGTACCGAGCGAGAGCCACACCGGGACAACGAGTCGCCCGCCTTTTAGCTGAATGCCGTGGCCCGGTCCGGTGGCGACGGCCTTCCAGTCGATGTGCTTCTTGAACGGGTCGAACGCGCTCGCGGTAATCTCGGTCGGCTTCGACCACGTCTTGCCGTCGTCGTCCGAGCGCGCGTAGAAGCAGCGCATGTATTCGAGGCAGAACAGGAAGTGAACCGCGCCGCCGGCGTCAGCGATCATCACGGGGTTGTTGTACGTGACGTCGTCCTTCGCCCCGAGTTTCTTGGCGAGCGCGACCGGGCTGCGTTCCTTCGGCCCCGGCACGTCCGCGATCTTCCTCGCCTCGTCCCACGTCTTGCCGTGGTCGGTGCTGCGGCGCAGGACGATGTCGATCGTGGCCCAATCGCTCGCGGTCTTGCGGGCCTCGCAGTACGCGAGCACGGTGCCAGCCTTCGTGACCACGACGCCCGGAATCCGGTAGAGCTTGTAGCCGCCGGCGTCGGCGTGAAAGAGGTCGATCTTGTCCGGGTCAGCCGCGCTCGCGGGCGAAGCGAGCGTGAGTATCAGAGCGGCAGCGAGAACGCGAGTCACGGCGGGAGCCTCCACGGAATCGGCACAACCGGAACGACCCGCAGGGTACACGCGGAGCGCGCGGCTTGCCGCATCAAAGTCGGGTGGACGGGAGGGACGAATTGGACCAAAAGTAGAGTATCGGCTCGACTCGTAAGAGGTGCTACCATGCGCGTCTCGGTTCTGTGCGTCCTCCTCGCGCTCCCGTCGGTGGGTTACGCCCAACCGGGCGTCGGCGCGCCGGCCCCGCCTGACCTCACGGGGAGTTGGTCCGGGTACTGGCTGAGCGACACTAACGGCCACACCGGGCCGCTGCGCGCGAAGTTCACTCAGGTCGGCCCGGACCAGTACCGAGTGGTGTACAGAGGACGGTTCGCAAAGGTCATCCCGTTCCGCTACGTCGCCAAGATGGACATCGTCGGAACCGGCAGCGACGCCGTCGTGCTGACGGCCGAGAAACCGCTGGGGCCGTTCGGCACGTTCCGCACCACTGCGGTAGGCTCCGGCAACACGTTCGACGCGACCTTCAACAGCCGACGCGACAACGGCAAGTTTGTACTGCGGCGGTAGTGTATTGGGTGGGATACGGCATCGCGCCGTCCCACCTGCCTCTCTCGCAATGCCGGGTCCCTCCCTACGAGACTACACCTTCTTCAGCATCGTCACGCGGCCGGTGCTGACCCATTCGACGACGATGATGTTCCCGGTGGTGTCGAAGGCCGCGTCGTGCGGGTGGACGAACTTACCGGTTGCCCACGCCTTTGCGTCCTGCCGCACCTTGAACCCGTCGAGGACTTTCTTGCGCCACGCGGCGTCCGCGTCGGAGCCGTCGTCACCGAGATGAACGAGGGCCTTGTTGTTCTTGTCGAACAGGCTCACGCGGGCGTGCAGGTCCGGCACCATCAGTACATCGCCGCGGGTCTTGGCGTGAGCCGGAAATAGCACCACCTTGTTGCTCTCGGTGGCGTCGATCACGGTGCCGTCGAGGTTGAACCGCTGCAACCGGGCGTTGGCGCGGTCGCACACCACCATGACCGGCTTGTTGGGGTCGCGGGCGTCGAGCCACTGGCCGTGCGGGGTGCGCATCTTCCCCTTCTCGGTGCCGCCGCCGCCGAACACCTTCACCAGCTTCCCGTCCTTGTCGTAGTTCAGCATGTAGTTCGAGCCGTACCCGTCGCCGACGTTGAACCCGCCGTCCGGGAGCCAGCAGATGTTGGTCGGGTTGTAGGCCGGCGTCACGGTCTTGGTGGCGTCCTTCGCGTCCGGGCGCGGCTCGTACTCCTTGCACTCCGGGCGGCCCTTCGTCCACACGCGCTCGCCCTTCAGGTTGGTCTTCACGAGCTTGTGTTCCGGGGTCCACGTGTTCGCCATGTAGATGAACTCGTCGCTGCCCTCCTTGCGAATCTCGATGCCGTGGCCGCCGCCGTGCCACTCCTTGCCGAACGAGCGGACGAACTTCCCCTTCGGGTCGAACACGAGCACCGTGTCCATCTTCTTGCCGACGCCCTGATGCGTGATGTAGACGTGTCCCTGCGAGTCGAGCGCGACGTTGTGCGTCGTCTGCCACGAGTAGTCGGCGGGCAGCTCGCCCCAGTTGTGGTGGCACTCGTACTTGTGGCCCTCGGCCCCGATCACGGGGTTCTTCTCGTCGGCCTTGCGGCTCATGCCGAGGAGGGTCGGCCCGGTCGACGCAACGGCGGCGCTGGCGATGAATTCGCGGCGGTTCATGGGAGAGTGGCGGGTGTGGTAGGTGGTGGGGAACGAAGATGAGTGTACGCAGACCAGAGGGCGAACGCAACGAAGCAACACGTTTAGCGATCGTCCCGAAGTGACGAGCGCTAAACACCACGTCAGCAATAGAGTACACTCGCACAGCGCCCACTCGAATGGAGCCTCCCCATGCGCCTCGTCATTTCCCTCGCGCTCGTGACCGCGCTCGCGGTGCCCGCGTGCGCCGCGCCCAAGAACGTGCTGATGCTGGTGGCCGACGACCTAGGCTTTCAGGTCGGGTGCTATGGCGACAAAGTCGCGAAGACCCCGAACCTCGACGCGCTCGCGAAAAGTGGCACGCGGTTCACGCACGCCTTCGCGTCGGTGGCATCGTGCAGCCCCAGCCGCGCGACGATGCTGACCGGGATGCCCACGCACCAGTGCGGGCAGTACGGCCTCGCCCACGCCACGCACAACCAGCACACGTTCCGCACCGTGAAGGGCTTGCCCGCGCTGCTCGCACCCGCGGGCTATCGGTCGGGGGTGATCGCGAAGTTGCACGTTCAACCGAAGGAAGTGTACCCGTTCGACGTGGAGGTGAGCGGCAACGGGCGCAACCCGGTGCAGATCGCGGAGCAGGCGAAGAAGTTCTTCGCGGACAGCGGCGACAAGCCGTTCTTCATGCTCGTGGGGTTCACCGACCCGCACCGCGCCGCGAAGGGCTTCGCCAACGACCTGAACTTTCCCGCGGAAGTGCCCGCGATCAAGTTCGACCCGAAGGCCGTGCCCGTGCCGTATCACCTACCCAACACCGACGAGACGCGCGCCGAACTCGCGGAGTATTACCAGAGCGTCGCCCGGCTCGACCACGGCGTCGGGTTGGTGCTCAAGGAACTCGAAGCCGCGAAGCAACTCGACAACACGCTCGTCATCTTCCTGAGCGACAACGGCATCCCCTTCCCCGGCGCGAAGACTACGCTTTACGACAGCGGTATTCACCTACCCTTGATCGTCCGCAAGCCGGGCCAAAAGACCGGGGTGACGTGCGGCGCGATGGTGAGCTGGACCGACCTGACGCCGACGATCCTCGACTGGTGCGGCGCGAAGCCGGCCCTGGTCGGGAAGAAGGACAGCCCGCTTCCCGGCCGCTCATTCCTGCCCGTGATCGAAAAGGACAAGGCCGACGGCTGGGATATGGTGTTCGCGTCGCACCAGTTACACGAGGTGACGATGTACTACCCGATGCGCGTGGTGCGGACGCGCACGCACAAGTACATCGTGAACCTCGCGCACCCGTTGGAGTATCCGTTCGCGTCGGACCTGTGGGGTTCCGACATGTGGCAGGGTGTGTTGAAGCGCGGCGACAAGTTCATGGGCCAGCGCGCGGTGAAGTCGTTCGTGAACCGCCCGAAGGAAGAGCTGTACGACCTCGATCGCGACCCCAACGAACTGACCAACCTGCTGGCCGATCCCAAGTGGCGCGAAAACGCGGCGAACGAAACGACCTACACCGTGCTGAAAACGTGGCTCGCCAATTGGCGCAAGAAGACCAACGACCCGTGGCTGATTAAAGACCAGCACGAGTGAGGCGGAGAATCGGCGTTCAACTGTTCGCAACGGCTACCCGTTCGGGAACCCATCGCCATCCCGAACGGTGTACCCATAGGAGCCAGCGCCCTCGAAGCTCATTCCTTCCAAGAGTGCCCCATCAAACTCGGCAGCATCGACGGCTGAGTCCCGGAAGGACGCGCCTCGGAGATCGGCACCGCGAAAGTTCGCACACTTGAGGTGGCACCGCTCGAAGCTCGTGCCTCGCAGCTTTGTTCCCTGAAAGTTTCCACTGTGAAACCACGACCCGTCGAATACCACGCTTTCAAGCTTCACTCCAGCGAATTGGGCGTCGTCTAGGTCCGTGTCTGGAAATCGCCGCTCGCCCTCAGCATAACGCTGAAGCAATTCCTGAACGCTGGTTGGAGGAGAGTATCTTGTCTCGATAGACATGGCTTTTTCCTTCACTCGGTCGAATCCGCAAGTCCTCGCAGGCGGCGGTGTAGCTGGCTTCGAGGTCGAGTTGCGCTTCGAGTTCGCCGTTGAGCCACAGCGGGAGCGCCGGGAGCGGTTGGCCCACGGCCAGCGCCGACGGCCAAACCTGAAGTTGCCCCCCGGAGCCGGCGCGCAGCGAGCGGTACGACACCGCGGCCAGTTCGCCCGTACTCGCGGACGGCGCGGCCGCGTCCAGCATCGCCATCACCTCGAAATAGCCGGGCAGCGGCACGCCGGTTTTGAGGAGGCGCGCCATCGCCGCGGCCCACGCCCCGTGGAACGAGCGCCACTTGTGCGTGCGCGTGAGCGGCGGGCGGTAATGGTCGAGTAGCGGCATGGCGGCTACACGAGGGATCGCCGCCATTATACCACGGCTACCGCTTGCCGGTCTTCTGCTTGAACTTGGCGTGCGCGTCTTTGAGCGACGCGACCGGTTGCACGCCGGCGCACTGCGCGGCCAGCGTCGCCTCGCGCGCCTTCAGGCGCTTGATGTACTGCTTTGTGCGACGAGTTCCCGTCGCCGGAACGTGCGAGGCGCACGCTTGTGCGCGGATGGCCCGCGCGGTGCCGCTGCGTTCGAGGAGTTTCTTGAACCGCCGGAGTGCGTGACCGATGGGTTCACCGTCGTGAACCCGGAGCCGAATGCCCATCAGAGTGCGTCTTGTACGGCCGATGCGGTGCCGGTTGAAAGGACCGTGATACACGGTCGGAGTGAGCGGACGCTCGAATCATAACGGCCGCGGCACGGTTGTCAACTCGTTTGCGGCGGGTTCAACTTGTCGGCTCTGGCACGCAGTTCCGCGAGGCGCTCTGACAGCGGCGGGTGCGCGCTTTGGTACTGTTTGATCGTGTCGCGCGCAAGTTCGCCGCTGGCGAGGCGCTCAAGGAACTCGGCCCCGGCGTGCGGCGCGTACCCCGCCCGGTGGCAGAACGCGAGTGCGTCCCGGTCGGCCTCGAACTCGTTCTCGCGACTGCGCCCGGTGTCGAGCAACTTCTTCATGCCGAACGCCATGATCGGGTTCAGGGTGAGCATCCCCGCCACGTCGGTCGCGCCGAACCGCTCGCGCCCGTGGCCGCGGTGCATGTGCGACACCTCGTGCGCGAGTACAAACGCCATCTGCGGCGTCCGCCCGCGGCAGAAGTCGACCAAGCTCTCCGCGAGCACAATCGTCTTGTGCGACAGCGACACCGCGCCGAACGGCATCTGGGACAGCACGCGGCAGACGAGTTCGCGTTTGATGTCGTTGGCCGCGAGCAATCGGTCGAGCAGCGGCTGAACCCCGGCCGACCAGTCCGGCAGTTCGGGGTTGGCCTTCACCATGTCGGCCAGCGCCTTCGCCTCGACGTCCGATTCGTCTTCGACGAGCTTCCACAGCGTGTTCAGCATCCGGGCCTCCGCGTGAGTCCCACCATTCTATCAGACCATCCTTCCGGTTTGCCTGTGAACTCGCGCCGCGGATTGCGGTTGATGCCATGTAGCCGCTCTACCAGCGGGAGGCCTTATGAAGATCGTGATTCCCGGCGGGTCGGGGCAGGTCGGCACGATGCTCGCCCGGCACTCTCACGCCGCCGGGCACGAGGTCGTGGTCCTCTCTCGGAAACCCGCACCAGCCGCTTGGCGCGTCGTCATGTGGGACGCACGAACCCGCGGCGAATGGGCGCGGGAACTCGACGGCGCGGATGTTGTCGTGAACCTCGCCGGGCGCAGCGTGAACTGCCGGTACACGCCCGCCAACCGGCGCGCGATCCTCGATTCGCGCGTCCGATCGACGCACGCCGTGGGCGAAGCGATTGGAGCGTGCGCGCGGCCCCCGCGCGTGTGGCTCCAGTCCGGCACCGCGACCATCTACGCGCACCGCTTCGACGCGCCCAACGACGAACGGACCGGCATACTGGGCGGCAACGAACCGGGCGCGCCGGATACGTGGAACTTCAGCATTCGGGTCGCGACCGCTTGGGAACGCGCACTCGAGGACGCTCACACGCCGCGGACGCGGAAGGTGGCGATGCGCGCCGCGATGACGATGAGTCCCGACCGCGGCGGCGTGTTCGATGTGCTGTTGGGTCTGGTGCGCCGGCGGCTCGGCGGGCGCGCCGGCGACGGTACACAGTTCGTGTCGTGGGTCCACGAGGCCGACTTCATCGCGGCCGTCGAGTTCCTGATCGCACACGACGAACTGAGCGGCGCGGTGAACGTCGCCGCGCCGGAACCGCTGCCGAACGCGGCCTTCATGCGCGCGCTGCGCGAGGCGTGGGGCGCGCGGTTCGGCCTGCCCGCGGCGCGGTGGATGATCGAACTGGGTACGTGGGCGATGCGGACGGAATCGGAGCTTGTGCTGAAAAGCCGGCGCGTCGTACCGGACCGGTTGCTCGACGGGGGGTTCACGTTCCGCTTCCCGTCGTGGCCGGACGCGGCGCGCGACCTGTGCAGCCGGTGGCGCGCGCGGCGGTAGCGCTCACGAGAGCGCGGTCGGTCCCCGCCGGTAGACCATCAGCGTCCAGAGCGCGGGCACGTCGGCGACGAACAGGCCGAAGAGGACCGTGCAGCTAAGGTACGGTGCCCCGCTTCCCCACGCCTTCTCGATCTGGCCGTTGAGTGCCAGTACGACGACGCCGAAGAGTACGCCCACGACCCCCAGCGCCGGCGGTACCGCCGACCACCGCAGCGCGCGGCGCGCGGCGGCGCGGTCGGACCGACGGGCCGCGCGCACGCACATCGCCAGCGTGACCAACCCCGCGAGCAGCATCAGCGGCCCGAAGATCTAACCCGGCGATTGCACCACCATCACAAAGAAGCTCATCGGTCGTCCTGCGTTGATTACAGCTGCTTCTCAGAGCACGACGCGACCGTTTTGGTTCCCGAATCGGGGGCGCTACTTCGTGCCCGCGACCTCGCGCACTACGAGCGGCGGGTCCGGCTCGCCGGGCGTCGGGCGGTACGTCGCGAACGACGCCTCCGTTTCCCACAGCGTCACTTCGACCACAGGCATGGCGGCAGCGGCGGCGCGCTCGTAGATGAGCCGCGCAATGTTCTCCGCCGTCGGATTCGTGTTCAGCGTCACGAACGATTCGCCCTGCCGCAGCAGGTCGGGGATAATGGGGTCGTCCGCGTGCAGCAACAGCCGGTGGTCGAGGGCGTCGTCGATCCACTTCCCCAGTACGCGCTTGATCTGCGAGAAGTCGACGACCATGCCGAGCGCGTCGAGTTCCGCGGACTCAAGTGTGACCACGGCCCGGCCGTTGTGCCCGTGCAGGTGGCGGCACTTGCCGGCGTAGTTCAGCAGGCGGTGGCCGTAGCAGAAGTGGATCTCTTTCGTCACCCGGAACATCGTCACCCCTGTTGGGAGGGAGGAGGGAGGAGGGAGGAGGGATGAACAGATGGAAGTGCCATCAAGGTTCGGCGCTCGCCTCGTGGAATGAACGCGGTCTGTTACGCGTTCCTCTTTCCGACTTCATCCCTCATCCTTCATCGCTTATCCTTCGCGTAGTTGGTCGGGTCACTCAGGCCGGCTTCGCTGAAGCCGAGCTTGCGCTCCGCGCACTTGTTGCACGCCCCGCAGTGTACACCGCCGAGGGCCGGGCGGATGCACGAGAACGTGTGTTCGAGCGGCAGCCCGCGCGCGCGGCGCAGCACGTCGGGCTTGTGAAGGTGGGCGTAGGGGCGCAGCACCCGTACGCGCCCGGAGATCGCGGCGCTCACGACGCGGGCGAAGTCGTCGTAGAACGCGGGCGTGGCGTCCGGGAACGGGTTCTCGCCGAGCGGGGCCGTGGCGATTTCGGGCACGCCGTTCAAGTGGCACCAGAGCAGGGGCTTCGCCAAGAGGAGCACGTTGCGGCCCGGCAGGTACACGGCTTCGTCGGGCGTGTCCGCGCCCGGCGTGCCGTCGCCGGACACGCTCCAGTGCGCGCCGTACACGTCGGTGATTGGTTGATCGAGAACGACGAGTGGTCGCAGGTTCGGGGCGCGTATCGCGCCGAGGAAGCTGTCAAGGTGCGCCAGCTCGACCGTTTCCCAGAGGAGGCCGGTGCGGACGTACAGCGGGTGCACGGCGGGGTACGCGCGAACGGCTTCCGCGACTAGGACGGCACTATCCACCCCGCCGCTGACGAGTACGGCGAGCGGGACCGCGGGGCGCGCCGGGGGCCATGCAGCGTTCACGCGCGATCCCGCGCGAACTGCCGGCGCTGTTTGGGCATCGGAGGCGGTCCACCACCACCGGGTTGTGGCGGCGCGCCCCCGCCCCCACCGGGCATCGGGGGTCCACCGCCGCCCGGCCCGCCCGGTGTCATCCCGCCCTGCGTGGGCCGGAGGCCGAGTACCTCGCCCATCGCTTGGCTCGACGACTGTTGCAGATCGACCGTTTCGGCCGAGCTGCGGGCGTAGAACAGTTGGCCCGATGTCCCGAACGAGATGTTCGAGAGCAGTTGGGCCTGAACCTTGCGGTCGCCCATCTTCGTGGTGTCGTCCTTGAACCACTTGGGCGGGGTGCCCTCGTCGCCCTTCCCGAGTTCGTGTTCCTTCATCTTCTTGGCGAACGTGGTGTGCTTGTCGCCCTCTTTGTGCCAAACGATAACCTCGAACCGGACCTCGCGGCTGCCGATGCTCGCCTTGACACCGATCCCCTGCGCGCCCCCCTGAGCGTCGGCGAACAGTTGCGCGCGCTTGACCTTCTCTTCGTCGTCCGCGCTGTTGCCGCCCCCGGTCCCCCCGCCCCCCATTGGGGGCGCGCCTCCACCGCCGGGCACGGGCGGTTGTCCGCCGCCCGGCTGCGGCGGCGCGCCGCCACCCGGCTGCGGCGGTTGGCCCCCGCCCGGTTGCCCGCCGCCCTGATTCGACTGACTCGGGCGCGGCGCGCCACTGGGTTTCACCGCGTCGTCGAACAACGTCATCTGCCAGAACGTGCCGCGGGTCACGCGCTTGCCGAGTTCGGCCATACGAATCCCCATCGTCTTCTCTTTGCTGTCCCCATGCCCGTTGATGATCTTCTTGAACACCGGCTGCGACTCCATCGCGGAGGGGCACACCACGATGAGGCGGTTCGTCGGCGCGAACAGCAGGCCCGTCTGGTTGCTCGGCAGCAAGTTGGCAACCGCGTAGTACGTCTTGCCGTCGAGCGACTTCTTCGTTGCACCCGGAACCTTCGACAGGTCGCCGTCGAACTCGGCCTTCGTGCGGTAAATGATGGACCAGCCGTTCTTGACCGACGTGGCCTTCACGATGTAGTCGGCCAGCCCGTCGAGGTCGGTGTTGCCCGTTGCCTTACCGATGATGTCGCCCGCGAACTTGAAGTCGGTGTCCTTTTGGACCGAGGCGAGCGACTTGTAGAACTCCGGGTACTTCTGAGCGTGCCCGATGTTCAGCCCGATGGCGAACTGCGCGTCCTCGGGCGCGTAGTACAGCATCTCGACGGCCTTCGACGTGCGCGTGAAGTACCAGATCAGCACCCCGGTCACGACCGCGAGCATCAGGACGCCGGACGAGATTACGCCGATGAGCGCGGCCCGGCTCGTTTCCTTCTTCTTGGCTTTGCGCTTCTTGGGCTGCTTCTTCTCGTCGGGCTTCTTCTCGTCCTTCGTGGCCGTGGCCTTGTCGCCCTTCTCGGCCTTCGCACCCTTCTCCCCCCCTTCCTTGACCTTCTTCAACTCGGCGACCATGTCCGCTTTCGCGGCGGCCTCCTCGTCCGGTGCCTCGGCCTCGGGCGCGGGGAACACGGTGCCGCACTTCGGGCACTCGACCTCGGTCCCGGCCTCGGGCGCGGCTTTCAGGCGGAGCTTGGCCCGACACTCCGGGCAGCGCAGTTCAACGGCCATAGATGCCCATCTCCGGCGCGAGTGGGGAACCGACGTGTCGCAGGTTCTGATGGTATCCGCACGCGCGGCCGAAGGGCAAGGGGGCACCGCGGGAACTACGTACGAAGTCGCCACACGCCGTCCGCGCCAAGCGCCTCTTGCGGGCGGTACCGGCCCTTGTACTCCAACGACCGGCACCCCTCAACCAGATAGCCGAGGTACACGTGCGGCACCCCCCACGCCCCCGCCGCGCGCAGCACCGACAGCACGTTGTACGTCCCCAGAGACCGCTCGCGCTCGTCCGGGTCGTGGTAAAAGTAGATCGCGGACAGCCCGGACGGGAGCCGATCCACGTACCCGACGCCCACGAGCTTCTCGCCGGAGTAGTAGCACCACTCCTGCGTGGGGAACGGGTGTTCGACGAACGACTCGGCGTAATCGGCCGGGTCCTTCGGCCCGTGATCGGCCCAGCCGACGTGACCGCTCTGGAACGCGTGGAACTTGTCGTACAGCGCGAGCTTTTCGTCGGTCACGGCGGGCGCGCCGACGCGCACGGTGATCGCGCCGTCGTTGAGTGCGAGGCACCGGCGCTGGCTCCGGTTGGGCGCGAACGTCGCCACCGGGACGCGCACCGAAACGCACTGTTCGCACGCCGGACAGGTCGTGCGGAACATCGTAAACCCGAACCGCCGCCACCCGGCCAGCAGCCGCGCCTCGTACTCGGCCGCGGTCAGCTCGCTGACCATCTCGTAGGTGAGCGCGGAGCGCTCGTGCGGCAGGTAGCTGCACAGGTCGGGCGGTGAGGTGAACACGAAGAGTGAGCGCATGCGACCGCGGGGGCACGATGAGGGATTCGGGCAGCATACCAAACGCGCCGGGCGCGGGGAACGCCGCGCGTTGACACCGGCCCGCGCCGTTCTACGCTTGGGCATCGATCCGCGCGTGAGCCGTCGCCATGAACTGCCAGAACTGCGGGGCCGGGTTGGAGCCGGTCGGGAACCGGCCGTACTTCCGGTGCCCGTACTGCGAGACGTTCCACTTCCCCACCGAACTGGCCGACGGGGTCGCGCTGATCGGCGGGGCCGCGCCGCGGGCGTGCCCGGTGTGCGCCGACCCGCTCGCCCGTGCTGCCATCGACGGCCACGCGGTCGAGTACTGCGGCACCTGTCGCGGGTTCCTCACGGCCAACGCCACGTTCAACCAGATCGTGCAACTGAAGCGCGCGCGCGCCGGCGGCACCGCGACCCCGGCCCTGCCCTTCGACCGCGCGGAACTGACGCGCCGCCTGTCGTGCCCGCGGTGCGCGAAGCCGATGGACACGCACCCGTACCACGCCGGCGGGAACGCGGTCATCGACACCTGCCACCGCTGTTGTGTGGTGTGGCTCGACGCGGGCGAGGTGACTGTGCTGGGGAACTACGCGCCGGCGCGCACCGCGGCCCCGGTGTACGTACCGCCGCTGGCGTCGTCCTATTCGGACCCCGACCCGCGCCCTGTCGTCACGGTGTTCGGGTTCCCGCTGCGCATCGGCGACTGATCCAAAAACGACGCGGGCCGCGCGCCGGTGGCCCGGCGCGCGGCCCGTGCGGTGCCCATCCCACTTAGTCTTTCTTAGGGGCCGGCGCGGGGGCCAACTTGCTCGTGTCGAAGGCGTCGCCAACGAGGCCCTTCCACGCGGTCTTCTGGGTGGCGTCGAGCGCCTCCTCGATCTTCAGCCACGCTTCCTTCCGGGACTTGTCGATCTTCTTGTCGGCCGCGGCCTTCTTTTCCGGGTCCACTTGCTTGCCGAAACCGCCGATGCCGGCTTCCTTGTTGATCTCTTGGCGTTCCTTGTTGTAGTCGGTGATCGCGCCGCGAACGGTCTTCAGTTGCGACTCGGACAGCTTCAGCGCGTCTTGGACTTCCTTCATCGTGGCCTTTTGCGCTTCGGACGCCCCGCCGAACCCGCCCTTGGTCTTGGCTTCAGGGTCGCTGAACACTTGGAAGCTCATCACCTGAATGCCGATCTGCTTCAAGCGCTTCTTCTGGTCTGCGGTCAGCACCTCGTCGCGCACTTTCTTGGCTTCCTCGGCGACCTTCTTGCCCTCTTCCTGCAGCTCGGTGAACTTCTCCTTGTCGAACCCGCCCTTGCCGCCCTTGCCGAACATCTCGCTGCGCTTCTTGCTGAGGTCGGCGAGCTTCGTGGAGACGGGCTTGAACTTGTCCTTCTGCGCGTCGGTGATCTTCAGTTCCTCTTGGAGCGCGGCGTTGGTGAACACCAGCGTCTCGACGTCGCCGCCGCCCCGACCGAACCCGCCGGTGCCGGGCTGGGCCGCGACGACCGTGACGATCCCAGCGGCGAGGAACGCCGCCAACATGCACCGAATGGCCCGCATGACTCTCTCCCCTTGCGAAGTGCGGAATGAACGGACGCCGCGCGGGGCTACAACACCCGCCGGCTGTCAACATCGTTACGCCGCGTGGGTGAAAGGGGAATGAGAAATTGAGAAATGCTATGGTGTTTGCGAAGCCGCGAGAGGCGACCGCTCGCGGCTTCGCGCGCGAGTCACTTGTTGGGGCGCACCGCGCCGGGCGTGGCCGGCGGGGGGAACGGCGCGACCGGGCCTTTCGGCAGCGGGCCGGGCGGCTGCGCCTGTACGTGCTGCCACCCCTTGATCGGCACGAACTGGAACGCCTTCGCGTCTACGCCCGGCAGGTCCGTTTGAGGGTTCGTGAACTTCCACATCTCGCTGTCGCCGTTCGGCTTCACCATGAACACCTGCGCCGGCAGGTACGCGACCTTCGCCGTCGCCGCGCCGGGCCCGTACAGGGCCAGTCGCAGGTTCTTGAACTCGCGCTGGTCCGCGGGGCGCAGCGGCTTGATATCGAGGTAGACGTAGTGATCGTCCACCTTGAACAGATCGATGTCGAACCGCTCTTTCGCGTCCTTCGCCTTCATGCCCGAAAGGAAGTCGAGCATTAGGTTGTCGACGCCGACTTGGTTCTGCGGCAGCTTCACCTCAGTAATAGTCTTGTCCTTGCCGCTGTAGGCGTACACCGATTTGCCGTCGCAGATGTAGGCCTCGTAGTCGGCCTTCGTGGGGTCACCGGTGTAGTCGAGGCGTAGGACGGCGAACGTGGGCTTCATACACAGCACGACGCCGGTGAACTCGCGCTCCTTGTTGAACACCGCGTCCTTGCGCTTCAGCCCGATCTCGGTGCGCAGGTTCGTGGTGCCGGACATCTTCTTTTCCCACGCCTGCAAGTGGACGTCGAGCTTCGGGTCCGCGGGCTTGGCCGCGGGCGGCGGGATCGGCATCCCCGGCACCGCGGGCGGCTGCGCACTCGCGCTCGCGAGGATCAGAACGCCCAACCCCATCACGACGCCAGCGGTTCGCATCGAACGACCTCCACGCGCAGAACGGCTACCGGCTTATAGCTCGCGCCAGCGGTTCTGAAAAGCCCGACCGCGGGCGGAGCGGGGCCGGGAAAGTGGCGCACTTCCGGCGGGTGGGCTTGTAGCGACCGTGCCGCGGTCGGATAGTGAATACAGGGCAACCGGCGAACTTGCCGCGCCCGAACCGTGTCCCAGAACCATGCTCGAAAAAACGCAAGTGCGCATCGTCGCCGGCTCGCTCCGCGGGCGCAAGCTCACCGTCGTCGTTCACGAGGGCATGCGGCCCACGCCCCAAATGGTGCGCGAGGCCCTGTTCAGCATCCTCGGCAACGCCGTACCGGACCGCACGTTCTACGACATCTTCGCCGGAACCGGCGTCGTGGGCCTCGAGGCCGTGAGCCGCGGCGCGACCGCCGCGCGGCTGATCGAAAAGGACCCGCGACAGGCGACCGACATCCAGAAGTACGCCGACGAGTTCGGCATCGGCGACAAGGTGCAGGTGCTGAAGGCCGACGCCTACCGCTGGGCCGAGCGCTGGCTCCCGCCGCGCGACCCGGTGAACCTGTTCCTCAGCCCGCCGTTCCCGGACCTGAGCGAGAAGGGCGACGAGTTCCTCGCGCTCGTGAACCTGTTGTTGGAAAAGGCCGCGCCGGAAAGCGTGCTGACGATTCAAGCCGAAGACGGCTTCCCGCTCGACCGCCTGCCGAACCCCGGCGAGTGGGACCTGCGGAGCTACGGCCGCAACCTGCTCGCGTTCTACGTGAAGCCCGCGCCGCCCCCACCGGAACCGCCGCCCACCGAACCTCCCTCCGCGTAGCCCTCATGCTCTTTTCGTGGCTCCGTGCGCGCCGTCGACGTAAGCTCCTCGCGGGGCCGTTCCCGGTGCGCTGGACCGCAGTTCTCGCCCGTACGATGGGCCACTACCCGAGGCTCTCCGACGCGGAGCGCGCCCGGCTGCACGACGTCACCCGCGTGCTGGTTTCGGAGAAGCGCTGGATCGGCCGGGGCGGGTTGGGGCGCGTCTCGGAAGAGATGACGGTCACGGTCGCGGCGCAGGCCGCGCTGTTGCTGCTCGGTACGGATCGCGGGTTCTTCCCGCGCGCCCGCGACGTGGTGCTGTTCCCGACCGAGTTCCGAACGCCCGTTGCGAGTGACGACTGGGAAGACGATTGTCTCTCCGACGAACCGCTGTCCGGGCAGGCCGTGGACCGTCGCGCGGTGCTGTTGGCTTGGGACGACGTGGCGCGCGAGGCCCGCGAGCCGGACGCCGGGTACAACGTGGTGATCCACGAATTCGCCCACCAACTCGACTTCGTGGACGGTGTGTCGCTCGGTACGCCGGCGCTGGAAAACCCGGCGCTCGAGACCCGCTGGAAGTACGTCGTGGCTGTAGCGTTCGCGGACCACCGGCGCGCCCTCCGCGCCGGCGAACCGACGTTCTTCACCCCGCACGCGGCCGAGAACGAGGCCGAGTTCTTCGCCGACGCGACCGAAGCCTTCTACTGCCGCCCACACGACCTGTTCGGCCTTCACGCGGAACTGTACGAGCTGCTCCGCGCCTACTACAAGGTGGAGCCGCGCGCGTGGTTCGGCGCGGACGAGGCCCGCGCCGACCGTGTCGAATTGTAACCCGTCGCGCGCTTACAGCACGCCCAGAGGGTCGCGGGCGTCGGCCTTCACACCGAACTCGGCCGACGTGAGAATCGCCGACACCAGCCCGAACAGCGAGTACCCCGGTGACTTCGGGAACGCCAGCAGGCTCTCCACCGCCGGCGCATCGGCCTCGCGGTTCAGGTAGCCCTCGTACAACCCGTCGATGAGCCGGACGCGGGCCTCGTCCGAGTACACCACGGAACGGATAACGGCGAGCAGGTTGCCGCCGGACCCGGCGAGTTGGCTCTGGATTTCCGCCGCGCTCGCGACCCGACCGAGCAACACGTTATAGAGCTTCTGCACGACCTCCGCGGGGGAAAGAGCGGCGGAGAACTCCGCAGAGTTCAGCAGTTGCTCCGCGACCCACTCTTCACTTTGCCCGGCGAGGAGTTGCCCGGTCCAGCCGGCCAGCCCCGCGTCGTCGGCCTCGCGCCCAAGGATCGCGAGGTACAGCTCGCGCACCTGCTGTTCGCGGTGCTCTTGCGAGGTCCAGATGATGCGCGCCACTTCTTGAGCCGACACCCCGAATGTGAGAATCGCTTGGAAGTTCGCCAGCCCCGACGGGTCGGCGAGGCGACCGAGGATCGACTGGTACAGGTTGTGGACCGCGACCGCGGGCGGCGCGCCGTCCGGGGCCGGCGGCATGTCGAAGAAAGTGTCGGCGGTGCCGGGGAGCAGCAGCGGTTGCTGCGGCGCGGGCGTCGGCGGCTCGTTCACGTCGTTCAGGTTGATCGTGATCGTCGCGCTGCCGCTAGCCGGTGTACCGGAGCTGTCGGTCGCTTGCACGGTAAGCGCGAACGACGGCGTCACCTCGAAGTTCAGCTTCGTGGCGTCCGCGACCGTCACGACGCCGGTGGTCGGGTTAATAGCGAAGGCCCCGGACTGGTTGCCGTTCGTGATGACATAGGTGAGCGCTTGGCCCTCCGCGTCGTTGGCCGTGACGGTGCCTACCACCGAGCCGTTGGCGAGGTTCTCGTTGGGAGTGAACGTCTTCGGTGTCACGGTCGGCGCGTCGTTCGCGCCGGTTACGGAGACGGACACGTCGCCGGTCGCGGTCTGCGGGCTACTGCCACTCCCGCCGCCGGTGTTGCGAACGGTGATCGTGGCCTTCCAGAACCCGGTGCCGGCGTAGAACATTCGCGCCGAGTAGTCGCCAGCGGCGAAGCCGGTCACTTCCAACGGTTGGCTCGTGAACTGGGTAGAAGACGAACCGCCGAAGTCGTGGTCGGAGTACAGCCACTTGAACTGAGACTCGCTGCCACTGGTGCGTTCGAGGCGGAAGTCGAACTCGTGCCCTGCCGCAACGGTGAAGTTGAAGCTGTCGCCGTCGTCGTCGTCCGGGTCAACGACGGTGCCGGGGTCCTTGCCGCGCCCGACGATGACGTAGACCTGCTCGACTACGGCGGCAAGTGCCTCGGTTCCCTTCTCGTTGTTGGCTTGGTCGGCGTCCGCGCCGACGAACGGGATGCCGTCGCTCAGGTGCCCGGTGCCCAGATCGTTCGCCATGTCGCTATCGAGGAAGTCGTCCCAGAGGGTGATCGGGTCCGTGTCCGAGGCCTGAGCGGCAATCGTGTACTGGAAGCTGTCGCTGCCGGTCTCGCCGGTGCCCAGCGACTCGAACTTCCCGTTCGGGTTGTAGCGCAGCGTGCCGTCGGCGAGCAGCGTGACCGTGGCCCCGGACGGGAGCGTGACCGTTTGGCCGGTGGTGACGTCTTCGCCTGCGACCTGCGTGACGTGCGTGCCGGGGGAATCGTTGTTTAGTACGTCCACCGCTTGTGCCGGGCCGTTCTCGTGTACCGTGAGATTGTCGCTGCCGGCCGAGAGCGATGTCGCGGGAACACTGCGGTCTTCGAGGGACTCCAACGAGAGCAGCCGACGCGGGCGCGTTGAGCGGGCCATAGCGGTCCTCACGGGAGGGGGACGAGGTCGGGAGCGAAACTGTCGAACCGTGAGCGAAGTGTACCGGCCGGTGGAGCGGCCGTTCAAGGTGCTTCCCACAGACTATACGATTATCTGCGCGACACAGTTTGTGCTCAACAGCGTGCGGCTTTCCCCTTGCGAGCGTGCGGCTGATCGAGATAATCGACTACTCCCCTGCCCTACCTCACTCGCAAGTTTTGCTGCCACCTATGCGATACCTTCTCCTTGCGGGCGCGCTCGTTTCGGTCACGAGCGCCGCGCGGGCCGTCGAGCCGTCGGACCTGAAGCCCGGCCTGATCACCACGTATAGCAGTTTCACCAGTGGCGAAGAGCCGAAGCGCGTGCGTCGGCTCGAGCCGACGCCCGCGGTCGCGCTCGCGAAAGGCGAAAGCCCGCACCCGGAAGTCGGGAGCGTCGGCGAGATCGTCTGGCGCGGGCACATCAACATCACCCGCTCCGGCAAGTACACGTTCGACGCCGAGTGGCAGGGCGGGCAACTGCAGATCAACGTGGACGGCAAGGGCGCGCTCGGCGGGAAAATCCTACAACTCGAAGGCGGCGTGGTCCCAATCGAGGTGACGTTCCGGCGCACGGCGCGCGACGAGGGCACTCTTGTAAAAGTGACGTGGCAGGGGCCGGGGTTCACCCGCGAGCCGCTGGCGTACCAGTTCCTCGGCCACTTGCCAAAGGACAGGCCCGCCACGTTCGACCGCGACGGCGCGGTCGAACACGGGCGCTTCAAGTTCGAGGAACTGGCCTGCATCAAGTGCCACAAGCCGGCCACGAACGACGCCGGCGCGAAGTTGCTCGTGGACCGTACCGGGCCGAACCTGACCGACGTTGCGAAGCGCGCGTACCCCGGCTGGATTTACACGTGGCTCGCGGACCCCGCGAGGCTGCGCCCGCACACCACGATGCCCAAGAGCTTCACCGCGGACGCCACCGGCACCGCCGAGCGTTACGCCGTCACGCAGTACCTCGTCGCGCTCGCGGGCAAGCCTCTCGACGTGGTCAAGCTGCCGACGATCCCGCCGAAGGACGTGTCGCAGAGCCTCGACCGCGGGCGCGTGCTGTACCACGTCACCGGGTGCGCCGCGTGCCACAACGACCCCATCGCCAAGAAGAAGAAGGACGAGGACGACGAGAAACTGCCGCTCGCTCCGAACGAGTTCGTGTTCGGGCTGAACACCCTTGCGGGGCCGACCGCGAAGTACGGCCTCGGCGCGCTGGGGAGCAAGTTCACCCCGCCCACACTCGCCGCGTACCTGCAAGACCCGCTGAAAACCAACCCGCACGGGCGCATGCCCAAGATGAACCTGAGCCAAGCGGAGGCGCTCGACATCGCGCGCTACCTGTGTCGCACACAAGAGGAGAGTGTGACGCCGGACAAGCTGCCGCTGCCGGAGCTGCGCCCCGCCGACCTCGCCAAGACGCTGCTGGCCGACGCGACCGCGGCGCAGAAGAAGCGGTTCGACGAACTGGTGCCGGCGATGCAGTGGGCCGAACTCGGCTCGCGCGTCGTCGCGGCGAAGGGCTGTATCAACTGCCACACAATTGAGGAGAAGGGCAAGCCGCGGGCGGCGCTCGACACCTTCGGGAGCTTGAACGATATCAAGAAAGCCGGGGCGAAGGGCTGTCTCGACGAGAAGCCGGACGTGGCGAAGGTGCCCGTTTACAAGCTCGACGCAAAAGAGCGCGACGCGCTCGCCACGTTCGTGAAAGAAGGTCTGAGTACGTCGGCCGCGCCGATGCCGACCTACCAAGCGCGCGCCGCGCTCAAGCGCTTCAACTGCCTGAACTGCCACCAGCGCGACGGCGAGGGCGGCATCCCTGTGGAACTAGCCGAGCAGATGCGGCTGATGGAGAAGTCTGAGAACGCCGACGACGTGCGGCCCCCGGTGCTGACCGGCATCGGCCACAAGACGCGCACGACGTGGCTGCGCTCGGTGCTGACGCAGAGCGGGCGGGCGCGGCCGTGGATGCAGCTCCGCATGCCGCAGTACGGCGACGCCACCGTCGGGTTCCTGCCCGAAGCGCTCGCCGCGCTCGAAGGGACCACGACGGACGACAAGGTTCACGTCGTCCCGCGGACCAACGAGAAACTCGCGGTCGGGCGCGCGATTATCGGCAAGGGCGGGCTGGGGTGCATATCGTGCCACGACATCGGCGGTATCGCCAACACAGGTACGCGCGGCCCGGACCTCGCTACCATCAACCAGCGCGTGCGCTACGAGTGGTACGAGCGGTGGCTCTCGCAGCCGCTGCGCATGGCCCCCGGCACGCGCATGCCGCAGTCGTTCGTCGAAGGGAAATCGACGCTCAAGTCCGTGTACGACGGCGACCCGAAGAAGCAGGCGGAAGCGATGTGGGCGTACCTCGCGCTGGGGCCGGGGCTGCCGCTGCCGGACGGCCTCGAACCGCCGAAGGGGTTGTTGATCGCGGTGAGGGACCGCCCGGAGATCCTGCGCACCTTTATGCCTGACGCGGGCACGAAGGCGGTCGCGGTGGGCTACCCCGGCTACACGTCTATCGCGTTCAGCGCGGACCAGTGCCGCACCGCGTACGGGTGGGGTGGGAACTTCCTCGACGCTACGCCGGTGTGGAACGGGCGCGGCGGCGCGCCCGCGAAGTTGCTCGGCCCGAAGTTCTGGACCGCGCCGCCCGGCCACCCGTGGGGGCTCACCGCGAACCCGCTCATTCCCCCGGACTTCCTCGCGCGGGCCAACAACCCCGCGTTCGGCCTCGCGCTCCCGCTCGAACCGCCCCGCGTGTACAGCGGCCCGATGGCCGTGAAGTTCGACGGGTACAGCCTGAACAAGGACGGCCTGCCGACCTTTAAGTACCGGCTCGACGAGTCCGGCAAGGGCGCAGAACTCTTGGTCGCCGAAACGCCCGTGCCGCTCAAGAGCCTGCTCGCGCCGGGCCTCGGCCGCACGTTCGACGCGCTCGTGCCCGGCGGCTATCAGGCGTGGTTCTTCGCCGGCCAAACCGCGAAAGAGCCGCGCCTGTACGACGCCACCGGCAAGCTGATGAAGCTCGACACGAAGGCCGAGGAAGTGCTGGGGCCGGCGGTGGGCACGCGCCTCGTGCTGCCCGGCGACGGCGACCGGGCGGTCGTATTCGAGGCCGCGGGCGCGCCGGCCGGCACGTCGTGGCGGTTGGTCCCGGTGCGCACCGGCGGCTGGCTTGCTATCCTCAAGTTCCCCAACGCGAAGGACGAGCAGAAGCTGAACTTCGCGCTGAACCTGTACGCCCTGCCCAAGGACGACGACGCGCTGCTGAAGGAACTGTTTGCGAAGTGAGTTAGTAGTAGGTTGACTCTGTTAGCCGCAAGCCGCAGGCGCGCGCGAAGGTTCGCGCGCGCCTGCGGCTTGCGGCTAACTCGAACGTCACATCCGAGATTCCCATGAACGCGCCTGCCCCCGATAGCGCCGCCGCGCCGCACGAGGCCCCGCCAGTAGAGGCCGCGCTGCCGCCGACCCCGTGGAAGTGGCGACTGTTGATCCTCGGCGCGGTCGCATCGGTGGGCGCGGTCGCGTATATCGCCAGCTCCGCGCTCGTCGCGGCGCAGCAGCACAAGACCGCGTACCGCGTGCAGGCCGCCTGTGGGGTGATCTGTTTCCTCGGGGCCGCGGCCCTGTTCTCGAAGAGTCTCCAATCGGTGCGCCGCAAAACGCTCCTCTGGGGCATCGGCCTCCAGTTCGCGCTCGCGGTCGCGGTCATTTACTCGCCACAGGTGCGGACCGTGTTCGAGTTGATCGGCGCGGGCATCAAGGCGCTTATAACCGCGTCCGACAAAGGCTCGGAGTTCGTGTTCGGCTCGCTCATGAAGGTGGACGGCCCGGCCGGGTTCGTGTTCGCGTTCAAGGCGCTCCCGCCGATCATCTTCGTGTCGTCGTTCTTCAGCGTGCTGTATTACCTCGGCGTGTTGCAATTCTTCGTGCGCCTGATGGCCCGCGCGATGATGTACCTGATGGGCACAAGCGGCGCGGAAACGCTCTCCGTCTCAGCCAACGTGTTCATGGGTCAGACGGAAGCCCCGCTCATCGTAAAGCCGTTCGTGCCGCGCATGACGAGGTCCGAGTTGCTCGCGCTGATGGGCAGCGGGATGGCGCACATCAGCGGCGGGATGATGGCCGTTTACATCAGCTACGGCGCGGACCCGGTGTCGATCCTCTGCACGTGCGTGATGGCGTGCCCGTGTAGTCTGTACCTGACGAAGTTGATCTACCCGGAGTCCGGCACCCCGGTCACGTCGGGGGCCGCACCCGTCACCGTCGAGACGCCCTACGTCAACGTGATCGACGCCGCCGCCGCGGGCGTGAAGGACGGCCTGTTACTCGCACTGAATGTGGCCGCGATGCTGATCGCCTTCATCGCCTTCATCGCCCTCTTCGACATCATCCTCGGCGGGGTCTACACCGGCCTCACGCTCGACCGCATCTTCGGCTGGGTGTTCGCGCCGGTCGCGTTCCTGCTGGGCGTGGAGTCGGGCGAGTGCGACAAGGTCGGCAACCTGCTCGGCCTGAAGCTCGCGGCCAACGAGCACGTCGCGTACTTGAAGCTCAAGGATTGGAAGGTGTCCGACCTGAACCCGTTCGCGGAACCGGTGCTCTCGAAGCGGTCGCAACTGCTCGCGGTGTTCGCGCTGACCGGGTTCGCGAACTTCGCCTCGGTGGGCATCCAACTCGGCGGCATCGGCGCGATGGCCCCCGGCCGCCGCGCCGACCTCGCGAAGCTCGGCATGAAGGCGCTGTTCGTGGGCTTCCTCGCCACGCTCATCAACGCCGCCGTCGCCGGCCTGCTGATGTGAGATGGAGGAGATGCGATTGTGGAATAGTGGGTGCCAGCATCGGAGAAATGTGATGACACCGGCGACCTATCACGGCGTAGTGCGCGGCGGGGCGATCCTGCTGGAAGCCCCCGCGCCGCTCCCCGACGGCACCGAAGTGCTGGTAACGCCCACGACAGAAGAGGCGGCGCGCCGCGGGCACCCGACGGCGCTCCTCGCCGCACTCAAGGTGGCCCCGGCCGTACCTGCCGAGTGGGTCGATGAACTCGAGGCACTGATTGAACAGGGGCGACGGCCACCGGCATGACCTTGTTGAGCCTACACCTTCGCCCGAACTAGCATAGGGGTAAGCTCAAACAGCCAACGGCCGTAAGTTCCAGTGCCATCCTCCGTCCAATCGCCAATCACCAGTATCGTGCGGTCTGCGGCGCGGTACAGCCGCAATCTCACCGTGCCGGGATAGCCAGATGTGTAGGCGTAGGTTCCGCTGTACGTCACCCCGTCTGTTGAAGGGATTCTGAAACCGCCAATGTCACCGTCCTCACGCCACTCAACTTTCAGCTCGGTGGACGTGACGTGCGCCTCGAACACCTCGTACTGCAAACCGTCGATCTCGTATAGCATGTAGCCATGGTAAGTCGTTGCAACGGTCGTTCTCTCTGCGAATATGGTTCACGCCAATACCTCGCGGATCGGGTGGCCGCCGTAGCTGATCGGTACGGGGCGGTTGGCCTTGTCGTACACGGCCAGTTCCGGGTCGATGCCCATCAGTTGGTAGACCGTGGTGCAGACGTCCGCGGGGCGGACGGGGCGGTCCTTGACGTAGGCCGCGTGCGCGTCGCTCTGGCCGACGACGGTTCCGCCCTTGATGCCCGCGCCGGCGAACACCACGGAGTAGCAGTACGTCCAGTGGTCGCGGCCGGCGCTGCCGTTCACCCGCGGCGTGCGGCCCATGTCGCTCATCATCACCACGAGCGTTTCGTCCAAGAGGCCGCTGTCGTCGAGGTCGGTTAGCAGGGCCGCGTAGGTCTGGTCGAGGTACGGCAGGTTCACCGTTCTCAGTTGCTCGAAGTTCTTGCTGTGCGTGTCCCAATACGGGTCGAGGCTCGTGGGGTAGCGGTTCGGGTAACCGTCCCAATAGAGGTCCACGAACCGCACGCCGCTTTCGATCAGGCGGCGGGCAACAAGCGCGCTGTTGCCGAACAGGTGGTGGCCGTAGCGGTCCTTCACCTTCGGGCTTTCGGCGTTCAGGTCGAACGCGGTCTTGAGGGCGTTCGCGGTCAGCAGGCCGAACGCCTTCTGCCGGGTGGAGTCGTAGCGCGCCGGTGTGCCACTGACTTCTACGCGGTGCTGTTCGCGGTCGAGCTGTTGCAGTAGCGAGCGGCGGTCGTCGAGCCGGTCAATCGTCATGTCGGCCGCGAGCTTCGTATCCGCGAGGCGCGGCGTGCCGAGCCACATGGGGCGGCGGCCCGCGGGCGGCTTGGGGTCGATCTTCGGGTCGGTCGTGCTCCACAGCGGGTCGAATTTCTTGCCGAGGAAGCCCCCGTGCGGACCGGGCCGGTCGATGGCGAAGCCCCAGCCCAGTACGGTCGGCAACGCGACGTAGTGCGGCAGATCGACACCCGTGGGCTTCAGCGATTCGACCACCGCGCCCATGCCGGGTGGGTAGGTGTCGCGTGGGATCAGTTCGTTGATGTCCACCGGTTGCTCGCTGCCGGTGAAGCTGGGCAGGGTGTTGTGGCACCCGGCCTTGTGGTTCACACTCCGCACGATGGCGAGCTTGTGCGCGAGCTTCGCGGTCTGCGGCATGTGCTCGCAAATCTGGATGCCGGGCACGTTCGTCTGCGTTGGCTTGAACTCCCCGCGAACCTCCACCGGTGCGTTCGGCTTCAGGTCCCACATGTCTTGCGTGGGCGCGCCGCCGTGCAGATAGATGACGATGACGTTCTTCGCGACCGCGTTCGTCTTGCCGCGCGCTTCGGCCGCGAACAGGTTCGGTAGCGTGAGGCCCGCGCCGAGCACCGCAGACGCGCCGACGGTGAGCGCCTCACGCCGTGTGACGCCGTCGCAGAACCGGTGGGGAGAGCCGAGGACGCGCAGCATGGGCAAGCCTCCGGTGGAGATGGAACGATTCTACCCTCACCCTCGACTGCGCCGCCAGTGCGTGTATACGTTTAGCGTCGGACCCGCAGGGTCTGCAACGCTACCGAGGTTCGCGCATGAAGATCGCCGACGTTCGGTTCACGGGCCTGACCGGGGGCACCGTCGAGGGCGGGTGGGCCGAGGAACTCGCGCCCGAAGACAACGTCCACACGGTTGTGGAAGTGCTGACGGACGACGGGCTTGTCGGGGTCGGCAGCACGTTCACCAGCAGCCACCTCGTCGGCGCGGCGGTGAAGCTGCTGCGGCCGTTCCTCGTTGGCGAGCGCACCGACGAGCCGGCGCGGGTGAGCGAGAAGCTGCGACAGAATAGACTCGTTGCGCAATAGCGATCGATGGCCTATTCATAGGGTTATGACGAATTACGAGAAATTGCGTCGGAAGCCGTTGTTGTTCCGCATGTTCACGGGGCTCTCGGCCGACG